>NZ_JAHLEM010000691.1 GCF_018883605.1 Streptomyces niphimycinicus | reverse complement strand
GGCCGTCGCCGTGCCCGCGCCGCTCAGCGCCACCGCTCCCGCGCCGAGGGCCGCGGCCCCCAGCAGGGCGCGCCGTCCGGGCTGTTGCTCCCGCTCCATCTGCACTCCTTGATGTGGTGTTCAACACCTGTCAAATCCAGTCAGAAGATGGGCTGATGGTAGGCGTGGGCAGCTTTCCTACGAGAGACATCGGACGAAACGTGGAGGGAACGCGGGTCAACACTGCGTACCAGGTGGGTGAACCTGGTGTGCGCCGGGGCGCGACCGGCGAGTATCGTCCTCATCGGCGCTCCGGTGCGGTACGAGGTTGACGGACCGTACGACGGTGCGCCCCAGACTTTGACCCCGACCGGAGGGCCCGTGTCCCGATTCGCGTTTCTGAAGGCAGTACTCGGTCCGCTGATGCGCCTGATGTTCCGCCCACGGGTCGAGGGGGCCGAGGGCATTCCGGGCTCGGGTCCGGTGATCCTCGCCGGAAACCATCTCACCTTCATCGACTCGATGATCCTGCCGCTGGTCTGTGACCGTCAGGTCTTCTTCATCGGCAAGGACGAGTACGTCACGGGCAAGGGCCTCAGGGGCCGGCTGATGGCCTGGTTCTTCACCGGCGTCGGCATGATCCCGGTGGACCGGGACGGCGGACGCGGCGGCGTCGCGGCGCTGATGACGGGGCGCCGGGTACTGGAGGAGGGCCGGGTCTTCGGCATCTACCCCGAGGGCACCCGCTCCCCCGACGGCCGCCTCTACCGCGGCCGTACCGGTATCGCCCGCCTCGCGCTGATGACCGGCGCGCCCGTGGTGCCGTTCGCGATGATCGGGACCGACCGGATCCAGCCGGGCGGCAAGGGGCTGCCGCGGCCGGGCCGGGTCCAGGTCCGCTTCGGCGAGCCGCTGGAGTTCACCCGCTACGAGGGCATGGACCGCGACCGCTATGTGCTGCGGGCGGTGACCGACGAGGTGATGAGCCACGTGATGCGGCTGTCGGGTCAGGAGTACGTGGACATCTACGCCACGAAGGCGAAGGCGGCGGCCTGACGCTTCGGGCGAAACCCGCGGCGGTCCGGTGTCCGGGCCGCCGCGGTGGTGCGTAGGGGGTGGGGTGTCGGGGGCGCCGGGGTTCCGCGGCCGGGCGGCGGCGGTACCGTCTCCGGTCGGCGCCGACCGTCGGCAGCGGGGCGGAAGAGGGGCGGAAGATCTGATTCCGCTACCCGCTGGTCACCACCGGGCCCGGGCACTATAGTGCCGCGGGTGACCACGATGACCGTGCCCTCCCCCGACTTCGTGACACTGCGCGGCCGGCGATTCGCCCTGACCGATTTCGGCGGACCGGGCGACCCGGTGCTGGCCCTGCACGGCCACTTCGGCCGGGGCAGGATGTACGCCCCGCTGGCCGCCGCCCTCGCTCCCGAGCGGCGAGTGATCGCTCTCGATCAGCGGGGGCACGGGCTGACCGGCGGCGGTGGCCCGTTCACGCTGGACGAGTACGTGGCCGATGCCGCCGCGCTGCTGCGAGAGCTGCGTCTGGGCCCGGTCCCGGTCGTCGCCCACTCCACCGGCGCGGTCGGCGCGTACGCCCTGGCCGCCCGCCATCCGGACCTGGTGAGCGCGCTCGTCGTGGAGGACATCGGCGCGGTGACGGACCGTCCGGTGGTCAGCCATCCGGTGCTCGACGTCTCGGGGTGGCCGACCTGGGCCGTGGACCGGGAGAAGCTGCGCGCCGACATCGAGTCCCGGGGCATTCCGGACGCCTCGTACTTCCTCGACAGCGCCGAGCGGGACCCCCAAACGGGCGGCTGGCGGCTGCTGTTCGAGCCCAGCCATATGATGGCGTCCCAGCAGGCCATGTGCGGTGACTTCTGGGACGACTGGCTGGGCTCCTCCTGCCCCGCGCTGCTGATGCGCGGCGAGCACAGCCCGCTGCTGCCGCCGGACCACGCCCATGAGATGGTCGCCCGCCGCCCCAACACGAGGCTCCGTGAATTCGCCGGGTGCGGTCACTGGATCCACGACGACGCGCCCCGGCCGTACGCCCGTGCGGTCCGCTCGTTCCTGAGCGCGGTGTAGCCGCGTCTCTCTCCCCCCCGTCCCCCGCACGCCCTTCCGGCCTGGCCTCAATCGCCGGCCGGGCTGGAAGCAGCCGACTCACCCCATGCCCAGCCGGCCACCTGCCAGGAGGCCGACGGCCCCGCCAGGGGTCAGGACCAGGGCAGCCCGGCGCGGTGGTGCCAGTAGGTCTCCGGGGTTTCGGCCAGCCGCTCCAGCTCGGTGCGCCGGCGCTCGTCCAGGCGGAGGTCGGCGGCGGCCAGATTCGAGCGCAGTTGGGCCGTCGTGGCGGCGCCGGAGAGGACGACGGTCACCCAGGGGCGGTGCAGAACCGCCGCCAGCGCGACGGCGTCCGGAGTCGCGCCCGTCTCCTCGGCCACCTGGCGCAGGGCCGCCGGGAGCCGCTCGGCCGCCTCGGTGAGCCGGCCGTTGGCCACGGCCTCCTTGACGATGACCGCCCGGCCCGCCGCGTGGGCCTCGGCCAGCGCCGCCCCGGCCGAGGGCTCCAGCAGGTTGTAGGTGGACTGGACGGTACGGAAGAGCGGGCGCCCGTCGACCTCCACGGCCAGCGCCGCGCGGATCGCCTCGGCCTGGCGCGGACCGCTGGTGGACACGCCGACCGTCACCCCCTCGGCGGCCAGCTCCGCCAGCCGCGCGTGCAGCTCGCGGTCGGTGAGGGCGGGGCTTTCGGGGGTCACCGAGTGGATCTGGTAGAGGTCCAGCCGGTCGCCGAGCAGCGCGTCGGTCAGCCCGCGCTGCCGCTCGAAGGTCTGGAGGCCGTGGTCCTTGACCTCGTGCGTCTCGGCGTCCGTACGCCAGTCGGCGACGTACGTATAGCCCCACTTGGAGCCGACCACCACGTTCCGCGCGGCGTCCGGGCGGTCGCGCAGCCAGCTTGCGAGGAACTCCTCGGCCCGGCCGTAGGAGCGCGCCGCGTCCAGATAGCGCACCCCTGCGGCGTAGGCGGCGTCCAGCAGCTCATGGCTGCGCTGCCGCATCACCTCGACCGGGCGCTCAGCCGGGAGGTCCCGGTCCCGGCCGAGGTTGATATAGGCGGGGCGGCCGACCGCGGCCAGGCCGAGCCCGATCCGGGCCGCCCCCGCCCCGGGGGTCGCGATCTTCGCGAGTCGTTCGAAACCCATGGCCTGGTCCCCACCTCTCCCTTACGGGCTGACGTTCAGCGATGAGCCGATGGTCAGCGCTTGGCGCCCGCCCATGCGTACTGAGCGGCCAGATCCTCCTTGACCTCCGCGAGCTGGGCCCGCACCGCCACGGGGGCGGTGCCGCCGCGGCCGTCGCGTGCGGCCAGCGCGCCCGGCACATTGAGGACGCCGCGGACCTCGGGCGTCAGATGCGGGGAGATCTTGGCGAACTGCTCATCGGTGAGCTGGTCGAGCTCGATGCCCGTCAGCTCGCACTCCTTGACGCACTCCCCCGCGACCTCGTGTGCCACCCGGAACGGCACGCCCTGCCGCACCAGCCATTCGGCGATGTCGGTGGCGAGCGAGAACCCGGCCGGGGCCAGCTCCTCCATGCGCTCGCGGTTGACGGTCAGCGTCGCCATCATCCCGGTGAAGGCCGGGAGCAGCACCTCGAGCTGGTCGCAGGAGTCGAAGACCGGCTCCTTGTCCTCCTGGAGGTCGCGGTTGTACGCGAGCGGCAGGGCCTTGAGCGTGGCCAGCAGCCCGGTGAGGTTGCCGATCAGCCGGCCGGACTTGCCGCGCGCCAGCTCCGCGATGTCCGGGTTCTTCTTCTGCGGCATGATCGAGGAGCCGGTGGAGAAGGCGTCGTGGAGGGTCACGAAGGAGAACTCCTTCGTGTTCCAGAGGATGATCTCTTCCGCGATCCGCGACAGATCGACGCCGATCATCGCGGTGATGAACGCGAACTCGGCGACGAAGTCACGGGAGGCCGTGCCGTCGAGCGAGTTGGCGGACGAGCCCCGCTCGAAGCCGAGGTCGGCCGCGACCGCCTGCGGGTCGAGCCCGAGCGAGGACCCGGCCAGCGCGCCCGAGCCGTACGGCGAGACGGCGGTGCGCTCGTCCCACTGCCGCAGCCGCTCCGCGTTCCGCGACAGCGCCTGGACATGGGCGAGGACATGGTGGGCGAAGAGCACCGGCTGGGCGTGCTGGAGGTGCGTACGGCCGGGCATCGCGACGTCGGGGTGTGCCTCCGCGAGCCCCACCAGGGCCTGCTGGAGGTCGGCGATCAGCCCGCCGAGGATCCGGGCGTGGTCGCGCAGATACATCCGGAAGAGGGTGGCGATCTGGTCGTTGCGGGACCGTCCGGCCCGCAGCTTGCCGCCGAGGTCCGGGCCGAGCCGCTCCAGCAGCCCGCGCTCCAGCGCGGTGTGCACGTCCTCGTCGGCGATGGTGCCGGTGAAGTCGCCGGAGGCGACATCGGCCTCCAGCCGGTCCAGACCCGCCAGCATCCGCTCCAGCTCATCGGGGTTAAGCAGCCCCGCCGTGTGCAGCACCCGGGCGTGGGCGCGGGATCCGGCGATGTCGTACGGCGCCAGGCGCCAGTCGAAGTGCACGGAGGCGCTGAGCTTCTCCAGTGCCTCGGACGGGCCGTCGGCGAAGCGGCCGCCCCAGAGCCGGACGTCGCCGCTGTTGCCGTTGCTCACGCTGTTGCTCCTCAGACCAGGGGGTGTGCGTCCGCCTCCCCGCCGCGGGGCGGGGAGGCGGCTTGGATGTGGTCGCGCACGTCTCGTACGTCTCGCACGTCTCGTACGCGGGCTTGACGCTGGTACGCAGGCTACTGGTGCAGATCCCGCTTCGCGGCGATCTTGCTGGACATCCCGAAGATCTCGATGAAGCCCTTGGACAGCGACTGGTCGAAGGTGTCGCCGCTGTCGTAGGTCGCCAGGTTGAAGTCGTAGAGCGACGTCTGCGACTTCCGCCCGGTGACGACGGCCCGGCCGCCGTGCAGGGTCATCCGGATCTCGCCGCAGACCTGCTCGTTCGCCTCGGTGATGAAACCGTCCAGCGCCCGCTTGAGCGGCGAGAACCACAGACCGTCGTAGACCAGCTCGCCCCAGCGCTGCTCGACCTGCCGCTTGTAGCGGGCCAGCTCGCGCTCGACGGTGACGGCCTCCAGCTCCTGGTGGGCGGTGATCAGCGCGATGGCGCCGGGCGCCTCGTAGACCTCCCGCGACTTGATCCCCACCAGCCGGTCCTCGACCATGTCGATCCGGCCGACGCCCTGGGCGCCCGCCCGCTCGTTGAGCCGCTGGATGGCCTGGAGCACGGTGACCGGCTCGCCGTCGATCGCGACGGGGACGCCCTTGTCGAAGGTGATGATCACCTCGTCGGCCTCGCGCGGGGTGGCCGGGTTGGAGGTGTACTCGTACACGTCCTCGATCGGCGCGTTCCAGATGTCCTCCAGGAAGCCGGTCTCCACGGCCCGCCCGAAGACGTTCTGGTCGATCGAGTACGGGGACTTCCTGGTGGTCGCGATCGGCAGGCCCTTGGCCTCGCAGAAGGCGATGGCCGCCTCCCTGGTCATGGCGTAGTCCCGGACCGGCGCGATGCAGGTCAGATCGGGTGCGAGGGAGGAGATGCCCGCCTCGAACCGCACCTGGTCGTTGCCCTTGCCGGTGCAGCCGTGGGCGACGGTCCCGGCGCCGTGCTTACGGGCGGCGGCGACCAGGTGCTTGACGATCGTCGGCCGCGACAGCGCGGACACCAGCGGGTAGCGGTCCATGTACAGCGCGTTGGCCTTGATCGCCGGAAGGCAGTACTCCGCGGCGAACTCGTCCTTGGCGTCCGCGACCTCCGCCTCGACCGCCCCGCAGGCGAGCGCGCGCTTGCGGATGACGTCCAGATCCTCCCCGCCCTGGCCGACGTCCACGGCGACGGCGATGACCTCGGCACCCGTCTCCTCGGCGATCCAGCCGATGGCGACGGACGTGTCCAGGCCGCCCGAGTAGGCGAGTACGACGCGCTCGGTCACGGGTGCCTCCTTACGATCCATTGACGATCCATGCGTGCTTAGGCATAAGTATGCACTAGCCCGCATGGTTCGTCAAAGCGAGAGGCGACGCGAGCCGAGGCGCGTGGCCGCAAGGCTCCGCATTACAG
Source organism: Streptomyces niphimycinicus (assembly GCF_018883605.1). Classification (GTDB taxonomy): domain Bacteria; phylum Actinomycetota; class Actinomycetes; order Streptomycetales; family Streptomycetaceae; genus Streptomyces; species Streptomyces niphimycinicus. The sequence continues at coordinate 5,291 of NZ_JAHLEM010000691.1, read as the reverse complement.
CGCGACACGATGCAATGCGCCGCATTACACTGGAGCCATGAAAACCATCACGCAGCGCGAACTGGCGGCCCGCTCCAAGGCGGTGCTCGACGATGTGGAAGCGGGCGAGACGTACCACGTGACCAGGAACGGCGTCGAAATCGCCGAGGTCCGCCCCCTGGAGACCCGTCGCCGTCGCTTCGTCCCCGTCCAGGAACTTCAGCGCGAGTGGCGCAACGCCCCGCGCGTGGATCACGCCGCGATGCGGGCCGAAGCCGATGCCTTCTTCGGCGACGAGGACCGGGTCAGCGGTCAGGATGACCCGTGGGGGAAGTCAGGTGGCTGAACATGTGAGGGAACAACGGCCACAGGGTCTGCTGGACACCTGTGTTGTCATCGATCTCGTGGACATCCCGTCGGACCGGCTCCCGGTCGAGGCCGCCGTCCCCTCCGTGGTCCTTGCCGAGCTGACCCAAGGCGTCGCCATGGCCACTGATCCGGTGGAGACGCTCACCCGAGCGCAGCGCGTGGCCGACATCGAGGCGCGTTTCTCCACCGTCCCCTTCGACCGGGAAGCCGCCCGCCGATACGGCACCATGGTCGCCCTGACACTCAAGGCCAACCGCAATCCTCGTCCGCGCCGCATGGACCTCATGATCGCTGCCACCGCCGCCGCGCACGGACTGCCGCTCTACACACGGAACCCGGACGACTTCAAGGGCCTGGAGAGCGGCCTTGAGGTCATCTCCGTCTGACCGGGCGCGCGGACCGCTCGTGCCGCCGACGGGGTGATGTCACCATGGTCGGTGCTGGGGAGAGACCACTGTGGACCGAAGGGGAGTCGGGGCCCGTGCAGAAGAAGCAGATGATGGTGCTCGGCGCGATCGTGGTGGGGGTGATGGTGATCAACAACCACGGTGACGGCAACACCCGCGACGGCAAGTCGCCGAATCCGCGTCAGACGGCCCGGTATCCGGTCCACTTCGAGAAGAAGAAGGACGACGGGAAGGGTACCAAGAGCGGGAAGGGCGGCAAGAAGCAGCCCATACCGCGCTCTACAGTGTCCTACCCGATCAAGTTCGACCATCGGTGACATCGTTCGCGGCCCAGGCAGCCCGGGCCGACGCGACGTTCGAACCCAGGTGCACCACCTCGCCCACGGTCGTCATCTGCGCGTCCGGCACGCATCTGGCCGGCGTGTGGGTCGTGGGGGCGGTCAGTTCACCGCCGCGACCGCGTTCGCCTGGCGGAGCAGCTCCTCCAGCTTCCGCTTCTGGTCCTGGAAGATGGGCAGGAGCGCGGTCCGCTGCTCGGGTGAGAGCTCGGGGATCCGCCGGCCCATGAGCCGGCAGGTGCGGAGCCATTCGGCGAGGCCGGGGTCAGCGGTCCAGCGCACGATCCGCTCCTGGATGTCGCCGAAGAACTGTATCCAGTCCAGGGCGGAGTCGGGGTGCTGCGAGGGTGCGCACAGCGTGTTCTTGGTGTCGTCGTCGGCGCGACTCGCCTCGACGTGGGCGATGAGTGCGGCGCTGAAAACCTGCTGGCAGGGGATCACCGCCTGCAACGTGATGCGTGCTTGGTCGAACACCGGCACCGTCGGCCGACGCTCCAGGCCGTCGGCGGTGCAGTCGATGTACAGGGTCCCGGCCTGCGCGGTAATGGTGGCCTGGTCGAGTTCGATCGCGTTCTCGTCGATGCGCTTGACCCTGCCGTGGCGGACGATGTCGCCGATGCGGCGCAGTTGCTCGAGTTCGGCGCGGGCGACCGTCGCACAGCGGTAGGCGGTCGGCTCGATGCCGGGCGAGAGCCGCAGCAGCAGGCCGCTGTCCTCCAGCCGTGCGAACAGCTCTTGGACCGTGTCGGCGCCGGCCACAGCCTCGCGACGAGCCGCTTCCGTTTCCAGGTAGGAATTCCCGGGCTGGGTGTGGGCGCGGTCGAGCAGCCAGGAGTCGCGGGGCATGATCCAGGTGATGTCGGACGGATCGGTGCCGCGGCCGAGCAGCCACAGGCAGGCGTCGATGCCCGTCTTTCCCGCCCCGACGACGGTGTAGTGGGACGGCTGGCTCTGAAGGGCGGGCAGCTCGTTGGGGGTGATCAGGCGGACGCCGGGAGCGACCTCGTACTTGGGCGGCGCCATGGCCGGCACCGTGACGTTCATGTAGGTGGCGTCCACTGTCCGCCGTTTGACGGTCACCTCGAACGTGGCCCCGCTGACGATGGAGTGGAAGCGCTGGACGTCGGGCCGCTGTGGATCCGGGCCGTCGTAAAACGACTTGGGGAAGTAGGAGAGCCGGCCGGTCGGCAGAAGCGTCTTGTGCATCACCTGGTCCAAGTAGGTCAGGATCTCGCCGGCCGAGGCCAGCTCATGCAGCCCGGCGTTCCAGCCGTCCTGGTCCACCGCGCCGCTGCCCAGCTCGCAGGAGTTGACGCCGTAGAAGGCCGACGGCTGGTGCAGGCGGACGAAGGGGTAGGCGACCGTCCAGTGACCGCCAGGCTGGTCATAGCGGTCGACGATGGCCACCGTCGCGTCGGTTTCGGCGATCAGGGTGTCGGCGAAGGCCATGCCCATGGCCCCGGCCCCGACGATCAGGTAGTCGACCTCAAGAGCTGTCGGTTTCAACGGATGCCGTCCTTTCCTCAGTTGCTTTTCGAAGGTGGGGAGGTCGTTCCAGTAGCGCAGATCGCGGAAGCGCCGCCCGGCTCGGCGCACAGGCCGCCGCGCAGCAGGCGGGACAGCGGATACCAGATGCCGTGACCGCACGGGGCGGCTCACACCGCCGCACTCACGACCACGCGGCAGCGCCCGGCCCCGGCGCGGGGCGAGACGCCGGAACCCGCGAGAGGCGCCTCGGGGTGGACGAAAGTGTCAGGAACCGGCGGGGTTCAAGCCGGCGACCTGCTCTTCCTCGGCGGTCGTGAGGGCGACCACCGGCATGTCCGTCAGGCCGGCGGGGACGCGCAGGCCGTCCAGGACGATCGTCAGGCAACGCCTCCACACCTCGCTCGAGACCGGCTGGGTGTGCTGAATCGCGCAGCTCACCATGTAGAAGATCAGGGGCAGGTCCGTCGTTGCCAAGTCCGGACGCAGCAGGCCGGCGTCCTGGGCACGATGCATGACCGCGTCGGACGCGGGCATGAACTTGCGGCGCGCCTGCGCCACCAGGGGACGGCCCCCGACCTCGGAGAACACCACTTCCCGCAGTCCGCGATCGACTGCCATCTCCTCCAACACCATGGTCAGCAGACCGACGAACCCCTCCCACGGGTCGTCATTCGCCAGAGCCTGCTCGGCGGCGACCACCAAAGTATCGACACGCTCTTCGAACAGCTCGTTGATCAGCGCTTGCTTGTTGCCGAAAAGCCGGTAGGACGTGGCCACTCCGACACCGGCATGGCGAGCGATGTCGTCAAGGTTCACCCCCAGCCCCCGCTCGGCGAACACCTCCCGAGCGGCCAGGAGCGTCCGCTGCCGGTTGGCCTCGGCATCGCGCCTCAGGCGCCGTGCGCCACGGGGCGCGGATGAATCCGTTCCGTCCATGAGCCCACACTAGCATTATCTGGAGTTGCCAACTCCAGATAAAGGGTCACCTTCGCTCTCCACGAGCGGGCCCCACTGGGGTGAAGGGACAGGTGTGTGGCGGTGCGGCTGAGCCCCGACCGAAACCCGTGAATCCCGGCGGCCTTTGAGTCATCCCGTGCTCGCGGCCGTATTCCCTTGCGCCGGAGCCCAAGGGAAGGGGACAGGCCGTGACGACGCTACTGAACAGCCGGGCCGGGCGGCGGCAGGCCATGCGCCGCATCCAGCCTCGCCGTTCGCCGGCCGTGCCGTTGATCCTGCTCAGTTGGGCGGGCGCGGCGGCGGTGCTGTCGCTGTGGTGGCAGAACACTCCGAACGTCGAGGGCACCGCACAGTGGCTGACCCACGCCGGGCGGCTCAGCGGGCTGCTCGGCGGCTATGTCCTGGCCCTCGTCGTCCTCCAGATGGCGCGCGTTCCGGCGCTGGAGCGGCGGGTGGGGTCGGACCGGGTGGCGCGGTGGCACGCGATGAGCGGGCGGTACGCGCTGTGCCTGATCGTGGCGCATGTCGGGCTGATCATCGCGGGATACGCGGAACAGGCCGGCACCGGCTTCGTCGACCAGTCGGTGACCGTGGTCACGGACTACCCGGACATGATCAAGGCGACGGCCGGCACCGCGATGCTGGTGGTGATCGGGCTGATCTCGGCCGGGATGGTGCGCCGCCGGATGTCGTACGAAGTCTGGTACTACCTGCATCTGCTCACCTACGCCGCGGTCTTCCTGACCTTCTGGCACCAGCTCGCGACCGGTGCGGAATTCGTCGGGAACAAGACCGCGGAGACCGCCTGGTACGCGCTGTACGGCACGGTCACCGCGCTGGCGGTCTGGTACCGGCTGCTGGTGCCGCTGCGGCTGAATCTGCGGCACCGGATGCGGGTGGCGGCCGTCGTACCGGAGGCGCCCGGGGTGGTGTCGGTGCTGATCAAGGGGCGCAAGCTGCACCGGATCGGGGCGCAGGCCGGGCAGTTCTTCCGGTGGCGGTTCCTGGCCCCGGGCATGCGCTGGGGCTCCCATCCGTACTCGCTCTCCGCGCCGCCCCGGCCGGAGCTGCTGCGGATCACGGTGAAGGCGGTGGGCGGCCACAGCACCGGGCTGGCCTCGCTCCAGCCGGGGACGCGGGTGTGGGCGGAGGGGCCGTACGGCGCGATGACGGCGGCACGGCGCAGCCAGGGCAAGGTGCTGATGATCGCGGGCGGGGCCGGGATCACCCCGATCCGGGCGCTGTTCGAGACGCTGCCGGGCAAGGGCAGCGATCTCACCCTGCTGTACCGGGCCCGCAGCGTCGGGGATCTGGCGCTGTGGAGCGAGCTGAAGCAGATCGCGACCGAGCGCGGGGCCCGGCTGCTGTACGCCGTGAACGGCCCGGACGGCGCCCGGCCGGAGATCACCGCGGAGCGGCTGGGCCATCTGCTCCCCGATATCGAGGACCACGACGTCTATCTGTGCGGCCCACCGGGCCTGGCCGAGCACGCGTACGGGGCGCTGCGTGAGGCGGGCGTTCCGGATCGCCGGATCCACCACGAATCCTTCGAGCTGTGACCGAGACATTCGAGCCGTGACCCAGTCGTTCGAGCCCCCAGTCGTTCGAGCTGTGACCGAGGGGAAGCCTTGACTTCCGCCTCCGCTTATAGGCGGGGGATTCCAGCGGTTGCCCGCTGGGGTTCCTGCTTCACCGACGACCGCCCCGTCCGGGAGGACTCCCGTTGAGGTCTCACACCGTCTCCACAGGCAGA
>NZ_JAHLEM010000690.1 GCF_018883605.1 Streptomyces niphimycinicus | reverse complement strand
CCAGGGCGCAGCGCTCCGGGGCGGCCGCGGCCCGGTCCTCGGCGAAGCGCTCGGTGGCCGCGCGCTCCAGCACCAGATCGCGCACGGCCGCGGCGAACCGCGGATCGGCGCCGACGGTCGAGGCGCGGGAGACCGGCAGCCCCAGCTCGGCGGCCTTGGCCGTGGCCTCGGTGTCGAGGTCGTACTTGACCTCCATATGGTCCGAGACGAAGCCGATCGGGACCATGACGACGGCGGGCACGCCCTCGCCGTGCAGCTCCTCGAGGTGATCGCAGATGTCCGGCTCCAGCCAGGGGATGTGCGGCGCGCCGCTGCGCGACTGGTAGACCAGCCGCCAGGGGTGCGGGGTGCCGGTCTCCTCGCGCACCGCGTCGGCGATCAGCCGGGCCGCATCGAGGTGCTGGGCGACATACGCGCCGCCCTCCCCGTCCTCCGTGTGCGCCTCCACCGGGCCCGAGGTGTCGGCGGCGGCGGTCGGGATGGAGTGCGTGGTGAAGGCGAGATGGGCCCCGGCGCGGCGGTCCTCGGGCAGCTCGGCGAGGGCGGCCAGCGTGGCGTCCACCATGGGCCGTACGAAGCCGGGGTGGTTGAAGTAGTGCCGCAGCTTGTCCACGCGCGGCAGCGGCAGCCCCTCGCCCTCCAGCGCGGCCAGGGCGTCCGCGAGGTTCTCGCGGTACTGGCGGCAGCCGGAGTACGAGGCGTAGGCGCTGGTGGCCAGCACCAGGATGCGGCGGTGACCGTCGGCGACCAGCTCACGCAGGGTGTCGGTCAGATACGGCGCCCAGTTGCGATTGCCCCAGTAGACCGGCAGGTCCAGGCCGTGCTCGGCGAAGTCCTTGCGCAGCGTGTGCAGCAGCTCGAGGTTCTGCGCGTTGATCGGGCTGACCCCGCCGAAGAGGAAGTAATGCCGGCCGACCTCCTTCAGCCGCTCGCGGGGGATGCCCCGCCCGCGCGTGACGTTCTCCAGGAACGGCACCACGTCCTCGGGGCCTTCCGGCCCGCCGAAGGAGAGCAACAGCAGTGCGTCATAAGGGTCGGGGGAAGGCTGTACTGACTGATCCGGCATGCTTCCGATCCTGCCACCAGCCGCTGACAGGCGGAAAACGGCCCTGCGCGAACCAGCGACCTGCCCGTAAGCTGTATCAGCTCGTACGATCCTTACCCTGCTCACGGCGGAGCCTGCCTTGCCCAGTACCAGCCCCTATCGTGCGATCTTCGCCGCCCCCGGAACCAAGGGGTTCTCCGCGGCCGGCTTCCTCGGGCGGATGACCCTGTCCATGGCGGGCATCGGCGTGGTCACCATGGTCTCCGAACTCACCGGCCGGTACGGGCTCGCGGGCGCCCTGTCGGCCGTGCTGGCACTCTCCGCCGCCTGCGTCGGCCCGCAGATATCCCGGCTGGTCGACCGGCACGGCCAGCGCCGGGTGCTGCGCCCGGCGACCCTCGTGGCGCTCACCGCCGTCTGCGGGCTGCTGCTGAGCGCACACCTGGGCTGGCCGGACTGGACGCTGTTCGTCTTCGCCGCCGGGGCCGGCTGTGTGCCCAGCGTGGGCTCCATGGTGCGGGCCCGCTGGGCGGCGATCTACGGGGACTCCCCGCGCGAACTGCACGCCGCGTACGCCTGGGAGTCCATCGTCGACGAGGTCTGCTTCATCCTCGGGCCGGTCATCTCGATCGGGCTGTCGACCACCTGGTTCCCGGAGGCGGGCCCGCTGCTGGCCGCCTGCTTCCTGGCGGCCGGGGTCTTCTCGCTGACCGCGCAGCGGGCCACCGAGCCCGTACCGCATCCGCGCGGGCAGCACACCGGCCGTTCGGCGCTGCGCTCGCGCGGGCTCCAGGTGCTGGTGGTCACCTTCGTGGCCACCGGCGCGATCTTCGGGGCGATCGACGTGGTGACGGTGGCCTTCGCCGAGGACGAGGGCCACAAGGGCGCGGCGAGCCTGGTCCTGGCGGTGTACGCGCTGGGCTCCTGTCTCGCGGGCGCGGTCTTCGGGCTGCTGCGGCTGAGCGGATCGGTGTCCCGTCGTTGGTTGTGGGGTATTTGTGCGATCGCCGTGAGTATGATCCCGCTCCAACTGGTCGGGAACCTGCCGTTCCTGGCCGTGGCGCTCTTCGTCGCGGGCCTGGCCATCGCACCCACGATGGTCACCACCATGGCCCTCGTCGAACGCCATGTACCACGCGCGCATCTGACCGAGGGGATGACCTGGGTGAGCACCGGGCTCGCGGTCGGGGTGGCGCTCGGCTCGTCGGCCGCCGGATGGGTGGTGGACGCGGCCGGCGCCCGGGCGGGGTACGCGGTGCCGGCCGTGGCCGGGGTGTTCGCGGCGGCGGTGGCGTTCCTCGGGTACCGCCGGCTCCGGCCGGCGCCACAGCGGGAGGGGTCGGGTGCGGATGGCCGTCAAGACCATGAAGACCGTACGGAGCAGCGTGTGGCGTAACTGGGCGGGGAATGTGACGGCCCGCCCGGTGCGGAGCGTCGCGCCGTCGTCCACTCAGGAACTGGCCGAGGTGGTCCGCCGGGCCGCGGCGGAGGGGCTGAAGGTGAAGGCGGTGGGCTCCGGGCACTCCTTCACCACCACGGCCGCCACCGACGGGCTGCTGATACGCCCCGACCGCATGGCGGGCGTGCGCGAGCTGGACCGCGAGGCGGGGACCGTGACCGTGGCGGCCGGCACCCCGCTCCGGCAGCTCAACGAGACGCTGTCGGCCCATGGGCTGTCGCTGGCCAATATGGGCGACATCATGGAGCAGACCGTGGCCGGGGCGACCGCCACCGGCACCCACGGCACCGGCCGGGACAGCGCCTCGATCGCCGCCCAGATCAAGGGCCTGGAGCTGGTGACGGCGGATGGTTCGGTGCTGCGCTGCTCGGCGAAGGAGAACCCGGAGATCTTCGCGGCCGCCCGGATCGGGCTCGGCGCGCTCGGTGTGGTCAGCGCGATCACCTTCGCCGTGGAACCGGAGTTCCTGCTCACCGCGCGCGAGGAGCCGATGCCCTTTGACCGCGTGATGGCCGATTTCGAAAGGCTCGTGGCCGAGAACGAGCACTTCGAGTTCTACTGGTTCCCCCACACCGGCAACTGCAACACCAAGCGCAACAACCGCAGCACCGGCCCCGCCGCCCCGGTGGGCCGGGTCAGCGGCTGGGTGGAGGACGAGCTGCTGTCCAACGGCATCTTCCAGGTGGCCTGTTCGGTGGGCCGGGCGGTCCCCGCCACCATCCCCGGAATCGCCAAAATCTCCAGCCGCGCCCTGTCCGCCCGGACCTACACGGACATCCCTTACAAAGTCTTCACCTCTCCGCGCCGAGTGCGCTTCCTGGAGATGGAGTACGCCGTGCCGCGCGAGGCCGCGGTCACCGTGCTGCGCGAGCTCAAATCGACCGTCGACCGGTCCGGACTGCGGGTCGGCTTCCCGGTGGAGGTGCGCACCGCACCCGCCGACGACATCGCGCTGTCCACCGCCTCCGGGCGCGAGACCGCGTATATCGCCGTCCATCTGTACCGGGGCACCCCGCACCGGGCGTACTTCACGGCGGCCGAGCAGATCATGATCGCCCACGGCGGCCGTCCGCACTGGGGCAAGCTGCACAGCCGCGACGCCGGCTACCTGTCCGGGGTCTATCCGCGATTCGGGGAGTTCACGGCGGTACGCGACCGGCTGGACCCGGACCGGCTGTTCACCAACGACTATCTGCGGCGGGTGCTGGGCGACTGACGCGTCACGGCCCGCCGGTGGCGCCGGGCGTGGGCGTGGCGTTGCCGGAGCCGTCCGTTCCGCCCTCCGTGGCACCGCCGGACGGGCCGGGGGTGGCGGGCGCGGAGGTGCCGGGCGCGGTCGTGCCGCCGGTGCCGCTCTCGGGACCGGAGCCCTTGCCGGACCCGGATGTTCCAGACGAACCGGGCGTCGGTGCGGTCGACGCGTCGACCGCGCCGCCCCCGTGGGAGGTGCCCGGGGACGGTGTCTCATCCCCGCCGCCCCGGGACGGGCTCCGGGACGGAGCGGCCGGGCCGCGGCGCGAGGGGCCGGGGGTGGACTCCGACCCGGAGGAGCGGCCCACGCTGTCGCCGACGGTGGTTCCGCCCCGGCTCTCCCCCCAGACGTTGGACACCGGGCCTCCGGAGAACATCTCGATCCCCGTGATGACGCTCATGGCGAGGACGAAGACCGCCAGCGCCCCGAGGACATGGCGCCGCCTCCCGCGCAGCCGGGTGCCGTGCGTGGTCGGCTCGCCGTACGTACCGGGGGCCGCCGCCACGCGCGGGGGCGTGCGGGGCCCGGCGGGCCGCCGGGGCCCCGTCTGGACCCGCACCTCCTTGATCTGCTCACCGGTGCGGTGGAACAGATGCTGGAAGACGGTGCCGCCCGCGGTCGCCACCACGCTCATCACACCGGCGCCCAGGATCGTCCCGTAGACACCCAGTTTGGAGGCGAGCACCGCGGCGGCGATGGCCGCCAGCGCGCTGCCGGCCACCTGGGCCACGCTCAGCTCCATCCGCCCGCTCTTGTGTTGTCGGTCGCCGTCGGCGTTGCCCTGCATCTCCCGCCTCGCTTGGACATTCGTTCCAGCCTGCTGGGAGAAGTGACCGATAAACGAAGCAGATCGTTCCGATTCTGTCGTTTCTGTGAAACTTGCCACCCAAATTGGGCCTCACTTCGAAGGATTCAGGCTCCGATCCCCCTTCCGGCCATGAACTCGGCTGGCGTGCCGCTCCACCCGAGCGGCCCGAATGGAGTACTGTGGCGAGCCCTGGCCCCGCTTTCCCGTCCGGCCGCCCGGACCCAGCGGGAGGGGTCAGAGGGCGGCAACCAACCGGCCCGGGCAACTCGGCAAAGTTGTGGCAGGCTGCACCCGGGCAGGCCACACTCGTCTAGCGGGAGAGCAGCGACGCAACCGTGACGTCGGCAGGCACCACCCGGGAGGTCCCCATGCCCGAACTGCGTGTCGTGGCCGTCAGCAACGACGGCACACGGCTGGTGCTCAAGGCTGCGGACAGCACGGAGTACACGCTTCCCATCGACGAGCGACTGCGCGCCGCGGTGCGCAATGACCGCGCTCGGCTCGGCCAGATCGAGATCGAGGTCGAGAGCCATCTGCGGCCCCGTGACATCCAGGCCCGTATACGTGCCGGCGCCACCGCCGAAGAGGTCGCGCAGATGGCGGGCATCCCCGTCGACCGCGTGCGGCGCTTCGAGGGCCCGGTGCTGGCGGAGCGCGCCTTCATGGCCGAGCGCGCCCGTAAGACTCCCGTGCGCCGCCCCGGCGAGAACACCGGACCGCAGCTCGGCGAGGCCGTGGCGGAGCGGCTGCTGCTGCGCGGCGCCGAGAAGGACACCACGCAGTGGGACTCCTGGCGGCGCGACGACGGCACCTGGGAGGTGCTGCTGGTCTACCGGGTCGCCGGTGAGCCGCACTCGGCGAGCTGGACCTACGACCCGCCCCGGCGGCTGGTCCAGGCGGTGGACGACGAGGCGCGGGCGCTGATCGGCGAGGCCGACGACACGCCCGAGCCCAGCTTCCCGTTCGTGCCGCGGATCGCCCGGCTGCCGCGTGACCGGGATCGGGACCGCGACCGCGACCGGCCGTCGTCCGAGCGCTTCGACGACGACTCCCCGGTGGCCACGCCCGCGTCCGCCTCGCTGGACGACGGTCTCGGTGAGCGGGACTCGCTCACCAGCCTGCTGGAGGCCGTGCCCAACTTCCGGGGCGACATGGTCGTGCCGGAGGCGCCGGTCGCGTCGGCCGCTCCGCCGGAGGAGCCCGACGAGGAGCCGGAGGCCGTCGAGCCGCCCGCCTCCGCGGCGAGCGCGGGTTCGGCGTACGCGGATGTGCTGATGCCGCGTTCGGTGGCGGGCCACCGGGACCGGCTGACCGGTACGACGGACCGGCAGGCGGAGGCGGACGGCGTCCGCCCGGGCCGCCGGGCCGCGGTGCCGAGCTGGGACGAGATCGTCTTCGGCACCCGCCGCAAGAAGCAGGAGTAGCAGCGAAGGAAGCCGCCGGCCGCACCACGGCCGGCGGCGGCCGATCCGGGCCCCGCCACCGCACACCGGTGGCGGGGCCCGTCGGCGTGTTCAGCCCCGCTCGGGGCCCGTGGCCACCGGACGGCCGCCGTCCGAGGACCATTCGCTCCAGGAGCCGACGTACAGGGCCGCCGGAACGCCCGCTACGGCCAGCGCCAGGACCTGGTGCGCGGCCGAGACCCCGGAGCCGCAGTACACCCCGACCTCGGCGTCCTCGGTGGCCCCCAGGGCCGCGAACCGCTCTGCCAGCCGGTCGGCGGGCAGGAAGTGCCCGTCGGTGGTGACGTTCTCCATCGTGGGGGCGGAGACCGCGCCCGGGATATGGCCGCCGACGGGGTCGATGGGCTCGACCTCGCCCCGGTAGCGCTCGCCCGCGCGCGCGTCCAGCAGCACCCCGCGCCGCGCGAGCGCCGCCGCGTCGTCGGCCTCCAGCAGCGACAGGGCCCCGGGCCGCGGGACGAAGTCGCCCTCGGGCGCGTCCGGTTCATCGGTGGTCAGGGTGCCGCCGCCCGCGGTCCAGGCGGACAGACCTCCGTCGAGCACCCTGACGGACGGATGCCCCGCCCAGCGCAGCAGCCACCACGCGCGCGCCGCGGCCCACCCCTGTCCGCCGTCGTACGCCACTACGCGCCGGTCCTGGCTCACCCCGGCCCGGCGCATCGCGGCCGCGAACGCGGAAAGATCGGGCAGGGGGTGACGGCCGGTCTTTCCGGGTGGGGCCGCCAGCTCGGTGTCGAGGTCGACGTAGACGGCGCCGGGCAGATGCCCCGCCTCGTATGCGGGGCGGCCGGGCGGCCCGCCGAGTTGCCAGCGCACATCGAGCAGGAGCGGAGGCTGCTCCTCCGCCAGCTCACTCATGAGATCGGATGCGGTGATGATGGCATGCATAGGAACCATCCTTGCGTAGATATCTCTGCGTCGATTGGACCACCCGGTCACCCGGTGTACGTCCGAGTGACACCAGAGCGCAATGAAGCTGAAACGGACGTGCGGTAGTAATTCAGACATTCTGCTGCGGGGCATGGCGAATTGCGGTTCCGCCAGGGCGCCATGTGCGACAGGTGGTGAAAACATCGGTCGGGCCCCCCGCATCAGCACCTCCGCACGACCGCCCCGCGCCGCCGACCGGCCCGGGGCCGCATGTCCACCACGATGGTCCGAGGAGAGATTGACGTATGACCGAGGCAGCGACTCGGCGCACACCGGGCACGCCCTGCTGGACGAGTCTGATGGTGCACAGCCTTGCCGCGACACAGGACTTCTACCACTCCTTGTTCGGCTGGGAGTTCACACCGGGCCCACAGCAGCTCGGCGCGTACGTCCGCGCGGTCCAGGGCGGCCGGCCGGTCGCCGGGTTGAGCGAGCTGCCTCCGGAACGCCATCTGCCCGTGGCCTGGACGACCTATCTGGCGTCCGACGACGCCGATGAGACCGCCGAGATGATCCGCGCCTGTGGCGGCACCGTGGCGGTCGGCCCGCTGGACGCCGACGAGGCCGGCCGGACGCTGATCGCCGCCGACCCCGAGGGCGCGGTGTTCGGGGTGTGGCAGGAGTCCACGTACACGGCGGAGGAGACCGGGGCGCCGGGCACCCCGGTCTGGCATGAGCTTCTGACCCGTGAGGGCACCGGGGTCCACAAGTTCTACCGGATGGTCTTCGGCTACCAGGCGGAGACGGCGGCCGGGGAGGAGCCCGGCTGCCGCACCCTGCATCTGGACGGCCGGCCGGTCTGCGGGATCCAGAGCGTGGGCGACGCCCTGCCGCGCGACCGGGGCCCGTACTGGATGACGCACTTCGCGGTGGACGACGTGGACGACACGGTGCGCCGGGTGACCGAGACGGGCGGTCAGGTGGTGCGGCCGCCGTCGCGGGGAGCGACCGGCCACCGGGCCACGGTGCGGGACCCGGAAGGGGCCGCCTTCACCGTCGTACGGCGCGCCGGGGGATAGTCGGGAGCGCCGGCCGGAGGGCCAGGGGCTGTTCCCCGGGACAGCCCCTCAGTCGACGGGCAGCACATCCGGCGACAGGGTGGCGGCGCGTGCTCCGGCGGCCGTCACCCGGCGCCGGTGGTGACGTCGGCACAGCACCTCGTAACCGACCTCGCTCTCCGGCCGGTTGACGTCGCCCACGACGACCTGGGCGCCCTCGACGACCATCTGGCCGCCGACGGTACGGGCGTTGTGGGTCGCCCGGGCGCCGCACCAGCACAGCGCCTCCACCTGAAGCACCTCCACCCGGTCGGCGAGCTCCACCAGGCGCTGGGAGCCGGGGAAGAGCTTGCTGCGGAAGTCGGTGGTGATGCCGAAGGCGAAGACGTCCAGCTCCAGGTCGTCGACCACCCGGGCGAGTTGGTCGATCTGGGGCGGGATCAGGAACTGCGCCTCGTCCACGATGACGTAGTCGACCCGGCCCCCGGCGGTCAGAGCCTGGACCACATGGTCGTAGAAGTCGAGGTCGTCGGCGACCTCGACCGCCTCGGTGGCAAGACCCAGCCGTGAGGAGAGCTTGCCCTCGCCCGCCCGGTCGTCCCGGGTGTAGATCATCCCTTGGAGCCCTCGCGCCGAGCGGTTGTGCTGAATCTGCAGAGCGAGGGTGCTCTTTCCGCAGTCCATCGTTCCGGAAAAGAACACCAGCTCGGGCATGGGAAAGCGGAGCCTTTCGTAGGGCGGGGGTGAACGCGGGCGCTCAGGAGCGTACTTCGAGGAGCGGCACGAGCTGCTCCACGGGGGTCATCGAACCGTGCAGCCCGACCATGGCGGACTCCTTCGGCTCGGTGTGCGAGGCGACGATCGCGACGTCGTCGCACGCGGCGGCCACGATATCGCCGATCCGCCGGTAGACCCGGTCGTCGACGCCCCTGACCCCGCCATCGGCACCGCCGGGCCCGCCGAACCAGCCCGCCTCGATGGCCTCGTCGCGGCCGGCCACCCACATCCGCTCCCCCAGCACCTCGCGCCAGACGGCCAGCACATCGCCCGCGGCGCCGGGAACGGCGTACACATGGCGGGCGCGGCCCTCGCCGCCCAGCAGCGAGACGCCCGCGCGCAGCTCCCAGTCCTCGTCGAAGTCGATGCGCGACTCCGGGTCGAACGGGATGTCGATCATGCCGTGGTCGGCGGTGACATAGAGCGCCGAGCGGGGCGGGAGCTGTTCGGCGAGCCGCTGGGCGAGCCCGTCGACATAGCGGAGCTGATCACGCCACTCGGGCGAGTCCACGCCGAAGCGGTGCCCCTTGCCGTCCACCTCGCTGTAGTACGTGTAGACGAGCGAGCGGCCCGCGGCGCCGAGTTGCTCGGCGGCGAGGTCCATCCGCTCCTCACCGGTGAGCCGCCCGTGGAAGGTGCCGCCGCTCAGCGCGATCTTGGTGAGCGGGGTCTCGGCGAACGTCGGCGCGGAGACCTGGCAGGTGTGCACGCCCGCGCCATCCGCGAGCTGGAAGACGGTCGGATACGGCTGCCAGTCATGCGGGTCCGTCCAGGGCTGCCAGCGCAGTTGGTTCATCAACTGGCCGGTGCCGGGGTCCCGCACCGTATAGCCGGGCAGGCCGTGGGCGCCGGGCGGCAGGCCGGTGCCCACCGAGGCGAGCGAGGTCGCGGTGGTGGACGGGAAGCCCGCGGTGAGCGGCTTCCCGGCACCGCCCAGCGAACTGGGCAGCAGCGAGGTCAGGAAGGGCGCCTCGCCGGGGTGGGCGCGCAGCAGCTCCCAGCCGAGGCCGTCGACCAGGAAGACGCAGACGCGGTCGGCGGGGGCGAGCCCCAGACCGGAGGAGAGCCCCGGGACCTCCTGGCCCGCGGCGACGGCGGGCAGCAGATCGGCGAGCGAGCCGGTGCCGTACTTCGGCAGAGGCGCGGAGCGGGGGTCGAGCGGGGTGGGCTCTGGCCAGAAGGAGGCGGCGGAGGGCAGTGGGCCGGTGGCGGAGCCGGACATCAGCGGCCGGTGTCCGGCGTGGCCGCGGTGGCCTCGGAGAGCGCCTGGGCGAAGGCCAGGGTCTGGCGGACGGTGTCGGGGCCGTCCCCCGCCTCGCTGACCCGCAGGCTGAGGTCGTCGGCGGTGGACGAGCCCGTATAGCCGTGGTCGGCCTCGCAGTTGGGGTCGCCACAGGCGGCGGGCTCCAGGTCGAGGCGGCTGACGGCCCCCCAGCCGATGGTCAGCACGACCTCACGGGGCAGCGTGCCCGGTGTGTACGACTCGGGGTTGGCCACGACCCGGCTGAGCACGACCGAGGAGATCCGCTGGAGCTTCACGGACTCGGTGGAGGTGGTGGCGTACGGCGACGGGGAGGTGCCGTCCGCGGCCTGCTCGTCGGTGTGGCTGACGATGAAGCGGTTGCCGGTGAGGACCAGCACCGTGACATGGCGGCGGACCTCGTTGGCGTCGAAGGTGGTCTCCTGATGGACCAGGTACGACACGATGGGCTCACCACCAACGGCGGCCTCCACCGCTTCGGCCACGAGTGCCGGGTAATAGCCGCTGCGCTCGATCGCCGCGCGCAGCCCCTGGGTCGTCGTACCGGTCTTCGCCATGTGCACCATCCTACGGGGCCGCGCCGACACCGGCGCCGGTGCCCGCCAAGGCGCCCGCCGACTCAGTAGGCGGGCATGTGGCGGGGGCCCAGGTCGGTGCGCGGGGGCGGCGGGGCCAGCCGCGCCGAGGCGCCGAGCACGGAGAGGCCCTGCTGGGCGACGACGACGGGTTCGAGGTCGACGGCGACCATCTCGGGTTGGTCGTCCACCAGGCGGGACACCCGCAGCAGCAGCTCCTCCAGGGCCGCGGTGTCCACCGGCTTGGAGCCGCGCCAGCCGAACAGCAGCGGCGCGGTCCGGATGGACCGGATCAGCTCGGCGGCGTCCCGGCCGGTGACCGGGACGAGGCCGTGGGCGGTGTCCCCGAGCAGTTCGGAGGGGGCGCCGGCGAGCCCGAAGGAGAGCACGGCCCCGGCGGCGGGGTCGATGGCGGCCCGTACGACGGTGTCCACGCCGCGTGGCGCCATCCGCTGCACGACCAGCCCCAGTTCCTCGGGGCGGCCCAGGTAGTCGGTCAACTCGGCGTAGGCCCGGCGCAGTTCCGTCTCGCTGCCCAGCTCCAGCCGTACCCCGCCCAGGTCGGCGCGGTGGCGCAGATGGGCGGCGGTGGGCTTGAGCGCGACCGGGAAGCCGAGCCGCTCGGCGGCCCGCACGGCGGCGTCGGGGTCGGGCGCGGGGAGGGCGGGCAGCACGCTGACGCCGTAGCGGGCCAGGAGGCGCTGGGTGTCGGCGGCGGACAGCTCGACGCCGAGGCCCGCGTCGTCGCCGGGGACGCCGGCCGTGGCTTCGGCCTTACCGTCGCCGGGCCCGCCGCGCGTGGCTTCGGCGGTCCCGCCGCCCGTGCCGTGGCCAGTCCCGCCGCCCGCGCCGT
>NZ_JAHLEM010000069.1 GCF_018883605.1 Streptomyces niphimycinicus | reverse complement strand
CCTGCGACGACGGGGCATCCGGCACACCATCCCGGAGAAGACCGACAGCCAGGCCGCCCGCTTACGCAAAGGCTCACGCGGCGGACGGCCACCCGGCTTCGACGAAGAGCGGTACAAGAAGCGCAACACGGTCGAGCGGGCGATCAACAGGTTGAAGCAGTCCCGGGCCGTGGCCACTCGCTACGACAAACGCGGCTACGTCTTCCTCGGCACTGCCACCACAGCCGCCCTGGTCATTTGGCTTCGCACATGATCGCCCGGACAAGTCCTAGTGGGCGTGTGGACCGACGAGGTGGAGCGCCGCGCGGAGGACTTCGAGGTGGTCCCGTATCCGACCGCACGCGGCTGCGCCGCCACGTACTACCCCGAAACCAACGTCCTGGTGCCGCTCGACAGCGTGGCCGAGATCAGCAACCAACCGACCTCGAAGGGGATCGTGGCCCGTCTGGAGGCCCGTGCCGGGTAACGCCTCCGACCCGCCCGTTCGCCCGGTGCCGGCAATCATCGGAGGCCGGGTGGGCGGGCTTCAACTCCCGGTTCTACGATCGGACATGACCAAGGTACGTGCAGGGGCCAGCGGTTGTGTGCTGGGCTGCCCGCAACGTGCCAGGAGGCAGCCGCCCATGAGCCGGGGGACACAAGGGTGCGACGAGTGAGCGAACGCCGGGATGGCGCCGAGTGAGCGGGTGTCGCAGGCGCCGCTGCCCCGTGGCAGAGAGCCGAAGACGCACTGACCGGGGGTTTCACTCCCGGCCCGGCCGCCACGTGTCCTAGCCGCGGCTCCTTCCCCCGCAGGAGTCCCGCCTGACCACCACCCCCCACCGTGTGTCCGCAAGCCCCGGGCACCGAGCGGGTCACCTGGCGATGTGCGCAGGACAGCCGCGGAGCCAGGTGAGCGCCCTCCCCCGTTCACCAACGGACTGTTTCATCACCCACGTAACACGGCCTCGACCAGGCCGGCATTCCCCCACGCAGATCATTCCCCCCTCCCCCCACAGATGAAGGACTCAGCGCCGACATGACCGCGAACCCTCCCGACATGGCCATGCCCGTCCCGCCCCAGGAGACGGATGCCACCTTGCACTTCACGGGCCCGGCGACCTTCGGCCGTGTCCCCCGTCTGGACCAGGTCGGCACCACGGATATCGCCGTGGTCGGGGTGCCGTTCGACGCGGGTGTCTCCTACCGGCCGGGCGCCCGCTTCGGCTCGAACGCCGTCCGGGAGGCGTCGCGCCAACTGCGCCCCTACAACCCGGCCCAGGACGTATACCCGTTTCACTACGCCCAGGTGGCGGACGCCGGTGACATCACGGCCAATCCGCACAACATCGACGCGGCCGTCGAGAGCATCGAGGAGGGTACGGACGCTCTGCTCTCCACGGGCGCGCAGCTCATGACACTGGGCGGCGACCACACCATCGCGCTGCCGATCCTGCGCTCGGTGGCCCGCCGGCACGGCCCGGTGGCACTGCTGCACTTCGACGCGCACCTGGACACCTGGGACTCCTACTTCGGCACCCAGTACACCCACGGAACACCGTTCCGCCGCGCGGCCGAGGAGGGCCTCCTGGACACCTCCGCGCTCTCACACGTCGGCACCCGCGGCTCGCTGTACAGCAAGGAAGACCTGGACGAGGACACCAAGCTGGGCTTCGGCATCGTCACCTCGGCCGATGTGATGCGGCGCGGGGTGGACGAGGTGGTGCAGCAGCTCAAGGAGCGCATCGGCAAGCGGCCGCTCTACATATCCGTGGACATAGACGTCCTGGATCCCGCACACGCCCCCGGCACCGGCACCCCCGAGGCGGGCGGCCTCACCTCGCGCGAACTCCTGGAGATCGTGCGCGGGCTGAGCGACTGCCATCTGGTCTCCGCCGACCTGGTCGAGGTCGCCCCGGCGTACGACCACGCCGAGATCACCTCCGTAGCCGCCTCGCACACCGCCTACGAGCTGATCTCCGTCATGTCCCGGCAGATCGCCTTCTTCCGCTGGCTCGAGGCGAACGAACAGTCGTAGCCGCCACCACCCGCCCCACGTTGCGCCGATGCCACGTCAGCCGGGCTGACGTGGCACGGGCGCGTATCGCATGTCGCACTTTCGGCCCATCCGGAGATCGTTTGTCGCCGAATCCTCGCCTTCACCCGCTGTTCTGGCTCCTCTGCGCAGGTCGGCATAGAACAAGACCAGAACGTCGGTGACGCGAGAGAGGTGGAGTCGATGACGAACCTGGCGGACCAGGTCGTGGCCACGGACCGGGGCAAGGTCCGGGGCTCGGACGAGGGTGGGGTGGTGTCCTTCCGGGGAATCCCCTACGCCGCCTCACCGGTGGGCGCGGCGCGCTTCGCGGCACCGCACACCCACCCGGGGTGGACGGGCGTACGTGAAGCGGTGCGGCCGGGACCGGCCGTGCCGCAGGCGCCGTCCCGGCTGGAACGGGTCATGGGAACGCGCAAGCCCGACTGGGACGAGGACGGTTGCCTCACCCTGAACGTATGGACTCCGCGGCCCGCGCCGGCGGACAAGGCCGCCCGTCCGGTTCTGGTCTGGTTCCACGGAGGCGGTTTCAGCAGTGGCTCGGGCGGGTGGGACTGGTACGACGGAGCCCGGCTGGCGGAGATCGGCGATGTGGTGGTGGTGACCGCCAACTACCGGCTGGGGCCACTCGGCTATCTGTATCTCCCGCAGGTCGGCGCCGACAACCTCGGGCTTGAGGATCAGGCCGCCGTGCTGCGCTGGGTGCGCGACAACATCGCCTCCTTCGGCGGCGACCCGCGAGCCGTGACGGTCGGCGGGCAGTCGGCCGGCGCCTTCTCGGCCCTGTCGCTGGCCCTGGATCCGGCGACCGGGGGGCTCGTCAACCGGGTGCTTCTGGAGAGCGGCCCCTGGGGCCTTGAGCCGCAGAGTCCGGAGCAGGCGGCCGAGGCCGCCGAGGAGTACCAGCGGCTGCTGGGTGTCCCGCGTGGCGCGGAGCCCGGAGAGGTGCTGCGCTCGCATTCCGTCGAGCGTCTGCTGTCCGCCTACCGCGAGCTGGCGGTCCGGCTCGCGCGCCCGGGCAATATCGCCCCTCCGATGTATCCGGTGCTCGGCGGCGCCGGCCTGCCACGGGCCTGGTACGACGCCCTCGTGGACGGGGCGCTGGAGGGCAAGGCCCTGCTGATCGGCACCGCCCGGGAGGAGATGACCGCCTTCTTCGCCTTCGAGCCGCGCATCCAGTCGCTCACCCGGGAGGGTGCCGTCGACCTTCTGACCGGCCTGCTCGGCCATGCGGCGCCGGAGGTCTACCGGCGATACGCCGACAGGCTTCCGGACGCGGCCCCCGCCCAGGTCTTCACCGCGCTGCGGACCGATGAGCTGTTCCGCGACGGCGCGCTGCGGATGGCCGACCACCATGCCGCGGGTGGCAATGCCACGTACGTCTACGAGTTCGGCTACCGTCCCGCACACGACCCCGGCCGTCTCGGCGCCACGCACTGCGGCGAACTGCCCTTCCTCTTCGGCACGTTCGACAGCTTCCCCGACAGTCCGATGCTGGGGAGCCCCTCGGACACCGATCGGGCGATGGGCCGGGCCTTCGCCACGGCTGTCACCACGTTCATCGCCGAGGGCAATCCGGGCGACTGGCCCCCGTACGCGTCTGGGGCCACCGCACGGATCCGGCACTTCGGCTGAGACCCCCGGAGCCCATCACACGGAGATCGACGCGGGGCGTACCAGGCCGGTGCGCTTGACGCCGGAGAGGATGGGGGTGACCTCCATGCCGGAGATATCCGGCAACGCCCCCACCGTTCCGGTCAGAAACAGATACAGCGCGCTCAGATCGGTGGCGGCCACCGCCACCAGCAGACTGCTCGATCCCGTCGTGGCGGCGGTGAAGCGCACCTGCGGATGGCTGCTGAGGATCTGCCCGGTCTCCTCCAGCGCCCCCGGATCCGCGGTGATCCACAGCAGGGCCTCGGCATGCACCCCCAGCAGGGCCAGATCGACTTCGGTGGCCAGCCGCACGCCGTATCCCTCCACCAGGGCGTCCAGGCGCCGCCGCACGGCCCGTGGGGTCCGGCCCGTGCGATGGGCGAGCTCTCCATAGGTCATCCGGGCGTCTTCGACCAGCGCGTCGATGAGCGCTTCGTCTTCCGGGAGCGGGGAGAACGGCTCGGGCGCGGGGTCGGCGCTCGGCCACAGTTGTCCGGGCTCCTCCCCGGTCAGCAGTCCCGCGCTCCAGGCGAAACCCGCGGGGAAGACCTTCAGCAGGTCGTAGGAGGTCCAGGAGCGCACGGCGGCGGTCGCGGGCAGGTCGCGCAGCAGCAACTTGTCGCGTGCGTCGCGCCCGTTCAGAAAGAGCACAACGCAGATTTCATCCCCTCCGCCGAGGATGTCCACCCAGACGGTGTCGGGCCGCCGGGCGAGCCCGGCGGCGATGGTGGCGATCCGGTTGGGGCGGCAGCGGATACGCAGCACGGTGGGGATGAGCTGGGGAAAGCGGGCGGGATTGCGCACGGCCGTCGCCCGCAGGGTGCGATCGTGGAACAGCGGGGCGGCACGCCGCACGACGGTGCGCTCCGAGACACCCAGCACCTCGGCGACACTCCGCCAGGATGCCCGGGGCGACGCCAGCAGAACGGCCGTGATCCGCCGGTCCGTGGCATCGAGGTCGTGGCGTACTTTCTGCATCTGAAGGCCCTCGATATTCCTCTTTTCTCGATTCGACTCTATCCGGTGACCGGAACAGGACGGTCCTCGGTGTCGTCCAACGTTTCCTGCCGCTATCCGTGGGATACAGGGCGCTATCGTCATGGCAGCGGGCCGGCCGCCGCGCGAGGCTGTGGACAGTGCCCCACCGGGGCGTACTGCTACGGACACGGAGAGCGGACACATGACGACTGACACTGCTGTCGCGGCAGGTGTGAAGGTGCCGGACACGACGCTGGCGCGCGAGGCCACGGAGCTGATCCGGGACACGACGAGCGAGCTGATCTATCACCATTCACGCCGGGTGTACTTCTTCGGCAGCCTCCAGGGCCACCGGCGCGATCTGAGCTTCGACCCGGAGCTGCTGTACCTGGGGGCGATGTTCCACGACGTGGGCCTGAACGAGGCGTTCCATGACAGTGGCCGCCGTTTCGAGGTGGACAGCGCGGCCGAGGCGAAGCGGTTTCTGCATGCCCATGGCGTACCCGAGGACAGCGTCCGCCGGGTCTGGACGGCCATCGCCCTGCACACCACCCCCGGAGTCCCCGAGTTCATGGAACCGGAAGTGGCGCTGGTGACGGCCGGTGTCGAGTACGACGTGCTCGGCATCGGGTATGAGGATCTCTCCGCCGAGGACCGGGAGGCGATCGTGGCGCTGCATCCGCGCCCTGACTTCAAGAACAGGATTCTTCAGGCGTTCGCCGATGGCATCCGCCCCAAGCCGCAGACCACGTTCGGCAACGTCAAGGCGGATGTCCTGGAGCACTTCGTCCCCGGCTTCGAGCGGGGAAACTTCGTCCGGACGATTCTGGATTCCCCGTGGACGGAATAGCGCGGCGGGCGTCACCGGTGTCCCGTGGCGGACGCACCGTCGTGATCGTCGCGTTCGACGGGGTGCAACTGCTGGATGTCACCGGCCCCGTGGAAGTCTTCACCACGGCCAACCACTACGGCGCCGACTACGACGTACGGGTGATCTCCCTCGCCGGTGACGCCGTCACCACCTCCTCCGGGCTCGTGATCAGCGCTGACGGCACGCCCGGCACGCTGCCACCGCGCCTGGGCACCCTGCTGGTCCCGGGACGGAGGGACTGGCGCTCGGCCGTGGCCGACACCGACCTGGTCGGGCTCGTGGCCCGGCTGTCGGGGCGGGCGAAGCGCGTGGCGTCCGTATGCGCGGGAGCCTTTGTGCTGGCCGAGGCCGGGATCCTGGACGGCCGCCGCGCCGCCACGCACTGGGAGCTGGCTTCACAACTGGCCACCGCCTACCCCCAGGTGTGCGTGGACGGCAATCCCGTCTTCGTCCGGGACGGCCAGGTGACCACCTCGGCCGGTATCACCGCGGGAATCGATCTCTCGCTGTCCCTGGTCGAGGAGGACTGGGGAGCGGACGTGGCCCGCAACGTGGCCAGGCAACTGGTGGTCTTCATGGCCCGCCCGGGCGGGCAGGCGCAGTTCAGCGCACGGCTGGCCCCGCGTCAGCCACGGCATCCGGCGGTGCGCCGGGTGATGGACCGCGTCACCGCGGACCCCGCGGGGCGCCACACACGCGCCACGCTGGCCGCCTCGGGCGGCGTGAGCGCCCGCCATCTGGAGCGGCTGTTCCGCAGCGAGGTCGGCATCACGCCCGGCCGCTATGTCGAAGCCGTCCGTGTCGAGGCCGCTCAGGCACTTCTCGCGGACGGCACCGGCACGGTCGAGGAGGTGGCGCGGCAGGCGGGGTTCGGCTCCTCGGAGTCGCTGCGGCGAGTGTTCCGGCACACTCTCGGGGTCTCGCCGACGGTCTACCGCGCCCGGTTCCGCAGCACCGTCGGCGCACCCCGTCCCGTGGCCGGATAGAGCCGACGCCGGTCGCTAGGCGCCCTCGCGGGCCGTTCGCGCCGCCCGGGCCAGGTCCAGGTCGGTGGTTTCCGGCGCCAGGAACTGGGATACGAGGGCGCCGACCACCAGCACTCCGGCGCCGATCAGGAGCACGAACTCCGCTCCGAAGTGGTCGAGTCCCATCGGCAGCAGGAATGTGCCGATCGCGGCGCCCACTCGGCTCATGGCCGTGGCGAAGCCGACGCCCGTGGTGCGCAGGGAGGTGGGGAACACCTCCAGCGGATAGACCGCGGTCAGTGCGCTGGAGGCGGCGTTGAGGAAGATGAAGAACAGGAAGCCGACGACGATGACGGGGGTGGAGGACGGCCACACCGCCACCAGGGCCAGACATGCGGCCGTGATCCAGAACGGCGGGATCAGCAGCTTGCGGCGGCCGATCCGGTCCACGACGAGGCACCCCGCGGTGACACCGGCCACGGCGGTGAAGGAGTAGACGAGCAGCGCGGCGACCGCGTTGTCCCCCATGTGCAGAGCCTCGAAGACCTGGGTCCAGAAGGTGCCGATGGCGAAGTACGGCAGTACGAGGGCGGCCCAGAAAACGCTGGCGAACACCGTGGAGCGCAGATGCTGACGGCTGAAGAGCGCGCGGAACCCGTCCTGCCGCACCTCGTCGCGGTCATCCAACTCGGCCTCGATGTCCACCTCGATGCCGTACTTCTCGATCAGCGCTTCGGCCTCGTCCCGGCGTCCCCTGCTCAGCAGCCAGCGCGCGGACTCCGGGATGCCACCGCGCAGGGCCACGCACACCACCGCGATCACCGCACTGCTCGCCAGGGACCAGCGCCAGCCGCCGTCGACGGAGGTGAACAGCGCCCCCACGACCGTGGCCAGCGCATACCCCACGTACCAACTGATCTCCAGGCTCGCCAGCAGCCGCCCGCGACCCAGCCGGCCCGCGTACTCCGACAGCAGCGGGGCACCGATCGCGTACTCGCCGCCGATCGCCACACCCATCACCAGCCGGATGAGGATGAGCTGGGTGCCGTCCAGGACGAAGAACTGGAGCACCGAGCCGATCAGGAAGATCAGCATGTCCATCAGGAACACCGGCCGGCGTCCGAACCGGTCGGCCAGCCGGCCGAAGAGCGGCCCTCCGATGAAGATCCCGATGAGCGGTGAGGCACCGACCAGGCCCTGTTCCATGGAGGACAGATGGAGGTCGTCAGTGATCGCCGACATCGCCAGGCCGATGCCGCCGATGATGTAGCCGTCGATTCCCTGGCCGATCTGGGTGGCCAGCTTCAGCTTGGTGTGCAGCCGCTTCCGTTCGCGTTCGGTGGCGGGCGCGCCCGGCGGTGTGCTGGGCTCGTTCTGCTCGGTCACAGGCGTCGTTGCCATGCGCGGGTCCTTCGCTGAGAGGGGGAGGAGACCGCTGCCCCGGGAATGAGCGGCCCGGGAGGAGTGGCCCCGAGAGGAGTGGCCCCGGGAGCAGCGGTGGAAAGAGGGGGAATCAGTCGGTCGGCCAGTCGAGGGCGATGTACTGCGTTTCCAGGAAGGCTTCGATGCCCTCGCGGCCGCCCTCCCTGCCCAGACCCGACTGCTTGACGCCGCCGAAGGGCGCGGCCGGGTCGGACAGCAGGCCCCGGTTGAGGCCGACCATGCCGGTCTCCAGGCGCTCGGCCAGGCGCAGGGCCCGGCCCACATCGCGCGAGTAGATGTACGAGGCGAGACCGTGCACCGTGGCGTTGGCACGGGCCACCAGCTCGTCCTCGTCGGTGAAGGTGGCCAGGGGCGCGACCGGCCCGAAGACCTCCTCGTTCATGATCCGGGCGTCCTCGTCCACGTCCACCAGGACGGTGGCCGGGTGGTAGCAGCCCGGTCCCTCCGGCACGCTGCCCCGCGCGGCCACCTTCGCGCCACGCCCGACCGCGTCGTCGACCAGGGAACGGATGGTCTCCACTGCGGTCCGGTTGATCATCGGGCCGAGGGTGACGCCCTCCTCCATACCCGCTCCGGCGCGTACCGCGGTCATGGCCGCCGCGAACTTCCCGGTGAATTCGGCGGCGACGGACTCATGGACGTAGAACCGGTTGGCGGCGATGCAGACCTCGCCACCGCCCCGCATCTTGGCGTCCATCGCACCGCGCACCGCGGCGTCGACGTCGGCGTCCTCGCAGACGATGAAGGGGGCGTTGCCGCCCAGTTCCATGGTCACGTTGACCACGTTCTCCGCCGCCTGTCCCAGAAGAGTCCGGCCGGTGGCGGTGGAGCCGGTGAAGGAGAACTTGCGGACCCGCTCGTCGCGGAGCCAGGCGGAGACCACCTCGGGCGCGCGGTCGGTCGGCAGGACGTTCAGCAGCCCGTCGGGCAGGCCCGCCTCGCTCAGCAGGGCGGCGATCGCGAGGGCGGTGAACGGGGTGTCGGGGGCCGGCTTGAGGAGCACCGGGCAGCCGGCGGCGAGTGCCGGGGCGATCTTCCGGGTGGCCATCGCGGCCGGGAAGTTCCACGGGGTGACAAAGGCGGTGACGCCCACCGGATGCCTGCGCACCACATGCCGGAAACCGCCACCGGGCGCGTCGCCGAACGAGGAGCCGATCCGTACCGCCTCCTCGGCGAACCAGCGGAAGAACTCCGCCGCGTAGCCGACCTCGGCCGCCGCGTCCCGGTATGCCTTGCCGTTCTCCAGGACGATCAGCCGGGCGAGCGTGTCGGTGTGCTCGCGCATCAGCGCGAACGCCGTGTGCAGGACCTCCGAACGACGGCGGGCCGGTGTCGCCCGCCACCCGGCGGCAGCCGCCTGGGCCGCGTCGACCGCCGCCATGGCGTCCGCCGGGCCGGCCGCGGACACCTCGCGGATCAGCTCCGCGGTGGCCGGGTCGTGCACGGGGAACGTCCGTCCGTCCTCGGCCGCACACCAGCGGCCGGCGATGAACACATCGCCTTCGGCGAACGGCGCCTTGACGAGGGTTTCTATGCCGGGGAGGTTCATGAGCTGCTCTTTTCTCCGTTCCGAACAGGGGCTGGTCCGGTTCGCGGTGAATTTACGAGCGCGTCATGCGGCCGACAAGACCACTTCTCGGATCGCAATGGTGGTTGCTGTCAGGGCAACTCCCCCGTCACGCCCGCCCCCGCACACCGGCCCCTCGCGCTTTCAGGTGAGCCGTGCCCTGGGGAACGAGGTGTGCCGCGGCTCCCAGCCCAGCATCACGGAGACGCGTGCCGCCGCCTTGGCCGTGGTGCGGCCCGCCAGGTCCAGGCGGTCGCCGAGCCGGGACTTGGGCGCCGAGATGTTGAGCGCCGCGACGACCCGTCCCCGGAAGTCGCGCACGGGTGCCGAGACCCCGACCAGACCGGTCTCGAACTCCTCGCTCACCCTCGCGTAGCCCCGTCGTGAAGCCTCCTGGATCAGTGCCCACAGTTCGGGGATCGGTGGCGTCGAGGCGGTGCCGAAGCGGACGTACAGCTCATCGGGGGTGGCATCGGCCAGCAGCACGCGCCCGGCCGAGGTCTGCCATGCGGGCACTCCGCGCCCTTCCCAGCCGTGGACGCGGAAGGAGTGTCCGGAGACCGAGAGCAGGGTGAGCACCTCGCGGTCGCTCAGCACACACAGATGGCTGGTCTCCTCCACGTCCGAGGAGAGCGCGTGCATCACCGGCTCCGCCATGCGCACCAGCCGGTTCTGCGAGGTCCGGGCGACGAGCGAGAAGAGCCGCCAGCCCAGGCGGTACTCCAGGGTGTCGGGGTCCCGTTCCACGATGCCCGCGGCGGCCAGGGCCTTGAGGGCCCGCGAGACCTGGGTCTTCTCCCGGCCCACCAGATGCGCCAGCCGTACCACACCGAGCCCGCCGGCGTTCTGGGCCTCGTCGGAGGCGAGCGCCTCCAGCAGGTCGATGTCACGGCGCAGCCCGTGGCCGCGCGGGGCAGCGGTGTCCGCGGGGCCACAAGAAGCTTCGCCCGGGCCCGGCCGTTGCGGATCGGCCGGGTCCTCGGGACCGCCGGTGCCGCGAGGGGGGAGGTTCGTCACGCGCGACATCCTAAGGGCGCGCGCCGGGGAAGCCCCAGGTCAGCCGCCGGGTTGTCATGAGAGCAACCGGCATTTCGATTCAGCCGGGCGCCTTGTCGGCGGGGTGGCGGCGGTTCTAGATTCGCCGCATCGGACCGGAGAACTGCGGCGAATGCGTGGTTCCTCCCCTGTGGTCCGCCGATTCCCCGCTCCCGGAGATCCAGGAGATCCCCATGCCATCGCCTTTTGCCCCGACCGCCCGCATCGGCGAGTCCTTCGCCGGGGAGGGTGCCAACGCCGCGCACACGAACGTCGTGATCGGACGCAAGGGCGGACCCGTCGAGACGGCCTGGGCCACGGCGCTGGCCACGCCCAGCGCCGGACACGTCCCGTTCGTGACGATCGTGCGGCCCTCGGTCCCGGTGAAGCCGCTGACGCTGTTCGTGCCGAAGGCCGCCGCGGAGGGTGAGCTGCATCAGCGCGCCACCTGGGGTTCCGCCCAGGCCGGTCTGGCGCGGGGCGTCGCGGACGCGGTCCAAGACGGTCTGCTGCCCGCCGAGGAGGCCGACGATCTGCTGATCATCGCCGCGATCTGGGTGAACCCGGCGGTCGACGACCTGGATGTGTCCTTCCGCAATCAGCGCGCCGCCGCGTACGAGGCGGTGCGGGCCGCGGTGACCGGCACCCCGACGGTGGCCGATGTCCTCGCGGCCGCCGAGGAAGGCCCGGCGAACCCGTTCTACGCCCCGACCTCCGAGGTGCTCACCCGATGAAGATCACGGACATCTCCCTGGACCGGCTGCGCCTGGAGCTGGACCCGCCGTTCCGGGCCGCGTGGGACCCCGAGCCGCGGCGCCACTTCGACGCGACGATCGTGCGCGTCCACACCGACGAGGGGATCACCGGTATCGGCTCCGGTGATCTGATGGACGGCTTCGACACCTACAAGCACCTGTTCGTCGGCGAGGACCCGCTCGACATCACCCGGCACGTCAAGGCCATCGAGACCGCCAACTTCCACGGCGCCCACTACTGGCCGCTGGAGGTGGCGCTGTGGGACATCATCGGCAAGGTGCACGGCCGCCCGGTGGCGGAGCTGTTCGGCAACGCGGCCAAGAAGCTGCCCGCCTACGCCTCCTGCGGTGAGCTCAAGTCGCCGCGGGAGCGTGTCGCCACCGCGCTGAAGGTCCGCGAAGCGGGCTTTTGCGCCATGAAGATACGCATCGACCGGAGCCGGGTGGACGAGGGGATCGCCGCGGTCCGCGCCGTACGCGAGGAGCTGGGCGCGGACTTCGAGATCATGGTGGACCTGAACCAGTCGTGGCGCATGGCGGGCGACACCGAAGGCGCCACCGACCTCGCCCGGACCCGCAAGACCATCGCACGGCTGGCCGAACTCGACGTGTTCTGGGTCGAGGAGCCGCTGCCCTACGGCGATCTGGCGGGCTTCAAGCGGCTGCGGGCCGAGAACCCCGGAGTGCGCATCGCGGCCGGCGAGATGCACCACTCCCCCACCGAGCTGCTGCGCTACCTCGAAGAGGACGCCCTGGACATCTACCAGATGGACGTGGTGCTCGCGATCGGCATGCACCGCGCCCGCACCCTGGCGGAAGTCGCCCAGCTCAAGCACCGCCACTTCACCCCGCATAGCTGGACCAACGGCATCGGCGTGCTCGCCAATCTGCATGTGGCGGCGGGGGTCGGCGGCGGCCCGTTCTTCGAGTTCCCCTACGACCCGCCCGGGTGGACCCCGGAGCGCCGGGACTTCATGCTCGCCGACCCGGTGCGGGTGGGCAGCGACGGCAACCTCGAGATACCCGCGCGGCCGGGCCTCGGTATCGAGCTCGACGAAGACGCGATCGACCGGTGGAGGATCACATGACGCATGGCATCGACGCCCTGCTCGCCCGCTCGTACGACCAGTGGCTGGCCGCGGCCGGCACACTCACCGTCGAGACCCGGCTGTTCATCGACGGCCGCTTCACCGACGCCCTGTCCGGCGACAGCTTCACCAGCGTCTCGCCGCGCGACGGTGCGGTGCTCGCCAAGGTGCAGGCGGCGGGGGCCGAGGACGTGGACCGTGCCGTACGCGGCGCGCGCGCCGCCTTCGAGGACGGCCGGTGGCGCGACCTTTCGCCCAAGGAGCGCAAGGGCGTCCTGCTGCGCTGGGCCGAGCTGATCCGGGCGAACGCCGAGGAGCTGGCCCTCCTCGACACCCTGGAGATGGGCAAGCCCATCACCGAGTCCGTGCGGATCGACGTGGACAAGGCCGCCGAGACCATCGCCTGGTACGCCGAAGCCATCGACAAGACCTACGACGAGGTGGCGCCGACCCCGGGCGACGCGATCGCCCTGATCACCCGGGAGCCCCTGGGCGTCATCGGCGCGGTCGTCCCGTGGAACTACGCGCTGCTGATCGCCAGTTGGAAGCTGGGCCCGGCCCTGGCCACCGGCAACAGCGTCGTCCTCAAACCGGCCGAGCAAACCTCCCTGGCCGCCCTGCGGCTGGCCGCCCTCGCCTGCGAGGCGGGTCTGCCGGACGGGGTGTTCAACGTCGTCCCGGGCCGCGGCGAGGTGGCCGGACAGGCGCTGGGCCGCCACCCGGAGGTCGACAAGATCGCCTTCACCGGCTCGGCGGAGGTGGCCCGGCTCTTCCAGGTGTACGCGGGCGAGTCCAACGGCAAGCAGGTGGCCGTCGAGGCGGGTGGCAAGTCGCCCCAGCTCCTGTTGCCCGACGCCGATATCGAGGCCGCCGCGTCGGCCGTGGCCTGGGGCATCTTCTACAACGCCGGACAGACCTGCAACGCCGGTTCCCGGGTCGTGGTCCATGCCTCCGTCAAGGACCGGCTTCTGGAGGCCCTGCGCCGGATCACCGCGGAGACCTTCCGGGTGGGCGATCCGCTCGACCCGGCCACCGTCATGGGCCCCCTGGTCGACGAGACCCAGCTCGCCACCGTCCTCGGCTATGTCGAACGCGGTGTGGCGGACGGGGCGAGCGTGGTGTTCGGCGGTGGCCGCACCCTCACCGAGTCGGGCGGCAGCTTTGTCGAACCGACCGTTCTGGACGGGGTGGTGAACACCTCCGCCGTCGGCCAGCAGGAGATCTTCGGCCCGGTCCTGGCCATCGTGACCTACGACGGCGACGCCGACGAGGGGATACGGCTGGCCAACGAGAGCGACTACGGGCTCGTCGCCTCCGTCTGGACACGTGATGTGGCCGTCGCCCACCGCGCCGCCAAGCGACTGCGGGCCGGGACGGTCTGGATCAACACCTTCGACGCCAGCGATGTCATCACCCCCTTCGGCGGCTTCAAGGCCACCGGCGCGGGCCGGGACAAGTCCCTGCACGCACTGGACGCGTACACCGCGCTGAAGACCACCTGGATCAACCTGGCCTGAACCGGCCACGGTGCACGGACCTGTCCAACCCCTCCCCTCTTTACCCATCTCTTCTCACCACAGCGAGGACAACGATGAGGATCGGTTTCATCGGCCTGGGCAACATGGGACGCCACATGGCCCGCCATCTCATCCACGCGGGCCACCTGGTCACCGTGCACGACACCCGGCCCGAGGCCGCCGCCGAGCATCTGGCGCTCGGTGCCCGCTGGGCCGATTCCCCCGCGGCCTGTGCCGAAGGCGCGGAATTCCTGATCACGATGCTCCCCACGCCGCGCATCGTCGAGGACGTGCTGCTGCGCGGTGGCGCGGCCGAGGCCCTGCCGCCCGGTGCCCTGTGGATCGACATGTCGACCTCGACCCCCGCGGCCGCGGACCGTGTCGCCGCCGATGTGCTGGACGGGCGCGGGGTGCGCCGGCTCGACGCACCGGTCAGCGGCATGGCACGGGGCGCCGAGGCCGGCGCACTTCAGATCTTCGCCGGCGGTACGGACGACGACTTCCGCATCGCCCTGCCCGTCCTCGAAGCCATGGGCGATCCGGACCGGATTCTGCACGTCGGCCCGCCCGGAGCGGGCTACACCGTCAAGCTCATGCTCAACCTGCTCTGGTTCAGCCACCTGGTCGCCACCTCCGAGGTGCTCGCCATGGGCGTCAAGGCGGGCGTCGACCTCGGGACGCTGCGCAGCTCGCTGCTGGCGAGCCCGGCCGCCTCCTCCTTCGTCGAGAAGGACCTCATGTCCATCCTCGCCGACGGTGACTACGACGACTCGTTCGCCATGGCACTGGCCTGCAAGGATCTGGGGCTCGCCGTCGACCTCGGCCGCGACCTGGGCGTGTCCACCGAACTGTCCGCACTCGTCGAGCAGATCTACCGCCGCTCCAAGGCCCATCACGGCGAGCTCGCCGGTGAGATGAGCCCCGTCCGCCTCTACGAGGCCCTGGCCGGGCAGGAGTTCCGGCTGCCCGACCCGACCATCGCGCCGGCCGACGCGACACTCGCCGTCTGAGCGCGACACTCGCGGTCCGAGAACGAGCGCACGCCACCCCGCACCACGACGCCAGGAGCCGCACCCCATGACCTCATCCGAGCCCGGCGGTCCCACACCGCTGAGCATCGACCCCACCTGCCGTATCGAGTTCGGCCCCGGCCGCATCGGCCAACTCCCCGCACTGATCGCGGCCACCGGCCACGATCGCGCCTTCGTCGTCACCGACCACGGCCTGCGCGCCGCGGGTGTCCTGGAGCCGGTCCTGGGGACCCTCCGGGCCGCCGGGCTGGAGTACGCCGTCTACGACGAGGTGGCCCCCAACCCGTCCACCGCCAACGTCGACGCGGGTGCCGCACGGGCCCGTACGTTCGGCACCGCCGCGGTCGTCGCGCTCGGCGGTGGCTCGGTACTCGACGCGGCGAAGGGCATATCCCTGCTGGTCGGCAACCCGAAGGCGACGGCCGCCGACGCCGACGAACTCTGGGAGGCGGCCGACGGACTCCCGCTCGTCGCGATCCCCACCACCTCCGGCACCGGCGCCGAGACCAACGGCTTCGGGGTCATCGAGGACACCACCGCCTGCCGCAAGGTCTACCTCGGCCACCCCTCCGTGAAGCCGCGCATCGCGCTGCTCGACCCGGAGCTCACCCTGGGCCTGCCCGCATCCGCCACCGCCGCCACCGGTATCGATGCCCTCGTCCATGGCATCGAGTCACTCGCCTCGCGTGGCGCGAACCCGGTCTCCACCGCCTACGCCACCCAGGCCGTGACCATGGTCAGCCGCGCCCTGCCCGCCGCGTACCGGGACGGCACGGATCTCGACGCCCGCGCCGAGCTGATGCTGGGAGCCCATCTCGCGGGCCAGGCGCTCAGCCTCTCCGGGCTCGGGCTGGTCCATGGCATCGGCCACGCGCTGACCGCGCACACCGGTACCCCCCACGGCGTGGCCCTCGCCGCCGTCCTGGAGGAGGTGATGGAGTTCAACGCCCCCGCCGCGCAGGGCGCCTATGAGCAGGTGGCGCGCGCCATGCGGCTGGCACCGCCGGCCGACGGGGACTGGGCGCGGGCCGCCATCGAAGCGGTACGCGAGATCGCGGGCGCCGTCGAGGTGAAGCGCCCCCTTCGGACGCTCGGCGCCGACCGCGACATGCTGCCCGCCATCGCCGCCGGAGCGGTGGCGGACGCGGTGACGACGAACAATCCCCTGCCCCCCGATCACGCCCAGGTCCTGGACATCCTCACCACCACCTACTGACCGTGGCGCGCCACCGTGACCTGGACGATCCGGGCACTTTTCCGGGCTGAGGGTTTGCTCACGAGCTCGAAGTGCTGCTGGAAGTCGCGCGCCCGGCCGGATCCAGTCGGGGCCTGGTAACCGAAAAAGTCCGCCGCGGTAAACCCCGCACAAAAAAATTCCAATTCACATTTTTCGCAGCAGGTTGGCCGAATACCAGCCCCGGCTCATTCCCCTTTCCCTGTTAATGTCGGCGACGCAATTCCTGACCCGATAATCAATACTTGTGAACTCTCGGGAGAATCCATGAAGGGGACCAAGCGGGGCGCGGCGATCGTCGGCGCCCTCCTGCTCGGAGGACTCACCGTCGGCGCGGCCCCGGCCGGCGCATCGCAGGCGCCGCGCGCCGCGGCCGCCTATGACACCCACTGGCAGTTGGCCTACAACTATGAGGCCGATTGCAAGGCCGCTCTGCAAGAGCATGTGGCGCAGGGCCACATCATCAAGCAGACCTGCCATCTCGACACATTCCGGCAGTACATCTTCGCCTGGCAGGAGCCGGCCGGACGGGGCAATCACCTCCACACGCAAACGAACTACTCGATGGAAAGCTGTCTGGACAACCAGCGCGGCGATGCCGAAAACCACGACATCGACAAGCCGTGTGCGTACAACCCCGTCACCTTCAAGTTCGACTACGTCTGGTCCGAGCGGGGCTGACGAGGCGGCGGCGAGGCCGGCGTCCGGGAAGCCGAAGGCCCCCGCGGCGGTGAGCGTCGCGGGGGCCAGGTGCACGCCCGGGAGGTCAGGCGATGCGGTCCAGCCGGTCAACGACTCGGTGGCGACCACTGTCACATGCGCGGACCCGGCGGTGTCTTCATGCCGAACAGGCAACCGCACAGGGAGAACACCATGTCGCTACGCGTTCCGAAGGGGGAGCTCCCCACCGAGCTCCGGGAAGACCTGCTCAAGCAGCTCGGCGAGGTGCCCGAGCCCGACGAGGTGCTGTGGAACAACCCCAAGGTCGCCGAGGCGAACCGGGAGTTCGCGGCCAAGTTGGGCGCGTGGGACGCGGCCGACGCGAGCCTCAAGACGTTCGCGCATATGGCGGTCGCCGCACAGATCGGGTGCAGTTGGTGCCTCGATGTCAACTACTTCCTCGCGCTGAACCAGAGCCTGGACCTGGCCAAGGCCGGCCAGGTGCCGCGCTGGCGGGAGTCGGAGGTGTTCACGCCGCTGGAGCGGGACGTCCTGGAGTACGCGGAGGCCATGACGCATACACCGCCGACCGTCACCGACGAGCTGTCCGCGGGCCTGCTCGACCGGCTCGGCCCGGCGGCGCTGGTCGAACTCACCGTGTACATCGGCTTCGCCAACTTCGCGAGCAGGTGCAATACGGCCCACGGAATCACCTCGCAGGGCTACTCCGACGCCTGCGGGATTCCGCTGGCCGGGCGCGCCGCGCAGTCGTCCGGCGTAGCGTCCACGGCATGACCGAGGATCCGTTCGTCGCCCATCGCAGCCTGCTGTTCACGGTCGCCTACGAGATGCTCGGGTCGGCCGCCGACGCGGAGGACGTGGTCCAGGAGTCCTGGCTGCGGTGGGCCGGCGTCGACCGGTCGCGGGTGCGTGACCCGCGGGCCTACCTCGTCCGCACGGTCACCCGCCAGGCGCTCAACCGCCTGCGGACACTGTCGCGCCGCCGTGAGGAATACGTCGGCGAGTGGCTGCCGGAACCGCTGCTGACCAGCCCCGATGTCGCCGAGGACATCGAACTCGCGGAGAGCGTGTCGATCGCGATGCTGACCGTCCTGGAAACCCTCGGACCGGCCGAGCGGGCGGTGTTCGTGCTGCGCGAGGTCTTCGACATGCCGTACGGAGAGATCGCCGAGGCCATCGGGAAGTCCGCGGCCACGGTGCGGCAGATCGCCCGACGCGCCCGCGAGCATGTGGCGGCCCGGCGGCCGCGGATGCGGGTGAGCCGCTCGGAGCAACAGGCCGTGGTGGAACGGTTCCTGGCCGCGCTGCGCACCGGGCAGGTGCGGGAGCTGATGGAGATCATGGCGCCGGACGTGGTCATGATCGCCGACGGTGGCGGGGTGGTGGCCGCCGCACGGGCTCCGATCCACGGCGTCGAAGAAGTGGCGA
Organism: Streptomyces niphimycinicus; assembly: GCF_018883605.1. Lineage (GTDB taxonomy): Bacteria > Actinomycetota > Actinomycetes > Streptomycetales > Streptomycetaceae > Streptomyces > Streptomyces niphimycinicus. Next base: position 6,278 of record NZ_JAHLEM010000069.1, on the reverse strand, counting down.
AGTTGCTGGCGCGCGCGCACCAGGTGGTGGCCGCGTTCGAGACGACGCCCGTATGGCTCAACGGCGCGCCCGCGGGCCGCCTCGCCTTCGACGGCGAACCGTCCGCGGTGAGCCTCCTGGTGGAGAACGGGCGCATCGCCCGGATCTATGTGGTGAGAAACCCACGGAAACTGACCCGGCTCGATATACCGGCCGAACTCACCAGGTAGGCGCGCCACAGCTCTGATGCCGTGGGTGTTCCGGACGGTGGGAAACCGCCCGGAACACCCGCGCCCGCACGGGGGGGCGGCGGCCCTCCCTAGTGGTGCCAGGCATGTCCACCCGTGTTGTGGATGAATCGCTGGAGCACCTTGACCGTCGTCAGGTACTCCTGGTCGGAGATGCCCGCGTGCCGTTCCGTCCACAGTTCGTCCTGGAGGGCCGCGGCCTTGTCGAAGAAGGTTCTGCCCTCGGCTGTGAGGCCCAGATGTCCCTCGGCGTCCTCGGTGATCCAGCCCTGGGCGATGGTCCGGTCGATCTCCTCCTCCATGACCTCCGGACCCGCTTCGAGATAGTTGCCGAGCAGGCCGGACACCTCCCCGCGGGTCTTGGCGGGATCGGCGTGGGCGACCTGCGCGAGGACCCACCACTGTGGCTGGGTGGTGCCGATCCCGGCGAGCGTGGACTGGATGCGGGTCACAACGGCTTTGTACGCCGCCCAACTCCAGTAGCCGATGGGCTGCCGTATCAGTTCGGCGTCGCTGTGGGAGTACTCCATGGCCGGTCCCTCCGTCTGTGGTTGAGCTCGTCCGACGAAACCGACCGTAAAAGTTGAACCGGACGTGAAGTCAAGGACGTCCGGCCCCGCGCCTCGCGGTCGCCACCTCACCCGTACGACCCGTCCGGGGCAGCGAGTTGGTCGCCGAGGGAGCTTCGCCGGTACAGCACCTGCCGTCCGTGGCGTGCCCTGGTGACCAGTCCGGTGGCATGCAGCACGCGCAGATGCTGGGAGACGGCACTCGGCGTCACCTTGAGGCGGCGGGCGAGCTCGACGGTGGGCAGTGGTTCCTCCAGGAGGCCGAGAAGCCTCGCCCGGGGCGCGCCGATGAGCGACACGAGAGCGGGCGCGCCGTCGGTGGGCGCCGAGGCCCAGAGCGTCGCCACCCCACGGCTGGGATAGACCAGCGACGGAGCTTCCTCCGGGCTCACCGGGGGCGCGGGCTTGTGCGCGAAGACGGAGGGCAGAAGGAGCAGTCCTCGGCCGGATGCCGCGGCCTGGTGCCGGCTGATCATCTTGGCGATGTACAGCACTCCGTTGTGCCAGCGCAGATTGGGGTGCATATCGGCGAAGAGCAGGCGGGCGCCGCCCATGGCCAGTTGCCGTGCGCGGTAGGTCATGTCCGCCTCCACGACCAGTCGCATCTGCGGCCACCTCGGCTTGATGGCGATCTCCCAGTACTGCCGCAGGAGTGCGCAGATGGTGTCGCGGAGTGCCGCGACGGCCGCGTCGGCGGCGGCGGTGGCGTCGCGCAGCGCCGGCGGCAGCGGGTCCGGCGCATGGGTGGCCATCAGGTCGCGGCGGACCAGGCCGGGAGGGGTCCGGCGGACGACGGCCAGTTCGTCCTCGAAGGCCGGGGCGAAGCTCGCGGGCCGCGGAGTCAGAAAGTCCGGGAGGGTGCGTCTCCGTGCCACCAGGGACATCAGCAGCTCCGTGTCCAGTTCGCCGAGTCCGCCGAGTACGGATCTGCGCCATGGGAGATGCACCGCCGACAGGCTGGGATCGTGCAGCACCCGCAGGCTGAACACCGTCTCGTTCAAGGGCGATACGGCGAACCGCGTATCCGCCAGGTCCTCGACATCGAGCACAAAGCTGATCATTAAGCCATACGCTACATCGATTGGCAGGGGCACGCCGGTGCCATGGACTTCAGCCCATGACGCATCCCACGCACGCACAGGCCATGGCCGTGGCGCCCGGTGCCGAAAGGCCGGTGGACTGACGAATGAGCCGCCGTATGGTCCTGCTCCTCGCCGTCACCTGCGCGGTGGCGGTGGGCAACATCTACTTCCCGCAGTCCATCGGCCCGCTGGTCGCCGACGGACTGCGGGTGTCGGACGACTCGGCCGCCCTGGTGGTGACCGCCACCCAGGCCGGCTACACGGCCGGGATCGTCCTGCTGGTGCCGCTCGGCGACCGGATCCCGCACCGCTCGTTCCTCGTCGTCCTGCTCGCCCTCAGCGGCCTGGCCCTGCTCGCCGCGGGGTGCGCACCGGCCCTGCCGCCCCTCGTCGCCGCCGGCGCCCTCGTCGGTCTGACCACCGTGGCCGCGCAGATCGTGGGCCCGCTGGCGGCCGGACTGGTGGCCGCCGACCGCCGAGGAGAGGTGATCGGCACTCTGCTGAGCGGATCGACCGGCGGCATGCTGCTGGCCCGCACCTTCAGCGGCACACTCGGCGAATGGCTGGGCTGGCGGGCCCCCTATCTCGTGGCCGCGGTCGTGGCCCTGCTCCTCGCCACCGTCCTGGCGTTCACGGTGCCGCCCACGGCCCCGGCCTCCCGGCAGCCCTACCCCGCGCTCCTGGCCGAACCGCTGCGGCTGCTGCGCACCGAGCCGGAGCTGCGCCGCTCCTGCCTGTACCAGGCGACCGTCTTCGCCGGATTCTCGGCCGTCTGGACCTGTCTGGCACTCCTGCTCACCGGTCCGGCCTACGGGCTGGGTGCCCAGGCCGTGGGCATGCTCGCCCTGGTCGGCGCGGCGACCATGTTCTGCACCCCGCTCGCCGGCCGCCTGGTGGACCGCCGAGGTCCCGATCCGGTGAACCTCGTCTGCCTGCTCGGGGTCCTCGTCTCCGCCATGGTCCTCGCCGCGGGCGCCCGCGGCGGAACGCTGGGCCTGGCCGCCCTGACGGTCGGCACACTGCTCCTGGACGTGGCGATGCAGTCGGGCATGGTCGCCAACCAGGCCCGCGTCTACGCCCTTCGCCCGGACGCCCGCAGCAGACTCAACACCGCCTATATGACCTGCGCCTATCTGGGCGGCAGCGCGGGTTCCTGGCTCGGCGTCCAGGTCTGGAGCCGGGTTGGCTGGTGGGGCGTGTGCGCACTCGTCACCGTCCTCACCGGGATCGCTCTGGTCCGCTATCTGCCGACGGTGCGCCGGTCCCGGGAGAGCCCGCCCCGTGGGGAGATCCCGGAGGGCCGTGTCGTCGGTTCCGGCTCGGGCGCCACGCCGTAGAGCACCGCCGCTACGCTCCGGAGCCCTCCTCCGGCAACGCGGTGAGCAGCTCGCTCGTGGTGAGGATGGCATGGGCGAAGGTGGGGCCGTTCAGCTCGTGTGCGGAACGCATCATCTCGGGCTTGGCGGCGGCGGTGGCGTCACGGACCAGCGTGACGTGGTAGCCGAGCTCCATGGCGAAACGTCCGGTGGACTCGATGCAGGTGTTCGCCAGCAGTCCGATGAGAATCACATGGGTGATGCCGTGCTGCCTGAGCCGCATATTCAGGTCGGTATTGGCGAACCCGCTCTGCGCCCAGTGCTCATGGGCCACCACCTCCCCCGGCCGGGGCTGGAAGTCGGGGTGGAACTCCCCGCCCCAGGTGTCCCGGGCGAAGCTGTGCCGGACCATGATGTTCCGCTGGGTCGGGTTGGGGTGGGTCCACGACTCGTAGTCACCCGGCTCCCAGCGGCGGTGCGGAACGAACACCACCCGCACCCCGCACTGCCGGGCGGCGCCGACGACGGCGCGCAGATTGTCCAGCAGGCCGACCTTCTCGGCGACGCCCTGCACGACCGGCCAGACCTTGCCTCCCTCGGAGAGGAAGTCGTTGTACGGGTCGACCAGCAGCACTGCCGTTCGCCGGGGGTCATAGGTCTCGGCTGCCATGATGTCCCCTCCGCCCTCTGGAAGATCACTCATCGCCCGGGCAGGCCATATTCCGGCCCGGCCGAGTACCCCCCGTTCGGCCGCTCAGTCGGCGACGGTTCCGTGCGCGATGGGGCCGCGGGCGGCGTCGGGGACCGACTGACGGTGAAACCCACTTCCCGGATCTCTCATCGCCCTCTACGCTAGGTAGACCTACCTACCTAGTTTGTCGGGATGCATGCGATGAGTGAGACCGGTACGAGGACGACGGATCCCGGAAGGCGGCGGCCCGCGCGGGAGCGCCTGCTGACGGCCGCCGCGCGGCGCTTCTACGCCGACGGCGTGACGGCGACCGGAATCGACACGATCACCACCGAAGCCGGCGTGGCGAAGATGAGCCTGTACAACAACTTCTCCTCCAAGTCCGATCTCGTCAGGGCCTATCTCGACGCCCGGCACGAGGAGTGGCTCGCGCTGTACGCGTCACGGCTGGAGCAGGCCCAGAGCCCCCGCGACGGTGTCCTCGCGGCCTTCGACGCCTACGCCGATCATGCGGCGTTCGCCTACGAGCGCGGCTTTCGCGGCTGCGGACTGCTCAACGCGGCGGCCGAGCTGCCCGCCGGAGACGAGGGGCGCAGTGTCGTACGCCGCCACAAGGAGGAGGTCGAGCGCCTGATCGCCGGGCACCTCGAAGAACTGCTGCCCGACCGCCCCGACGACGTGCGCACCACGGCGGAACATCTGTCGTTCCTGCTGGAGGGCGCGATGGCGCGCGCCGGTCTGGAAGGCGACGACAACCGGCTGCGGCACGCCCGCGCGATGGCGGCGGCCCTGCTGGAGCGGCTGTGAGGCGGCCCACCGGATCCGGCGCCCGTTCGGCGGGCGCCGGATCGTTGTGTGTGCTCGCCGCGTCCGTGCTGTGGGGCACCACCGGCACCGCGGCGACCTTCGCCCCGGGGGTCGGGCCGCTCGCCATCGGCGCCGTCGCCATGGGCCTGGGCGGGCTGCTCCAAGCCCTGGTCGCCGCCCCCCGCATCGCCCGTCAGGCCCCACGGCTGCGGGCGCGGCGCGGCACCGTACTGCTCGGGGCGCTCGCGGTCGCGGTCTACCCCCTGGCGTTCTACAGCTCGATGCACCTGGCCGGGGTGGCGGTGGGAACCGTGGTGTCGATCGGCATGGCGCCACTGGCCTCAGCCGTGATCGAACGCGTCATGGACCGGCGTCGGCTGACGCGCCGCTGGACACTCGGCGCCGCCCTGGGCCTCCTCGGCACCCTCCTGCTGTGCGCGGCCCAAGCCACTCAGGACCCGGGCGACCGGGGGCAGTCGTCCATGGCCGCCACGATGCTCGGGGTGGGGCTCGGTCTCATCGCGGCCGCGACCTACGCCCTCTACTCCTGGGCGGCGCACCGGCTGATCACCCACGGCATCGCCTCCCGCGCGGCGATGGGCACGGTGTTCGGCCTGGGCGGAGTGCTCCTCGTGCCCGTCCTCCTGGTCACCGGCGCCCCGCTGCTCGACTCCGGGACCAATATGGCCGTGGGCGCCTATATGGCGGTGGTGCCCATGTTCGCCGGCTACGTCCTGTTCGGCTGGGGGCTGGCGCAAGTGCCCGCCAGCACGGCGACCACGCTCTCCCTGCTGGAGCCGGCCGTCGCCGCCGTGCTCGCCGTGCTGGTCATCGGCGAACGGCTGCCCGCCGTCGGCTGGACCGGCATCGCGCTCGTCCTCGCCTGCCTGGCCGTCCTCACCGCCCCGACAGCCGTCTTGGGGCGCCGCCGACAGCGGCCGCAAGGTGTGACGCCGCCACAGCACACGGCGGCGGAGCACACCGTTGCCCGGCCGGACCCGGGGCGGGTGCCGTAGCGGAGTCCGTCGACGAGCGGGCCGGGCGGCGAACGCTCCGCCGCCCGCCCCCTCACTCCGCGACGGAAAACCGCTCCGCGAGATCGCGATGGCGGTCAGCGGCCAGCTTCGCCTGGGCCGTGCGGATGCCCGATCCGGGCATCCGCCCCAGCCGTTCGAGCTCGTCCGCGAAGCGCAGATGCTCCAGCCGCGCGTACTCGCGGCAGGCGAGGCAGGTGACCATCTCCGGGCGCGGAGAGGTCATCGCGTACGGCGCCCGCAGCCCGCATCCGGTGGCGATGCGGGCCGGCAGGTCAGCGGCCAGCCCGAAGGTGGACGCCATCATGTCGCGGACGGCGGCGACGCCTCGGACGACCTTCGACTCGACATGGATATGCGGATCGTCCCCACCCATGCACCCTCCCTGCCCCGGCGACTTGACCGGCCGGGGATGCTCCCGGCCGCCCGCGGACCGCAGGAGGAGTCTGCCATGTGCCCGGTGCGCCACCGCCGACGCGTCCCCCGGTTCAGGTCGCGGTCGCGGCGGCGGCCGCGCGGCCCGCGGCGCGGCCCGAGAACAGGCAGCCGCCG
>NZ_JAHLEM010000689.1 GCF_018883605.1 Streptomyces niphimycinicus | reverse complement strand
GTCCCGGGTGGCGGCTGGGGCGCCGGCACCGGCGCGGCCGGCGCGTGCGGCGGCCGCAGGCTGTAGCTGGTGGGCTCGTGCGCCCGTCCCCCGTCGTTCGTCATGCGCCCATCATTACCCAGGGTGCGGCACCGTCCGCCACCGCTGGGAAGCCGCCGTGGACGCTCGTGACAAAGCCGTTGCGACGTACGTTCAGTTCGCCGCGCCGGGACGCGAGAACGTGGCGGCGGCGGTGTCGAAGTGCCGCTTACCCATGGACTTCTCGCCAACCGGGGCGGACAGCCACAGATCGTACATTTTCCCGTTCTCGTTCCAGCTCAAGTCGTATGTCTGCCGTGAGCCGCCATCGTCGGCCGAACCGTTCCAGATGAACGCCCACAGGGCGGCGGGGCGGCCGTTGTGCTCGGTCTCGATGACCTGGCCGCTGCGGTAACCCGGGTAGTCCTGCGGGCCCTTGGCGTCCGCCTTACGGCTCAGCCCCAGCGGCCCCTCGGCACTCTGCTCCTGGACATGGATCCCGATCCGGAACTCCATACCGGGCGAGTTGTAGTAGACCCGGGGCGCCTTGTACTCGCGGGCGAACCCCTCGGGCACGGCGAGCGAGAAGCCGAGCGGGTCATTGACCAGCTCATACCCGTCGGGGATCCGGGCCTTCGGCGGCGCCGTGGAATCGGCGTCCTGCACGGGACGCTGCGGCGCCTTCTCAGGGGCGCTCGGACTCCGCGAACCCCCCGTGTCGGCGCTCTGGCTCGTACCCCCGCCCTGCGCCGTGCCACCGTCACCGCCCCCGTTGTCCAGCAGCGCCACGACGCCCGCGGCCACACCGGCGAGCGCGACCACCGCGGCGGCGGCCGTAAGGACGGTACGGCGACGCGCGCCACGACTCGAACGGGACCGGGTGGCCGGGGCGGCCGCCGGGACGGAGACGGAGGCGGACGCGGGCACGGGCCCGGCCGCCGGGGCGGGCGCGGGCACGGGCATCGGGGCGGGAGCAGGGACGGGCGCGGGAACAGGCACCGGAGCGGGCTCGGGCGCGGGTACGAACGCCGATGAGCCTCGCCCGTCGGGCCCGATCGGCACGCTGGGCTGGGTCGGGGTGTACTCCAGCGGGATCTCCGGGGTGTCGCCCACCTCCTGGGCCATCCGCAGCATCCGCTCGACCTCGTCGCCGCTCAGCCGCTCCTCGGGATCACGCCGCAAGAGCCCCTCGATGACCGGCTTCAGCGGTCCGGCCGCCTCGGGCATGGGGATCTCGTCGAAGACGACCGCGTGCAGCACCGCGGCCAGGGACTCGCGATGGAACGGGGATTCGCCGCCCACCAGCGTGCAGAGCAGCACCCCGAGCGACCACAGATCCGACTCCGGCCCGGTGCGACGCCCCGACATCCGCTCCGGCGCGGTGTATTCGGGCGACCCCACGAACGAGCCGGTCTCGGTGATCGTGGTGGACCCGGTGACCTGCGCGATCCCGAAGTCCGTCAGCACGACCCGCCCGGTGCCCGACTCCACCAGCACATTGGCGGGCTTGATGTCCCGGTGCAGCACCCCGCGCGCATGCGCGGCCCGCAGGGCGTCCAGCAGCGCGGCCGCGATCCGCCCCGCCTCACGCGCCCCGACGGGACCGTGCGCGCCCAGCCGGTCGGCGAGCGAGAGACCGTCGACCAACTCCATGACGATCCAGGCGCATTCGTCATCCTCGATCACATCGTGGAGCACGATCACGTTCGGATGCTTGATCTGTGCGACGGTCCGGGCCTCGCGCAGGGTGCGCTCGCCGCGCAACTGCGAGTCGAAGGCCGTGTACCCCTCGTCCACATGGAGCTCCTTGACCGCGACATCACGGCCGAGAAGCTCGTCGACGGCCCGCCAGACCGTGCCCATACCGCCGCGCCCGAGCCGCGTGGCCAGCCGGTAGCGGTTGGCGATCAGACGGCCCTCTCCCCCGGTAACCATGGGCTCATCTTGCCTCAACCCGCCGAGGCCCTCGAACACCGGACCGTGGAGCCGCCCTTACGGGCGATTGAGCATGGGCGCGGCATGCGGGAACGTAGATCACGCCGATGTTAAAGGGGGCGGACCGCGGCCGCCCCCCATCGGGCAACTTCGCCCTCCGGCCCCTTGGT
>NZ_JAHLEM010000688.1 GCF_018883605.1 Streptomyces niphimycinicus | reverse complement strand
CGAGGCCCTCGAACACCGGACCGTGGAGCCGCCCTTACGGGCGATTGAGCATGGGCGCGGCATGCGGGAACGTAGATCACGCCGATGTTAAAGGGGGCGGACCGCGGCCGCCCCCCATCGGGCAACTTCGCCCTCCGGCCCCTTGGTTCTTCCGGCCGGGGGCACCTCCCAGCGGTAGCTGGGGGAGGCTTTTGCGCCCCGGAGGCGAACCGAGCCTCAAAAAAAAGGGGGGCCGCCCCGCGGCGGGGGTCCACGGGGCGGCCAGTCAGGGGGGCGCAACAGACGGAGCGCCGGGTGGGGCTTGGTCAGTTGGTGACCTTCCAGGTGCGGGAGTCGGTCAGCAGCTTGCGCAGTGCCGGGTCCTTCACCGCTTTCGTGCCGTCCGTCGCCTTCGCGGTGACGGTGTGGGTCGCTCCGTCGCTCGGGACGCCCAGCGTGGCCGGGGTGACGCTGGTCTTACCCTTCGCGGCGCTGACCTCGACCCCGTCCACGTACCACTTCAGGGACGCGCTCTTGGGGACGCTCACCTTGATGCTCGCCGACCGCTTGAGGGCCGTGGTGGTGGCCGTACGGCTGCTGAGCACGCTGGCGTGGCTGTTGAAGCCCGCGATCATCGCCTCGCGGCCGGGGAGGCTGAACTCCCGCCCCAGGGTGCGCATGATCGAGTTGTCGGTGGGCCGGTTGATGCCCTTGGGGTAGTAGCGGCCGCCCTCGTAGGCGCCGACCGTGCCGCCGTCGGGCGAGGTCTGGCCGATCCAGCGGTACCACTTCTTCTGCTGGGCGGTCATCTGGGCCGCGGTCAGCTTCGTGGCGTTGCCCTCGCCGGGCTCGGCGCCGGTGTAGGTGCCGTACTCCGGGTAGAAGTACTCGTCGGCCAGCTTGCCGAGCGAGTGGCCGGTCTCGTGGACCGCGATCTGGTCGGAGTCGGGGTGGTCGGAGGAGGCGGTGGCGATGCCGTCGTAGCCGACCTGCGAGGTGAGGGTGTAGCCCGCGCCGCCGTACTTGGTGGAGTTGCCCAGGACGACCACGAGGTCGGCCTCGGGCGCCTTGGCCGCGTACGACTCGACCTTGGCGGTGTCGACGCACAGCAGCCGCTCGATGTCGTCGCACCAGAAGTACGAGCCGAGGGCGGTGTCCTTGACGACGTCCTTGGACGGGTCGCCGGAGACGCCGGACTGGTTGGAGACGGCGTCCACGGTCCAGACGTTGAAGAGGTCCTTGTACGAGGCGTACGGCTCGACGGCGGACATCTGGTCCCACTTGGAGCGCGCGTCGGCCTGGAAGTCGGCCTGCTGGCCCGAGGTGTAGCCGTCGCCGATGATGACGACGTCCAGCTTGTCGGCCGTGGTGCCGTTGTCGACGAGCGAGGCGACCTTGCCGTCGGCGGCGGTCTCCTTGGCGGACAGCGAGCGGGCGGCGCGGCTCAGCCGCTCGGGGGTGGCCGCCGGGACCTCGGTGTGGCGGGGGTGGGCGCCCGGGCCGGTGAAGTACTCCACGTCCAGGGTGCGCTGCGACGAGGCGGCGCCGGCCGGACCGGAGGAACGGGACGAGTCGGCCGCTCCCGGCGAGGCGGTGGCAGGCGCGGTCATGGCTGCGGCCGCCGCCAGGACGATGCCTCCGGCGGCGGCCGCGGTGCGCAGGGAGATGCGGCTGCGTATGCGGCTCCGTATGCGTCTGCGCACGGTGACTCCCGAAGTCTTCGCGATAAGCGCCCAGTTAAGCAGGATTAATTCGCCGCTCAACCTAAGGGGTCCGAGGGTCGTGGGCAATGGTAATTAGGGAAGTGGCTAGGAAACCGGGCACCGCACAACCAAGTGGGGCCGTCACCCCTCGTCATCCCCGCTCGTCACGCGCCAGCCGCAGCAGCCGGTCCAGCACCCGGCGGCCTCCGGCCCGGATCCCGTCGTGCTCGAACTCGTCCGTCACCCAGGTGCGCACGCCCCGGATCGCCCGGGCGGTGGCCAGGGAGTGCGCCGTGTCCACGTACAGGTCGTCGTGGTAGATCACGGCGGCCACCGGCACGGTGTTACGGGCCAGCCGCTCGGTGTCGTACAGCGGGCCCCAGCCGGTGCGTTCGGCGAGCAGTTCGGCGGTGCGGCGCAGCGGGCGCAGCGCGGCGTGGGTGTCCAGCATCCAGGGGTGCACCGTCTCGCCCGTAAGGAGCACCGGACGGTCCTCGGTGACCGCCTTACCGGCGTCGAAGGCGGGGAATTCGGCGCGGATCCGCTCCGCGGACCAGTCCGTGGCCCGGCCGTCCTGGGCGTAGGTGGGCTCCAGCAGGAGGCTGTAGAGCGGGGTGGCGGCGCGGGAGAGCACCGCCGCCGCCTGCTCGCGGAAGGCGTCGCCCAGCCGTGGCCCGTCGGCGGTGGGGACGAACGCGTCCTCCAGGAGGTAGTGCAGCCGGTGCGATCCGTCGCCGGTGCCGAGCAGGATGCCGAGCTGCTGGAGGGCGGGGGCGGTGAGCCGGGTGCCGTCCGTCAGCACCTCCTCGTGGTCGGCCAGATGCCGCACGAGGGCACGGACGACGGCGGCGTCGCCCGGATAGCGGGCGTAGTGGGCGAGGATCTTGCGTTCCATCCGCGGGTAGGCGGTCCGGTAGACGGCGTCCACGTCGGTGCCGGGGTCGATCGCGGGCAGTCCGCCGGCGATCAGGACCGCGTCGAGCCCCTCGGGCGCGTGGGACAGATAGCTCACGGCGCAGAAGCCGCCGAAGCTCTGGCCGAGGACGGTCCACGGGCGGTCCCCGATGAGCCGGCGCCGGATCAGCTCGCAGTCGCGGACGATCGCGTCGGCGCGGAAATGGGAGAGGTACTCGGCCTGTTCCGCGGGGCCGCCGCGCAGCGGCAGGGTCTGCCGGTTGGCCGGGGTGGAGCGGCCGGTTCCGCGCTGGTCGAGGAGGAGCACGCGGTATTCGTCGAGCGCGCGGTCGAGCCAGCCGTAACGGCCCACCGGACGGTCCGCGCCGCAGCCGGGCCCGCCCTGGAGGTAGACCAGCCAGGGGAGCCGGTCGCGCTCGGCACCAGTTTTCTCCGCGGCGACGACCTCTCGTGCGTAAAGCCGGATCAGCTCGCCCTCGGGAGCCTTATGGTCGAGCGGTACGTCGAAGTGATAGTCGGCGAGGAGCAGTTCCGGCTGACGGACGGTCGTCACGGCGCCCGGTCCGGCCGGTACCGCTGTGCTTGCCTGCTGCATCCTTCAATCCTCACGTTAAATGAAATTAGCCCGGCGCTTAAGCTACCGCCGGGGAGAAGAGGGCACGGTGGCCGACAGAAGCGCCGGTGACGGGCGGACGGCGGGAACGGTGGCGGGGGCGGCCGCGGGGGCGGAGTCGACCACCGAGATAGGGCGCCGGGTGCTCAGACTCCGTACGGAACGCGGCTTCACCCAGCGGCAGCTCGCCGAACCCGCCTACACCGCCGCCTATGTCTCCACCCTCGAGGCCGGGAAGGTGCGCCCCTCCGAGGCCGCGCTGCGCCATCTCGCGGACCGCCTCGGCATCAGCTACGAGGAGCTGACCACCGGCCGCTCGCCCCGGGACGCCACCCGGCTGCGCGCCGCCGTCACCGACGCCCGGCGGGCCCTGGCCACCGGCGCCGCCGAGGACGCCGCCGAGCTCTTCGAGCAGGTGCGGGACGAGGCGGAGCGGCTCGGGTTCGCCGAGGAGCGGGGAGCGGCCCTGCTGGGGCTCGGCGACTGCGCGCTGGAGACCGGTGACCTCACCGTCGCCCGCGACCACTTCCAGGCCGTGGAGCGGCTGCTCGCCGGGGAACCGCTGCCCCGCCGGATCCCCGCGATCCGCGGCCGGGCCGTGGCCCATCTCCTCGCGGGCGAACTGCGCTACTCCTGCTATCTGCTGGAGAGCGCCATCGACGAGCTGAACGCCTCCGGGCTGCACGATCCGTACGCACTGCTGCTGCTCTATACGGCGGCCATCGCGCCCTATATGGACATGGGGGCGCACGCCCGTGCCGTACGCGCCGCCGAGTTGGCGCTCGCGCTGGCCCCCAGCGTGGACGACCCGGGGCTCATCGCCCGGATGCACCGCGGGGTGGCCCGCACCCTGATCGCCGAGGGGCGCACCGCCGAGGCCGACGCCTCCCTGGCCAAGGCGCAGGAGCTGTACGAGCAGCTCCGCATCCACACCGACCTGGCGCACTGCCACTGGATGCGCGGCTATGTGCACGCCCAGGACGGCAATCTGGAGCGCGCCGAGCGCGAACTGCGCACCGCCCGGGACATGCTGGCCTCCAAGCGGGCCGCGCTGTTCACCGTGCAGGTCGAGGTCGAGCTGGCGGACGTGCTGCGCCGACGCGGCCGTACGGCCGACGCGGAAGCCCTATTGCTGCCGCTGCTGGCCCGCACCCCCGCCGAGGGGGCCGCGGACGCCCCCGGAGAGCCGGAGGCCGCGGCGGACGGGGTCGGGCTGACCGCGGACCGCGGCGCGGTCCACGCGGGCGGCGCCCACCGGCTGCTGGGTCTGATCGCGGACGAACGGGGCGACGTCGAGGCCGCGGAGGAGCACTACTGCGCGGCGCTGTCCCTGCTCGAACGCACCGGCGCCGCCGGTGACCTGGCCGATCTGTGCCGGCTGCTGGGCGATCTGCTGCGCCGGGAGGGCCGCCTGGAGGCCGCGATGGACGCCTACCGCACCGGGCTCGGCCACCGCGCCGCGCCCGGCACCACCACCCTGGGCCCGGCCCCCGCCGAGCCCCCCATGTGAGGCGTCCATCGGCCCCTCCCCGCCCCCGCCGACCGCCCACCCGGCCCCTCCCCGTACCTCCTCGGGGGCCGGGCGGCGCCTGGGCCACCGGTCGGACGACCGGCGCCCGGGTCACCGGTGAGGCGCCTGGTCGGGGCGCACCACACAGCGGGCGGTCGGAGAAACGAGTCAGGCCGCCGCGTGTGGGGGTCGCGGCGGCCTGACCGCGGCAACACTCCGCCTGCCGATTCCGCCGACCGCGCATCGGGAGGCACTCCGGCGCGTTCACGGGGCTGGGGTTTCGGGACGACCCCACGGGGTGATGCGGCTTGAGATCCACTCTGCCTGGTCGCGGCCGCCGGGGAAATCCACCATTGGGCGTCCGTCACCCCCGCCGATCGGCGGGGGTGTTCCCGCCCACTGACGGAGCCAACCACTCCATATTCGCTCGCCGATGAGGCAGGCTGTCCGGGCAATGGGCATGACAGATGAGGTGAGGGAGCGGCCGGTGATTCGTGTTGCTGTTGTGGACGACGAAGCGCTCGTACGATCCGGTCTGCGACTGATCCTGGGCACCGCCCCGGACATCGACGTGGTGGCCGAATGTTCCGGAGCCTCCGCGGTGGCCACGGTGCTGGGCAGCAAGGCCGATGTGGTCCTCCTCGACATCCGGATGCCGGATGCCGACGGGCTCACCGTGCTCAGACAGTTGCGGGCCGCGCCCCGCTCCCCCGCCGTCGCCATGCTGACGACCTTCGACGTCCAGGAGTACCTCGCGGCCGCGCTGCGCGCCGGAGCCGCGGGCTTCCTCCTCAAGGACACCGATCCGGAACAGCTCGTACGGGCCGTACGCACCCTCGCCGAGGGCGGCAGCGTCCTCGACCCGGCCGTCACCCGCGCCGTGATCGGCGGCTTCCTCGCCGCCGAGGCGGAGACGACGGCCGCCGAGGCCGTCGAGGCGCTCACCCCGCGCGAACGCGAGGTGCTGGCGCTGCTGGGCGAGGGGCTGGCCAACCCCCAGATCGCCGAGCGGATGGGGCTGGCGCCCAGCACCGTCAAGGACCATGTGCGGGCGGTGCTCGGCAAACTGGGCGGGCTCAACCGGGTCCAGGCCGCGATCGTCGCCGACCGCGCCGGGCTCGTCACGAGCCGGCCGCCGATAGGCGGCGCCCGATGACCGTCTCCCCGCTGCCGCCACGCAGTTCGTCCCCGGGCACGCCGGGCACACCGGGCACGCCGGGCGCCTCCCCGGCCTCGTCGGCCGCACCTGCCCCCGCCGCCCCTGCTGCCTCCCCGGCCGCCCCTGCTGCCTCCCCGGCCTCCTCCCTCTCCTCCGTCTCCTCGTCGCCGTCCGTCTCCGGCCGGTGGCGGCCGCCGCGCCGGGTCATGCGCTGGGGGTCGCTGATCATCCCCGTCCTCCTCGCGGTGGCCGACGCGCTGCTCGTCAACGGCGTCACCTTCGGGCTGGAGCTCAACGTCTCGCTGGTGGCGGCGGCCGCGCTGCTGGTGCGCCGGAAGCTGCCCGCGCTGGTCTTCCTGGTCACGCTGCCGGGGATCCTCATCGGCTACGTCTGGTTCGCGCCGATGATCGCCCTCTACACGGTGGCCCGGCTCCGCCCCGACCGGCGGCTGCTGGGGATCTCCGCGCTGCTGCTGGCCGCCGCGCATTTCATCCCCTGGCCGGTCTCCGACTTCGAGCCGACCGCGTACCGCCAGAACACCCTCACGCTCATCGACGCGTGCGTGACCTCGGTGGGGCCCATCGCGCTGGGCCTCCTGGTGCGTACGCGCGGTGAACTCGCCGCCCGGATAGAGGATCTGACCCGCAGCCGCCGCCACGCGGACGAGCTGATCGCCGAGCAGGTGCTGTCCACCGAACGCGCCCGGCTCGCCCGCGAGATGCACGACGTGGTCGCCCATCAGGTCAGCCTCATCAGCCTCCAGGCCGGGGCGGTGCAGATCAGCGCGGAGGACGCGAAGGCGCGGGAGGGCGCGCGGACGATCCGCGAGCTGTCCGTGCGGACCCTGGACGAACTCCGCCATATGGTCGGCATCCTGCGCGCGGCGGGCGGCGACCACGAGGAGCTGACCCCTCAGCCCCGGCTGGCGGATCTGCCCCGGATGATCGAACTCAGCGCGCTGAACGTCAACTTCGAGACGGACGGCGCGACACGGCGCCCGGGCCATCCGGAGGCGGTGGAACGGGCCGCGTTCCGCATCGTCCAGGAGGCGCTGACCAACGTCCGCAAGCATGCGCCGGGGGCGCGGGTGACGGTACGGGTGAACGAAGCGGAGGCGGCGAGGCAGGAGGCGGCCAACGGCCCGGCTCAGGAGGCTGAAGACGCGACTCAAGAGGCTCAAGAGACTCAAGAGGCGGCTGAGAAAGCCGAGGAGACAGGGGGCCTGCGGGTCGAGGTGCGCAACGGCCCGCCCGACGCCTCAGCCGTGGCCCCGGGGCTGCCGGGCGGCGGTCACGGCCTGGTCGGGCTGAGGGAGCGCGCACAACTACTGGGCGGCACGCTGGAGGCAGGGCCCACGGAGGAGGGCGGCTTCGTCGTACGGGCCGACTTCCCCAAGACCCCGCGCGTCACGGGAACGGCATGAGCGGGCCACGAACAGCCCGGGGACGGGGAGGCGGGAGAGCACCCCTGGACGGACGAGCACCCCTGGACGGACGAGCACCCCTGGACGGACGAGCACCCCGAGGCGGACGAGCACCCCGAGGCGGACGAGCGCCCCTAGGCGGACAGCGGGTCGGCCGCCTCCTCGTCGTCCTCATCCAGCTCCGTGGCCGCCCCCAGGTCGGGGTAGACGTCGAACAGCCGCCGCACCCCCAGCGCCGCCAGCACCCGATGCACATGCGAACCGTGCGCGGCGTCCTGCGGCGGCAGGATCAGCCGCAGCCGACCCGAGCACGACCGCATCAGCCGACGCGCGGCGATCAGTACGCCGACCCCGCTGGAGTCGCAGAAGCGGACCTCCGAGAGGTCCAGAACCAGCCAGTGGCGGCCCTCGGCGACCGCGTCGTGGATGTGCTGCCGGACTGCGGGCGAGGTCACCAGGTCCATCTCTCCCGAGACCTGGAGAACGACCCACTCCCCCCGCCGGTCCTCCATCACCTTCAACGTCACGCGCCCGAAGCCCTTCGCTCGCCCCTAACCGGAATTTGCTGTTCACGGGCGGCTGCCCGCCCGTCAGCGCATGAAACTCCCCCAGGCATACGCCTTGAGGGACGACCCTATGCCGCGCCGAAGCGTTTCGTCTCCTCGATGCTGCGCAAAGCGACCGCGCCAATACCATGCGCGGCCCGTTTCTCGCGCACTTTGCCTGATGGACGCGTGTTGTGTGAGCAACCGGCATTACATTCGATATGAACGTGGGCATAGTGCCTGGAGGGCCGGCCGGACGACTCGGGAATGGGGGCCGCATGACCAATGACGCACCGCCCCGCTGGGACCGCAGGATGCAACAGCGCCTGGCGCGCGGCGAAGCGGCCGCCCTCGCCGAGCTTTATGACCGATTCGCGTCACTTGTCCATAATCTGGCGCATCGGGTCCTGGAGGACGAGACGGCCGTCGACCGCGTCACCCGGGAAGTCTTCGGCTACGTCTGGGAGAACCCGGACGCGTACGACCCCCAGCAGGGCTCGCTGCGCGCCTGGATCGCCATGCTCACCCAGCGCCAGGCGGTGCACCGGCTGCGCGAGTCGCAGAGCGCCCCGGCCGACGCCGACGGGGACACGCTCACGCCCGAGGCCCTGGAGGAGCGGATCCGCGAGGTGTCCGTGGCCGCCCGTGCCGACTACATCGTCACCTCCATGCCCGCCCCACTGCGCGCCGCCCTGGAGCTGGCTTACTTCGACCGCCGCGACTACCGCGAGGCCGCTGCCGCCCTCGGGGTGACCGAGGACGAGGCCAGGCGCCGCCTCCGGCTCGGCCTCCAGTTGCTCTCCACCGCTCATGTCCAGCCGCCTCGCGCGGTCTCGCCTCCCGGCTACGGACGGGCGCTGTGACCGGGCGCGGCGGGCCGGACCCGTACGACGACGCCTACGGCGAGAGCTCCGGCCCCGGGGACGGGGACGGGAGAGACGGGCCCGGACGGGGCAGCGACCCGGGTCTGCCGTCCCACCCCGCCGGGCCACCCCGCATACCGCCGCCGCGGTCGGCCGCCGAGGACAGCGGCCACTGGCCGGGCGCCCTGGACGGCGGAATCCCCGCCCCGCGCCCGCCCACCGCGGACGAGACACCGGCGGAACGGACACCGGGGCCCGCCCCGGAACCCTCCGCGAACCCCGAGCCGGAGCCCGCCCCGGAACCGGCCCCGGAAACCGCCGCGAACCCCGAGCCGGGGCCCGCCCCGGAACCGGCCCCGGAACCCCCCGCGAACCCCGAGCCGGAGCCCGCCCCGGAACCGGCCCCGGAACCCCCCGCGAACCCCGAGCCGGAGCCCGCTCCTGGCCGTGGACAGGAGCCCGTCCTGGGCCGCGAACCGGAGTCCAACCTGGGCCCCGACCAGGAACCGACACCGGGCCCCGACCCGGAACCGGCCGTAAGTCGCGACCCGGAACCGGGCCCCGGCCCGGAGCCGCCCGCCTCCGCGCCCCTGCCCGCGCCCGCGCCCGCACCACCGGCACCGCG
>NZ_JAHLEM010000687.1 GCF_018883605.1 Streptomyces niphimycinicus | reverse complement strand
GTGGGAGACTGCGCGACCCTCGCCGATGTCACCGCCGGGCTGCGCAGGGTCCGCGACCTGGCGGCGGGCTGAGCCCGCGCACCGGGGTGGCGGCGCGCACTGCGGTGCCCCGTCCTCTCCCGTGCACACGTCACCGCCGCCGGCTTGGCGGGCCCGGCAGCGCGCGGTAGCTCACTCGGGCCGGGCCCGCGGGGCGTTCCAGAGGTGGTGCATGGCGTACGAGCGCCAGGGCCGCCAGCCCTCTGAGTCCTCCAGATGCGCTCCGGCGCCGCGGGCCCCGGCCAGGACGGCGACATCCGACTCCAGCAGCACATCGGGGTCGCTCAGCGCCCGCATCCGGACGTAACCGGCCGTCCATGGACCGATGCCGCGCAGCCCCAGCAGCTCCTTCTCGGCCCGGTCGCGGTCGGCACCCGCGTCCAGCCGCACCGTGCCGTCCGCGAGCGCGGTGGCGAGCGTGCGCAGCGTGGCGCGTCGGCTCTCCGGCATGCCGAGCTCGGTGAGCGGTGCCTCGGCCAGGTCCGCCACGCGCGGGAAGAGATGCGTGAGCCCGCCGTCGGGCCGCGCCAGGGGCTTCCCGTACGCCGCGACCAGCGCATCGCCCAGCACACGCCCGGCCGCCACCGAGACCTGCTGGCCGAGCACGGCGCGCACGGCGAGTTCATGGGGGTCGGCGGTGCCCGGGGAACGCAGCCCCGGCCGCGCGCCCACCAGGGGCGCGAGCGCGGCATCGGCGCCGAGGCGCTCGGCGACCGCGTACGGATCGGCGTCCAGGTCGAACAGGCGCCGAATCCGCTGGATGGCGGTGGTCAGATCGCGCAGCTCGGTCAGGCGCAGCCGGCACTCCAGCCAGCCGTCACCGGGCCGTTCGTCGATCTCGACGATGGCGCAGGCATGCGGCAGCCGCAGGGTGCGGCGGTAGGTGCGGGCGCCCGGGCTGCCCACCATCTCCTCCAGGCCGGTGAGGGCGCGCCGGGCGAGATAGTCGAAGACCTGCGTGGTGTCGTACGGGCCGCGATAGGCGAGCCGCAGCGGCACCCCGGCCGTCCCGCCGTTCGTCCCCAGCACCCCGCCGGTGGCCACCGCGGGCCCGGACAGGGAGGACGTGGCGGGCCGGGCGGCACGCAGTTCGGTGGGGGTGGCGGCGTATATCTCGCGCAGCGTGTCATTGAACTGCCGGACGCTGGAGAACCCGGCCGCGAAGGCGATCTCCGAGGCCCGCAGGGCGGTGGTCTGGAGCAGGATCCGCGCGGTGTGCGCGCGCTGCGCACGGGCGAGCGCGACCGGCCCGGCGCCGAGCTCGGCGGTCAACTGCCGCTGCACCTGCCGGGCGCTGTAGCCGAGCCGCGCCGCGAGCCCGGCCACCCCCTCCCGGTCCACCACCCCGTCCCCGATCATCCGCATGGCACGGCCGACGGCGTCCGCCCGCGCGTTCCAGTCGGCGGAGCCGGGCACGGCGTCCGGACGGCAGCGGCGGCAGGCCCGGAACCCCGCGCCCTGCGCGGCGGCCGAGGTCGGGAAGAACCGGACGTTCTTGCGCCGGGGTGTGGTCGCGGGGCAGCTCGGCCGGCAGTAGATCCCGGTGGTGGCGACACCGAAGAAGAACTCGCCGTCGAACCGTGCGTCGCGGCTGCACACCGCCTCGTAGCTGCTGTCGTCGCTCATCACACCTCCACTGTGCGCCCTGGCAGGGGAAGCGTGCTGGCGGAAATCGGACATGGCGCTCCCGGCCGCGTGGGCGTGGGGGAGGGGCGACACGAGGAGGGACGCGGCCGGGAGCGAGCGATGGGGCCCGGTGGCATGCCGGGCCGGACAACGTGACCTTCGGGCATGGTCTCGGATCGACGAGCGCCCGCGCACCGCGTCACGGCCCTACGCCACCGCCAACTGCCCCTGGGGCCCGACGGGCGGGCGCTGCTAAAGTCGGTGAGGTGACTGCCGGGTCGGCCATGGGCCACGCACGAGTGAGGCGCCCGGCCTCGGCGTGAGCCCGAGGCGGGCCAGAGGCCCGCCCCTTCCTCCGTGTCGTTCCTCCCGGCGCCCGTACATGGCGCCGGTCCCAGCGGATTCCACGATGCGGAGACACACAAAAATGCCCAACCCAACGCAGCCCCGGCACGACTCCGAGCCCCGGACCACCGTCGTCCAGCTCAATCACACCGCCGTCTACGCCCACGATCGGCAGTTGTCCGCCGAGTTCATCGCCGCGATTCTGGGAGTGGAGGTCGGCGCCCCGTTCGGCCCGTTTCTGCCCATCGATCTCGGCAACGGCGTGACGCTCGACTACTACGAGAAGCGCGACGAGCCGATACAGCCGCAGCACTACGCGTTCCTCGTGCCCGATGAGCAGTTCGACGCCATGATCGCCCGCCTGGAAGCGGTCGGCGTCACCTACTACGCCGACCCCGGCCACACCGACCCCGGACGGATCAACCATCTCTTCGGTGGCCGCGGCGCGTACTTCGACGATCCCGGTGGCCACAACATGGAGATCATCACCCGGCCCTATATCCGGCCCTAGCGCTGTGACCGGAAACGATCGCAGGGTTGGCGGTGGTCGAGCGTTTGGTGCGGGGAGGTGATGATGAGGGTATGACCGTCAGTTCGCGCGCCCAGTCGTTCGATGTAGCCGCGGCTCAGTACGCGGCGAGTCGGCCTTCGTATCCAGCCGTGCTCTTCGACTGCGTCGAGGAGTTCGCAGGCCGTCGTTTGGCTGGTGCCCGGGTCGCCGATGTCGGCGCGGGCACCGGAATCGCCAGCGTGCTGCTGCGGGAGCGAGGTGCTGATGTGATCGCTGTCGAGCCGGGTGAGGCGATGGCTGGTGAGTTCCACCAGGCGCTCCCGGGGGTGCCGGTCGTGAGGGGTGACGGTAACGCGCTGCCGCTGGCCGAGGCTTCCTGCGACCTCATCACGTATGCCCAGTCATGGCAGTGGACCGATCCCGGCCGGTCTGTCCCGGAGGCGTTGCGTGTGCTGCGAGCGGGCGGTGCGCTGGCGATCTGGTGGAACACCACGGCCTTCGACGTGCCGTGGATCCGCGAGCAGCACGGGCGTATCGCGCACCACTGCGGGGTGAGGCCACGGTCTGCGGTGCGCCCGTCGGACAGCGATGCCATCCGGCTGGCGGGGCTGACGGGGCTGCGAGTTGAGCGCCGCCAAGTGCGCTGGAGCCGCACCGTCTCTTTGGACACGCATCTCGCCAACATCGGCAGCCGATCGGCGTTCCTCGTCCTTGAAGAGGCTGACCGTGAGGCGTTCTTCGTCGACGAGCGGGAGCGGCTGGGCAGGATTTTTCCCCGCGAGGAGGTGGAAGAGACCTACGTGGTTGATCTCCTGGTCGCGCTCCGTCCCTGACGTTGTGCGGCCGGGGGACTCCCCGCCACCTCCTTCCACGTCTTGATGCGCTGGAAGCAGGTGGCGGGCGAGCAGGCACCGTAGTGCCTCACGGCGACACCCCTGGCCTGCGCATGATCCGGATACCCCTAGACTATCTCGCAATTCTCACGTTGATCGGAGCACGACATGCGTCGCCTTGCCCTTGCCCTCCTGGCATGTTCAGCCCTGACACTCGCCGGGTGCGCGCAGGACTTTGACCGGGGTCCTGATGGGACAGTCACCGACAAGGTCAAGGACGGGAAGAAGTTCTACTTGGTCGTTGATCCGGCCAAGGGCGGCGATGAGAAGAAGTTCCGGGTCAGCAAGTACGACTACCACGACTGCAACCGGGGCTCGAAGTACCCCAAGTGCGTTGATGACTAAGGGCTGTTGAGCCTGGGGGCATTCACCGTCGGCCCTGACACTCCGCTCGGGTGTCGGGGCCGACTGACATTGTCGGTGCCGGCCTGCTGGGGAGGGCAGGGTCGTTCAGGTGAGCATCTTGGCGAAGCGCCGCGTGAAGAGGTAGGCGTCGCCGGGCCAGCGGGCGGACAGGTATCGGCCGTCCTGGACGACGAAGGCGGGGGCGTCGTCGGTGGCCGTGCCGCGGCGCCGCAGCTCGATGGGTCCGCGTTCGAACTGGGCGGGGTCGTCCAGGGCGGCGACGACCTCGTCCTGGACGTAGGCCGGATAGGTGCGGTAGTAGCGGCCACGGCGCCAGGCCGTGAGGTAGTAGGCGGTCCGCTCCATGTACGCGGGCAGGCAGGTGGTGCGCCGGTCGGCGAGGAGGCTGCGGCCGGTTGCCGGGTCATTGGTGCGGGCCAGGGTGAGGACGCCGTGGCAGATGGCGCCGACCGGGCGGTCCAGCCGCCAGAATTCCGCGATCTTCTCGCGCAGGACATCGGAGCCGAGGTACTGGCGCATCCCCGGGGCGTGGCCGCCGGGCAGGATCAGCCCGTCGTACGCCTCGGGCTCGAGGTCCGCCCACGCGAGGGGGTGGCGGAAGGCGGTCGCCTCGGTGAGCTGCCGGTAGAACTCCTTGGGCTCGGGTTCCGCGCCGAGTTGCCCGAAGAGCACTCCGGTGATCAGCAGCGGATCGGCGGCCGGCGGGCCGTCGCCGTGTTCGGTGGCGATCACCACCTCATGGCCGACGTCGGTCAGCAGCTTCCAGGGCACGGCCACCTCGGTGACGTCGAAGTCCCGGTCGGGCAGCGGCAAGAGAATACGCACGGGGACTGCCTACCACAGGAGCCATGGGTGTCCGGAGCCGGATGGCATGGTGGCCACTGCGGCCGACGCCCCTGCCCCGGTGCGTTGCGCCGGGGCAGGGGCGTCGGCGGGGCCTCGGGCTACTTCCAGATGGAGTCGACCCATTCGGGGTGGTCGATGAACGGGTTCCGGTTGTGCTGGAAGCTGTCGTAGATGACCTGGTTGCGGTGCTCCTCGAAGGCGTCGGGCGGGTCCTCGGCGCTCCACTCCTTCAGCACGGACAGGCGGCCGATGTTGGGTGCGGAGCCGTTGTCGACGTTGTCGTTGGGCTCGAGGTCGGCGAAGCCGTCGTCTCCGTCGTAGCGGACGGCCATGTAGAGGATCATCCGGGCGACATCGCCCTTGACCTGGTCACGGGGCTCGAAGGAGTCGTCGTCGGTGCGGTTGCCGGGGGCGTCGGGCACGTCCTGGCCGCCGTTGTCGAAGTCCTTGTTGCCGCGGATGCTGTTCACCTTGACGTTGGCGGGGCGCAGGTGGTGCAGGTCGGTGCCGGGCCCGGTGGCCGTACCGAAGTCACCGTGCGACTTCGCCCAGACGTGCTCGCGGTTCCAGTCGTCGGGGTTGCCGCCGCTGGCGTCCTTGGACTGGGAGCGGCCGCTGTAGAGGAGGATGACGTTCGACGGGTTGTCCGGGTCCTCGTCCGTGGACTTCAACGCGTCCCATACCTCGTCGTAGGACACCTTGGTCTGGTCGCTGATGATCGTGTGCAGCGCGGCCTTCAGCTCCGGGCCGCTCTTGCCCATCGCGTCCTGGTAGTAGGTGTCGTCCAGCGCCTGCACGGCCGTGGGACGGTTGGTGTCGGTCGTGGCCGGTGTGTTGGCGGCGGCGACCGACGGGGCGGCGATACCGGCCACGGCCACTACGGCCAGCAGGGACAGGCGCCGTGATCGGCTCGGGCGATGAGTGGACATGATGTGGGGGGTGTCCTCTCCTAGACGAGTACCCGGACCGCCAACCGGCGCCGCGGGTACGGATGTTCAAGGCACAAGCTCTGGGAGATTCCCATGCGCGAAGCCCGAACACGTGTACATAGTGTGCCCGTTCGGCGCGGATCTGATGAACGCCCCGTGGTCCACGGGAGGACCGGGGCGGACGGCAGGCCGCCGACGAGGACCGGGTCTCCGCGGTGCCGGATGGGAAGTGCTGGCAGTATCGACGTATGGCTGAACAGATCATCGCCGCGTGTGACGGGGCATCGAAGGGAAACCCCGGGCCCGCGGCCTGGGCATGGGTTATCGCGGGCACCGACGGTGCGCTGGAGCGCTGGGAGGCCGGGCCGCTGGGCACCGCGACCAACAACGTGGCCGAACTCACCGCGCTGCAAAGGCTGTTGGAGTCCACCGACGCGGCCGTGCCGCTTCAGGTCCGCATGGACTCGCAGTACGCGATGAAGGCGGTCACCACATGGCTGCCCGGATGGCGGAAGAAGGGGTGGAAGACCTCCTCGGGATCGCCGGTGGCCAACCGCGAACTCGTGATGCGTATCGACGAGCTTCTGGGTGGCCGCAAGGTGGAATTCGTCTATGTTCCGGCGCACCAGGTCGACGGTGACCCGTTCAACGCGGCCGCCGACCAGGCGGCCAGCCACACCGCCCGCACCCAGCAGCCCGCGGGCACCTCGCTCGGCTCCGCCCTGCCACCGCCCGAGGCCCAGACGGCGACACGCTCAGCGGGCCGCGGTGGCACGGCGCGCCCGCGTACGACGACGGCGCAGCGGGGGACAGGCACCCGCTCCAAGGCGTCCATCAAGGCGAAGTTCCCCGGCCGGTGCCGCTGCGGCACGCCCTACGCCAAGGGCGAGACGATCATGAAGAACTCCGACGGCTGGGGCCATCCGGCCTGCGCAACCTGAGCCACGGGGCGTCCGCGGCGGTCTGTCCGGTCCAGCCCAGCCCAGCCCAGCCCAGTGCAGCTCAGGCCAGGCCAGGCCAGTCCACTTCAGCCCGATCCGGTCCGCTCCCCGGCCGGATCAGGGCGCGGTGAAGAGCGTGGGGAACCGTGGGGCGAGCCAGGGCTTACGGCCCCAGGCGAGGACGTGGCCCCTGGCGGCGGCGCCCCATGGGCCGAGGCGGCCCAGCGCCATCAGAAGGAAGGCGACGGGCTCGGTGAGGATGGTGCAGTCCGGGCGGCTCGGCGGATCCGGCGTGACGGTCACCGCGCCGTCGGCGAAGGTGGCGCCGAAGCGGGCGCCACCCCTGAGCCGGATGGTGAAGCGGGCGGTGAGCCCGGCGGTGGCCGTGGTGTCGACCACCCGTGGCATGGCCGTGATCAGAAACGGCAGGGTCAGCTCGACCCGGGCCCGGTTGAGCATATGCGGGCGGCCCAGCGCACGGGCGAGGTCGTAGCCGTGGCCGAGCATATGGGTCAGCAGATACGACCCCAGTACGTCCAGGCTCATCGGGCCCATCGGTGTGACCAGTTCCCCGGGCGACGCGGGCCGGGCCGCCGACCTGAGGAAGGCATCGGCCTGCTCCACGATCATGGCGGCCAGCGGCTCGGCCCGGCGCTCGGCGAACGCGGCGAGCGCGAGCTGGTTGGCCTCGGCCAGCCCGTGCGGCGTGCCGTCCCCGTAGCTGCGTGTCTTCCCGTCCGCGAGGTGCGCCATCAGCTCGTTGGCCTGCGCCAGATGCGCCGCCGCCTCCCCGACCGTCCACCGTGACCCGGGTACCGGAGCCCCGGTGTCGGGTGCGCCGCGCAGCGTTGTGGCGATGTCGGCCGCGGTGGCGCGTATCGCCTCGTCCAGCCCCGAGGGCCATGTGCCGCCGTCGCCCTGCCCGCTCACGGATTCCACGCGCCCTCCCCGCACCGAGCCGGGGCACTTCCCCGGGGTACGTACCCTGTCACGGCCCCACGGCCGCCACGATCACGGTGTCAGCACGATCCTGCCGAACACCTCACCGGCGTCCATCTTCTGGTGCGCCGGCACGGCGTCCTCCAGCGGCAGCACCTCATGCACCACCATCGGCAGCTCGCCGCGGCTCGCGGCAGCGAACTGCTCGGTCCGCACCGCACGCCGATCGGCTTCGGCCACGGTGTCGGCGCTGAAGGTGGCGAAGGACATCGACTTCCGGAACGCGGCCATCATCGTCATACCGAAGTCCGCCGGCGGCGGGCCCCCGACCATGCCGACGGCCACCATGCGACCGTTCGGGTTGAGCTTGGCGAAGAAGGACGGCATATCCGCACCGGCGACGATGTCGATGATGACGTCGTAGCCCTCGGGAGCGTCCTCGCCACCCTCCCCTTCGCCGGAGCGGTCCAGCACATGGGTCGCGCCGAGCTTGCGCAGGCGGTCGCCACGCTCGGCCGACGACGTCGTGACCGCCACCGCGGCGGCACCGCCGCGAGCCGCGAGCTGGACCGTCATGATCCCGATGCTGCCGGCCGCGCCGCGCACCAGCACCGACTCGCCAGGGGTGAAGTGGGCATGGGCAAGGCTGAAGTGGGCCACCGCTCCGGAGCTCCCGAGCGTCACCGCGTCGACAGGCGACAGGTTCGCTGGGGGGAAGGGTCGGGACCGGCCGCCCCGGCCCCCGGAGAAGCGCCGGGCTTCCATGCCTTCGGACTCGGACGCTAACGGACGCCCCCGTCCGGTTGGCTAAAGTGAGAGCGGTGACCGACCGTTTGCCTCACCCCCTGCGCTCCGACGCCCTGGACAACCGTGAACGCATCCTCGACGCGGCCCGTGCGCTGTTCGCCACCGAAGGTCTGAATGTGCCGATGCGGGAGATCGCCCGGCACGCCGGGGTCGGCCCGGCCACCCTGTACCGCCGTTTCCCGACCAAGCAGATGCTGGCCACCGAAGCCTTCGCGGACGAGATGCGCGCATGCCACGTCCTTGTCGAGGAGGGGCTTGCCGAGCCGGATCCATGGCGTGGGTTCTGCCTCGTGATCGAGAAGACCTGTGAGCTGCACGCCCGCAGCCGAGGCTTCACCGAAGCCTTCATGTCGACCTTCCCCGAGGCGATGGACTTCGCCGCGGAGCGTGCGTACGCGCTGCGGTCGATAGCCGAACTGGCCAACCGCGCCAAGGACGCCGGCCATCTGCGCCCCGACTTCGTCCTGGACGATCTGATCCTCATGCTGATGGCCAACAGGGGCATCCACACCATCTCGAAGACCGCCCGGGTCGCGGCCTCCCGGCGCTTCGCCGCGCTCGTCATCCAGGCATTCCGCGCCTCGCCGCAGCACTCACCGCTCCCGCCGGTGGCACGGTTGTCACCCGCGGCGCCAGGCAAGGTCATGTGAAGACACCGAGCCTGGCGGCACCGCACGCGGCCCGGGCCCTGCTGGGCCGCACCGTGATCGCCCCGGCCCAGCTCGATGCCGGCCTGATGACCGCGGTGATCGGCACGCGGTACTTCCGCCAACTGCTCGTATGCGGCCGCCGCTAGGGCGCGCGTCGAAGTGGCGTGGCAGGGGAGACCGAGGCGTGTCCGGTGTCTGGTCTGGTGGCGCGGGATGCCGACGGTAGCCTCTACCGCGGACGGCGGCACGCGGGTACGGCGTTTTCACACGCCGGTGCGGAGTGCCACCGGGTGGTCGTACGGGGGAAGACATCGGGAGGGTCGGGCATGGGCCTGTGGGGCAAGGCGCTGGATGCCGCGGGGATCAGCGACCCCCGGCTGCGGGAGGACTATACGCACCAGCGGAAACTGGTGGCGGGCTACCGGCGCAGCTCCTACCTCGCCGCACGCCTGCTGCTGCCCCCGCCGTTGCTGCCGCATCTGATCGCGGCGACCGCCTTCATGCATCACACCGACACACTCCTCGACAGCGGCCCCGCCGAGGAGCGTGCCGGGGCCTTCGCGGAGTGGGCGAAGCAAGTGCGTGACGGCCTGGCCGGTGGCGGAAGCGAGCATGCCGCCGTACGGCCGCTGCTGCACACCGTCTCCGCGCACCCAGGGCTGCGCGACCGGGTCGAGGCATTCCTCGACGCGGCCCCACTGGAGCTGGAGTTCACCGGATTCGCCACCGAAGCGGACTACCAGCGCTACGTCGACGCGTATGCCCTACCGGCGTTCATGCTGATCGCGGGCCTGATCGCCGGGGAGGACAGCCCGGTGGGCTACCGCGAGGCATGCCGCGCGTACATCGACGGCAGCCAGCGCCTGGACTTCGTCAACGACCTGTCCGAGGACCTCGCCGGCGGACGCCTGAATCTGGTGCGGGAGACCCTCGACGCGCACGGTGTCACCCGCGTCGACCTGGAGAACGCCCAGGACACCCCCGGGACCCGGAGCCTGCTGGCGCATCTGCTCGGCCAGGCCCACCAGTGCCTGGCCACCAGCCGGAGCCTGGTCGGCCTCGCGCCGCCCGAGGGCCGCCCGCTGTTCCGTGCCATGATCGAGATCGAGCAGCTCACGGCCATGGCAGCCGCCGCCAAGGGCCCCGGTGTCCTCCGCGCGCCCGCCCGTCCTCCGCTGCCGACCACCGCACGGGTGCTGCTCCGGGAGCGCCGCCGCGCCCGTCACCCGGGCTGAACGTGGCACGCTTCTCAGGAGGCGCGTGCCTCGCCGGGCTCGGCCGCACCGGTGTCCGCGTCCGGGGTGGCGGTCGAGTAGAAGACGGACTTCTGCTGCTTGGTGCGGTGTGCTTGGCCCTTGGCGACAAGTGATTCGAGGGTGCTGCGCACCACCGTGGGCTTGATGTCGCGTCCCGGAAGAGCCTGGGTGAGAGTGGTGGTGATCTCGGCTGCGGAGCGGGGCTCGCCATGCTGGGTGAGGTCATCGCGCACCAGCTCCCGGAGCGTGGGCGCACCCGCTTCGCGCACCGGCTTGCGGCTCGCGCGACTGTCGGCCGACTCCGCACCCTTCCGCTTTCCGCCGGCCGCGTCGGCCTTCTTCCTGGGCTTGCGGGTGGCAGGCGGCGCCGCGGATTCCCGTGTCGCGGACGAACCATCCCCAGCGCCGCTGACGCCACCACTCTCCGGTGCGCCACCAATGGCGTCGTCGCCAAGAGTCTCCCGCATGCTGAGCAGCAGTGTCCGGTTGTCTTCCAGCACCGCCAACTGCTTTTGCAGTGAGGCGATTTCGGAGCTGAGTCGCTCGTGCTCTGCGGAGTTGCGTTCCAGATCGGCGGCCACCTGAGCCGCGTACTGGGTTTTCAGGCTGGTGTTATCGGCAGAAGTGTCCACTACAAGCTCCCTCATCTGGGCGCACACCACGTTGGTGCTGGATGGTACATCCGCGTGATTGCCACGTGGAGGCCCGCGAAGTCGGCATGGCCGCCCAGAGCATGTATCTGCGCTTCGCCGACAAGGACCAGCTCGCCCGCGCCGAGCGCGGGGTCATCCGCCCGATGTTCGGTCATAACTCGTCCAGCTTCGGCGAGCCCGGCCAGGCCCATCCGGCCCGTCTGCTGTGGCGGCAGTGGGTCGATGCCATCGAGACATGTGAACGCGAAGGACTGCGCCGGCCGGACGGCTTCGGGCGCCACGACGCGCCGGAACTCACCACCTTCGTCGACCGCACCGTCGACACCCTGCTGCGCGACGCGCATCGGTGACAGGGCCTCAGGGCCTGCCGACGGATACGCCGCATACGGCAGACTGCGTAACGCCATCATGATCACTCGCCGTCCCGTACCGGCGCGGTGACCGCCGCGCCACCCGGCGAAGCACCAGAGAGACATCTCGCGTGCGTAACAAGTCAAGCCGCCGTGGCCAGAGCCACTGAAGGACCGGAGGTGAACGCGTGTTGCTCGTCGAAGAGCTGTCGGCTCTGCAGGCAGTGGTAGAGCTGTCCGATCATCCGGTTGAACAGGTGCCGCTGGGCCCCGGCGTGCCAGTCCCCACGCTCGCGTCGGTGCTTGTAGTGGGCGTTGGCTCCGGGCGAAACCCGCATGGCGGAGAGT
>NZ_JAHLEM010000686.1 GCF_018883605.1 Streptomyces niphimycinicus | reverse complement strand
GTCGCCCTGGAGGCGGCGGAGGCCGCGCTCGGCCGGGAGGCGATCGTCGCGCTGCTGGCGGCCGACCGCGCCGATGACGCACGAGCGGTCCTGGACGCCCTGCGCCCCACCATCCGGGCCCGCGGCCGCTTCCGGCTGCTGCGCGCACAGGTGCTGCTGGCCCAGGGCGACGCCTTGGCCGCCCGCGCCGTCTTCGACGAGGGCTTCGAGGTCTGCGATCTGCGCGAGGGCGACGAGGCGTTGAGCGACACCTGGTACGCCATCGTGGAACGGCTGGTGTCGGGGACCGACGAGCCCCTGACCGAGGAGGCGCGGGCACAGGCCAGGACCGAGCATCCGCTGCCGGGCCGCTACGAGTTCCGTATGCGCCCCGCATAGCGGGCCCGCGGCCCGCATCGGGACGGCCCGGCCTGCGCCCGCAGGCGGCCTCGCCCGAGAGCGGGCCCGGCCGGGGCGCGGGGAGGAGGCGGTCCGGATCAGGCGTGATGAGTTCCGTGATGTGGACGATCTCTACGAGGAGTTCGACGACGCGGAGCTCACCGAGGATCCGGGACCGCCCTCCCGACGGGTCTGCCGGACGGTGGGTTCACGGGCGGGTCACGCCATCGGATTCCGGTCGACGTACTCGAAGATCGAGCCGTCGGGGTGGCGCGCCACCAGGGTCCGGCCCACCGGGGCGGGCAGCGGACCGGCCACGATCTGCCCGCCGACCGCCGTGAGATCCGCGATCGCCTCGTCCACGTCCTTCACCGCGATCGTCGCCGTGATCTTGCGAAGGATCGACAGCTCCGACTCCGGACCGCTCATCAGAAAGAAGCAGCCGACCGCCGCGACCGAGACGGGGCCGCGCTGGAAGCGCACCGCCTCGGCCCCCGTAAGCCGTTCGTAGACGGCGATCGCCGAATCCAGATCGTCGACGCACACGCGGAGTGAAGTCCCCAGAATATCCATGCGGGCGAGCCTAGTTGAACTGCTCAGACGCGGCAGAGGATCTCACCGTGCAGGACGGCGAACCAACCGTCCGGGGCCTCGCCCCACGCCCGCCACGCCTCCGCGATCGACCGCAGCTCCTCCTCGGTGGCATGGCCGCCGTCCACCGCGCGCCGGGCGTAGGCGGAGGCGACCGTGCGGTCCGCCCACAGCGCGCTCCACCACGCCCGCTCCTCCTCGGTGGCGTAGCACCACGCCGAGGCGGTCGAGGTGATGTCGAGGTCGGTGAACCCCGCCTCCAGGGCCCAGGAGCGCAGCCTGCGACCGGCGTCCGGCTCACCGCCGTTGGCCCGTGCGACCCGGCGGTAGAGATCCAGCCAGCCGTCCAGGCCGGGGACGGACGGATACCAGGTCATGGCGGCGTAGTCGGAGTCGCGCACCGCCACGATGCCGCCCGGTGCGCACACCCGCCGCATCTCGCGCAGCGCCCCCACCGGGTCGCCGACGTGTTGCAGCACCTGATGGGCGTGGACCACGCAGAAGGAGTCGTCGGGGTGGTCCAGCGCGTGGACGTCGGCGACCGCGAAGGACATGTTCGTCAGCCCGCGCTCCTCGGCCACCGAACGGGCCCGCTCCAGGACGGAGTCCGCGGCGTCGACGCCCGTGACCTGCCCCTGGGGGACCAGTTCGGCCAGGTCGGCGGTGATGGTGCCGGGGCCGCAGCCGATGTCCAGGATCCGCATATGGGGCCGCAGATGGCCGGTGAGATACGCGGCGGAGTTGGCCGCGGTGCGCCAGGTGTGCGAGCGCAGCACCGACTCATGGTGGCCGTGGGTGTAGACGGCGGTGTCTTTCGGCATGGCGGAACTCCCCCTTCGGGACCGGTGAGCGGGTGGCTCCACGGTAGAAGGCATCTCGCATCACGAGAAGATCCGTCTCGCTATGCGGGCGGCGTGGGTGCCATGCGAAGCGGCGTCGGCCTCATGGCGAAGGGGCGGCGGGGGAGGGCCCCGCCGCCCCTTCGGCGGACCCCCGCCGCCCCTTCGGCGGAACGTGCTGCGGGAATTCAGGGCGGCTCCGTCACATCGCCCAGACTGATCACGCCCAGCGGACGCCCCGCCTCGACGACCGGAAGCCGCCCCACCGCATGTCTCCGCATCAGCGCGGCCGCCTCGGCCACCTCCTCGTCCGGCCCGATGGTCACCGGGTCCGGAGTGCATACGGCATGGCAGGTGACGGCGAGCGGGTCGATGCCCTCGGCGACGGCGCGGAGGGTGATGTCGCGGTCGGTGAGCACACCGAGCAGCTCCCCGTCGCCGGCGACCAGCACATCGCCGATGCCCTGTGCGCGCATGAGCTGTGCCGCTTCCACCAGCGAGGCATCGGGGTGCACCCAGACCACGGGCCGCGTCATGACTTCCCGCACATAGCGAGGTGGGTCCTGGGACATCTGTCCACCTCCCCTTCGTGGGTGATGTGCTGCCCGCAGTACCCGCGCGGGGCGGGGGCTATGCGTGCCGGTGTGCGCCGTCCCCTCGATGTCTCGCCGTCGCTCCATGGCGCGGCCACGCCGGGGCCATGTCTTACGTACGGGCCGTGTCTTACGTACGGGCCGTGTCTTATGGGCCATGGCCTACGAGGCCGGGCGCAGCCCCAGCGCCGAGACCACCTCCTGCACCGTGTGGAACGTCCGGTCCGCGGGCAGTTCCTCGGCCAGAGCGATCAGACCGTCCGGTGTGTGCCGTTCCTCCAGGACGTCCAGCAGCTCCTCACGATCGGCGGGGAACGACGTACGTCCCAGCCGGCGCGCGAACTCGAACCGCACCGCCTCGGCCTCACCGGTCGTCCCACGGGCCGGGATCGGCCTCAGGGTCACGTCCGGGTCGTCGTCGGCGGCCGGCTCCGGGTCGTGCCACTCCTCGGCGCGGGTCGGGTGCCCGGAGCGGATCAACCCCTGGAGCTCGTGCTTCATCTCGTCGTCCTTGTGGACGCTCAGCCGGTCGCTGCCTCGCTGCATGTCGGTCCCCTTCCTCAGCGGGTCCGTATGTGTCTCCCGGGCGGGTCGTTTCCCGGGATGGTCGTCTTCCGGGATGGTCAGTCCGCGCCGCTCTCGTACGGCCGGCGCGGCAGTGCGTTGAGGCCGCCCACCGGGATCGCGTCGTCGCCGTACGTCTTCCCGTCGGCCGTCGACACCGTCAGTTCGGTGCCCACCCCTGCCTCGCGGTGGAGATCGGGGCCGTCGGGGCGTATCAGCAACGAGCCTATGCGGTGTCCGCGCGCCCCGTCGACCAGTGCCGGAACTCCTTCGGCCGCCTCCACCGGATCCGGATATTCGAGTCGCATGTACTCCCTCCAGATTTCGCGTCCCCCACGCGTACCCGTCCCGATGGCATCGACACGAGGTTGTCGGGCGCGTTTGAGGGCCCCGGGGGCGGGGACCCGTCGTGTGGCCGAGCGGCCCGTAGGGAGTGAGGAGCGGCGTCGGACGTGGGACATCAGGGGCCGCGTCCGACGCCGTGCCCTGTCCTGCCCTGCGGATGTGCCCGCGTATCCGTGTTCCGTCCGGTGCCCCGCCCGTGTCGGCCGGGACTGTTAACGAGGATGGGCACGGGTACCCGGCCGCACATGACTGATAAATCGGGCTACCCGAAGGCGGGCATACCCTCGGCCGGGGACCTGGCGGAGCCGGTCGCACGGGCCGTCCGCGACGAAGTCCGCAGGGAGCTGCGGGAGCAGTCCGGACGGCGCGCGGTCCGCCTCTACGGCGGCGCGGCGGCGGCCGCGCTCTACGCGGGGGGTGCGTTGACGGCATGCCTGGTGCTGCTGTTGGCTCTCGCGCTTCCGGCGTGGGTGGCGGCGCTGATCGTTTTCGCGTTGTTGCTGGTGGCGGCGGGGTGGCTGAAGAACTCTGCGGCGCGGGCGGCGGGGCCGGGAGTGGCTTCTGGTCCGACCGCGCCTTCGGCGCCGGGGTCCGGGGCGCATCCTCAGCCCCCTCAGCCCTCTCAGCCCCCTCAGCCTCCTCGGACGGGGTGATCGCCCATGGCGGAGAATCCGCTGCTGGCCAGGCATGGTGAGGCGCTGGACCTCTTCACCGAACGGGTGCATGCGATCCGGCCCAATCAGTGGGACGACCCCACGCCCTGCACCGAGTGGACCGTACGCGATCTGGTGAACCATCTCGCGGTCGAGCAGATGTGGGTGCCGCCGCTGGTCCGGGAAGGGGCGAGCGTCGCCGACCAGGGCAATGCGCTGGAGGGCGATCTGCTCGGTGACGACCCGGTTGCCACGTGGGACGTGGTGGTCGCCGCGGCGCGGGACGCCTTCCGCGAGCCGGGGGCCCTGGACCGGACGGTCGAGCTCTCGTACGGGGAGAGCCCCGCCACGCATTACTGCGCCCAGATGACGGCTGACGCGGCCGTGCACGCGTGGGATCTGTCGCGGGCCATTGGGGCGGAGGAGCGCATCCCGAAGCCGCTGGTGGACTTTTCGGTGCGGGAGGTCGCGCCGTATGCGGCGGATTTGGAGGAGAGCGGGTTGTTCGCGGCGCCGGCGCCCCTTCCCGAAACTCCCGAAACGAGGGGCTCCGCCCCTCGACCCCCGCCCGGGGG
>NZ_JAHLEM010000685.1 GCF_018883605.1 Streptomyces niphimycinicus | reverse complement strand
AAGCCGCTGGTGGACTTTTCGGTGCGGGAGGTCGCGCCGTATGCGGCGGATTTGGAGGAGAGCGGGTTGTTCGCGGCGCCGGCGCCCCTTCCCGAAACTCCCGAAACGAGGGGCTCCGCCCCTCGACCCCCGCCCGGGGGTCGAGGGGCGGAGCCCGCCCCGGACCCCGCTCCTCAATCGCCGGAGAGGCTTGAATAACCCCGCCGAATTCAGCAGCGGACCTGGGGGCGGTCCCAGTGCCGGTGGGCCGAGATCGCTTCCGTGAAGGCCCTGGTGAATTCCTCGCTCGCCGCGCCCGTCGTCGTGTCCGTGACCACCCCGCGGTCGGCGCAGACGTGGCCGTGGCCGGAGGCGATGTGGAGGCCCTGCGGGTCGAGGGAGGAGAGGATGCCTACGCCCGAGCCGAGGGCGCCGATGGGTTTGCCGTGGCGGTAGGCGTCGCGGACGAAGCGCATGGCCGCGCCGTCGGAGGCCAGGTCGGGGGTGCCGGTGGGGCCGCCGGGGAGGAGGACGGCGTCGTAGAGGACGGAGGCGACCGTGGGGAGGGCGCGGTCGACCGGGTAGCCGTTGCCGTCGGCGCCGGCCACCTTGCCGTCGTGCGGGGCGAGGGCCTCGACGATGGCGCCCTGGGCGGTGAGTGCGTCCTGGGCCTGGGCGAGCTGGGCGGTGTCCACGCCGTCCGTGACCAGGACCGCGATCTGGCGGGTGCGGATCGAGCCGTCGCCCTGGAGGTTCTCCAGGCTCAGCGCGGGCGAGGCTTGCGGTTTGTGGTTGTTGGCGCCCGGTTCCGGCATCGCCACGCCGATGCCCTGGGCCACCTGCGAGGCCAGGTCGTAGTCGATCCGGGCCAACTGACCGACCGTGCGCTCGCGCACCTGCACCGCGTTGACCTTGCCCAGCTCGAAGCGGAAGGCGTCCACGATATGGCGCCTCTCCCAGTCGCTCATGCTGTTCCAGAACAGCGCGGCCTGGCTGTAGAAGTCCTTGAAGGACTCGCTCCGCTCGCGGATCTTATGGCCCTCGACCCGCTCCGCGTAGTGGGAGAAGGCATAGCCGTCCGCGCCCGCGAGGGCCGGGCAGCCGCCGCCGAGTGAGTTGGGGGAGTAGCTGGTGCCCTTGTGGAGCATGGTCTGGTGGTAGCCGTCCCGGTGGTTGGTCCGGGCCGGGGTGACCGGCTGGTTGACCGGAAGCTGCGAGAAGTTGGGGCCGCCCAGCCGGATGAGCTGGGTGTCCAGATAGGAGAAGTTCCGGGCCTGGAGCAGCGGGTCGTTGGTGAAGTCGATCCCGGGGACGACGTTCCCGGTGTGGAAGGCCACCTGCTCGGTCTCCGCGAAGAAGTTGTCCGGGTTGCGGTTCAGCACCATATGGCCGATCGGCCGCACCGGCACCTGTTCCTCCGGGATGAGCTTCGTGGCGTCGAGCAGATCGAAGTCGAAGTTGAACTCGTCCTCCTCCGGGATGAGCTGCACCCCCAGCTCGTACTCGGGGTACTGCCCCGCCTCGATCGCCTCCCACAGATCGCGCCGGTTGAAGTCCGGGTCGCGGCCCGCGGCCTCCTGCGCCTCGTCCCACACCAGCGAGTGGACGCCCAGCTTCGGCTTCCAGTGGAACTTCACGAAGGTGCCCCGCCCCTGCGCGTCCACGAAGCGGAAGGTGTGCACCCCAAAGCCCTGCATCATCCGGAAGCTGCGCGGAATCGCCCGGTCCGACATCAGCCACATCATCATGTGCATGGTCTCGGGCTGAAGGGAGACGAAGTCCCAGAGGGTGTCATGGGCGGAGGCGCCGGTCGGGATCTCGTTCTGCGGCTCCGGCTTGAGCGCGTGCACGAAGTCGGGGAACTTGATCCCGTCCTGGATGAAGAAGACCGGCATGTTGTTGCCGACCAGGTCGTAGTTGCCCTCCGAGGTGTAGAACTTCGTCGCGAAGCCCCGCACGTCCCGCACCGTGTCCGCCGAGCCCCGGGGCCCCTGCACGGTGGAGAACCGTACGAAGACCGGGGTGCGCACGGACGGATCCTGGAGGAAAGCGGCACGGGTGAACTCCGCGCAGGACTCGTACGGCTCGAAGTAGCCGTACGCGCCCGCGCCCCGCGCGTGCACCACCCGCTCCGGGATCCGCTCATGGTCGAAATGGGTCAGCTTCTCGCGGAAGTGGAAGTCCTCCATCAGCGTCGGGCCGCGTTCGCCCACGGTGAGGGAGTCATCGGTGTGATCGACCGCCACGCCCTGGTCGGTGGTCAGCGGTCCTTCGGCCGGGTCGGGGGCGCGGTAGTGGTCGCGCTGCCGCTCCTTGCGGTCCTCCGTCATGATGCCGATCCCTTCGTCGTCTTCGAGAACTCCTCCAGGAACGCCGCACAGAACGCCTTGAGATCATCGGGCCTACGGCTGGTGATCAGGGCATTGGGGCCGCTGGTGCAGACCTTGACCTGCTCGTCCACCCAGCTCCCGCCGGCGTTGGTGATGTCGGTGCGCAGACTCGGCCAGGAGGTCAGGGTGCGGCCACGCAGCACATCGGCCTCCACCAGCGTCCATGGGGCGTGACAGATCGCGGCCACCGGCTTCCCCGCGTCGAAGAAGCCCTTGGCGAAGGCGACGGCCGCCTCGTTCAGGCGCAGGAAGTCGGGGTTGGCGACCCCGCCGGGCAGCACCAGGGCGTCGTACTCCCCGACCGTGGCGTCCTTGACCACCTGGTCGACCTCGAAGGTGTCCGCCTTGTCGAGGTGGTCGAACGCCTGGATGCGGCCGGGCTTGGTGGACACCAGACGAGGGGTGCCCCCGGCGTCCCGGACCGCCTGCCAGGGGTCGGTCAGCTCGACCTGTTCCACGCCTTCCGGGGCGACGAGAAAGGCGACCTTCATAACTGCTCACGTCCTTCCGGTCCGGGTATCGCATCCGTCCGGTGCGGCGGGTAGCCAGCGCGGACGGGGTCGAAACGGGTACCTCAGGGTCTATGGGTGCATCAGGCGTCGTCCGCGGCCTTGTCCTCCGTGGCCTTCTTCCGGTGCGGCAGGTACTCCTGCACCTTCGCCTTCAGGCCCTGGCGCACCATGCCCGCCCGGTCCGAGTCGCCCTTGATGATCGACTCGACCGTGGCCTCCATCTGCTCCCAGGTGGCATGCGGCGGGATCGGCGGTACGGCCGGATCGGTGAGGAACTCCACGACCGCCGGGCCGTCCGCGGCCAGCGCCTCCCGCCACGCCTGCTCGACCTGCTCGGGCTTCTCCACCCGGATGCCGGTGATGCCGAGCGATTCGGCGAACCGCGCGTAGGAGACATCGGGAAGTTCCTGCGAGGGCAGGAACTGCGGGGCCCCGCCCATCGCCCGCATCTCCCAGGTGACCTGGTTGAGGTCCTGGTTGTTCCAGACGCCGATCACCAGCCGGGGGTCCTCCCACGACCGGCGGTACTTGGCCACCGTGATCAGCTCCGCCATGCCGTTCATCTGCATCGCGCCGTCCCCGACCAGCGCCACCGCCGGCCGGTCCGGATGGGCGAACTTGGCGCCGATCGCATACGGCACCCCACAGCCCATCGTGGCCAGCGTGCCCGAAAGCGAGGCGCGCATCTCGCCGCGCATCCGCAGATGGCGGGCGTACCAGTTGGCGACGGAGCCGGAGTCGCAGGTGATGATGGCGTCGGAGGGCAGCAGCGGATCCAGGCAGTGGGCCACATACTCGGGGTTGATCGGGTCGGCGGACACCTCCGCGCGCTGGGCCGTCACCTCGCGCCAGCGCCGTACGCCCGAGATGATCCCCTCCTGCCAGCCGCGCTCCTGCTTGCGCTCCAGTTGCGGCAGCAGCCGCAGCAGGGTCTCGCGCGCGTCGCCGACCAGATTGACCTCGTACGGATAGCGCATCCCGATCATGTGCGGATCGAGATCGATCTGAACGCCGCGCGCCTTGCCGAACTCCGGCAGGAACTGGGCGTACGGAAAGCTGGAGCCGATCGTCAGCAGGGTGTCGCAGTCCCGCATCATCTCGTACGAGGGCCGGGTGCCCAGCAGCCCGATGGAGCCGGTGACATACGGCAGTTCATCGCTGAGCACATCCAGGCCGAGCAGCGCCTTGGCGACGCCCGCGCCCAGGGTCTCGGCGATCCGCCGGACCTCCTCGCGCGCCCCGGCGGCGCCCTGGCCGACCATGATCGCCACCCGCTCGCCCGCGTTCAGCACCTCCGCGGCCCGCTCCACCGCGGTGCTGGACGGCACCGCGGACCAGCCGCTGCGGTCCAGGCTGGAGGGCACCATCTTGAACTCATGGGTGGGCGGGGAGTAATCGAGCTCCTGCACATCCGCCGGGATGATCACGGCGGTGGGGGCGCGGCGGGCGTAGGCGGTGCGGATCGCCCGGTCCAGGACATTGGGCAACTGCTCGGGGACGGTGACCGTCTCCAGGAAGTCCGAGGCCACGTCCTTGAAGAGGCTGTGCAGATCCACTTCCTGCTGGTACGAGCCGCCCATCGCGCTGCGGTGGGTCTGGCCGACCAGGGCCACCACCGGCACATGGTCCAGCTTGGCGTCGTACAGCCCGTTCAGCAGATGGATCGCGCCGGGGCCCGAGGTGGCCGCGCACACCCCGAGACGGCCGCTGAACTTGGCGTAGCCGACGGCGTCGAAGGCCGCCATCTCCTCATGCCGGGCCTGGATGAACCGGGGCTCGTTCGCGGCCCGCCCCCAGGCGGCGAGCAGGCCGTTGATGCCGTCCCCCGGGTAGCCGAAGACATGCTCGACACCCCACTCGGACAGTCGGGCGAGGATGTAGTCGGCCACTTTCATGGTCATGGTGGGTCATCGCTCCTTTCGGCGGTTCAGCCGTGCTCACGGTTCGGGGGCGGCCGTTGCCCGCCGGGCGGCCGTGCCCGTGGCGGTGCTCAGTCGGCCACGCGTGGCGGTTCTCCACCGGCCACGCGTGGCGGTGGTCGGCCCCGGCCCCCTGCGGCGGTGCTCAGCGGGCCACCTGCGGCAGCACCTTGGTGCGGTAGAAGTCGAAGAAGCCCCGCTGGTCGGGGCCGATCTGATGGACGTAGGCGGTGTCGAATCCGGCGTCGGCGTACGCGTTCAGCGCGCCGATATGCGCCTCCACGTCATCCCCGCACACCACCTCTTCGGCCAGCCGCTCGGGGGTGACGAGCCGGGTGGCCTGCTCGAACTGGCCCGGGGTGGTCAGCGTCGACAGCACCTCGCCGGGCAGCGCCTCGGTCGGCCACAGCCGGTGGGCGGTGCGCAGCGCCTCGTCGGGGTCCGGGCCGTAGCAGACCTTCAGCCCGCCGCGGGCCGGTTTGCTGTTGCCCCCGGCGCCGCTGCCGCGCCGGAACCGGGCCACCAGCTCCGCGTCCGGCACGGTGGTGATGAAGCCGTCGCCGACCCGCCCGGCCAGCGCGGCGGCGGCCGATCCGAAGGCCGCGATGTCGATGGGCACCGGCTCCTCGGGCACCGTGTACAGCCGGGCGTTCTCCACCGTGTAGTGCTTGCCGTGATGGGTGACGCGGCGCCCCTCGAAGAGCTGGCGCATCACCATCACGGCCTCCTCCAGCATCTCCAGCCGGATCGGCGCGGGCGGCCAGCGGTCGCCCAGCACATGCTCGTTCAGCGCCGCGCCGCTGCCCACGCCCAGCCGGAAGCGGCCCTCCAGCAGCACCGAGCTGGTCGCGGCGGCCTGGGCCACGATGGCCGGGTGGATACGGATGATGGGGCAGGTCACCGCGGTCTGCACGGGCAGGCTGGTGGCCTGCGAGAGTGCGCCGATCACCGACCAGACGAAGGGGCTCTGGCCCTGGGCCTCGCTCCAGGGGTGGTAGTGGTCGGAGATCCACAACGCGTTGAAACCGGCCTGCTCCGCCATCCGGGCCTGCTCGACGAGGTCCGCGGGCCCGTGTTCTTCGGCGGCCAGGAAATAGCCGTACTCGGTCATGGGCCCTCCTCGAGCGCGCAGCCGGCGAATGTCGGCAGATGCGACGGGTAACCGGCGCCCGGGGAAGGAAACCTCGTTTGGTACGGCGCGGGACGGGCACGTGGGGGTGCGCCGAGGACTCGCGCGGGGCGTGGGGACGGGCACGCGCCGGGCGCTGGAGCGCGGGCACGCCCCCGGTGTGCCGACGTGCCCGCGCCCGCGCCCGGTGTCCATACGGCTCGCCCGCGTCCTTACGGTTGGCCCGCGTCCTTACGGTCCGCCGCCCCGCCGGGTCAGCCCCCCGGCGCCGGCGCCCGCGGAGCCGTACGTGGCATGGCCAGGGCGACATGGCGGGAGATCCGGTCCGCCACGCCCGCCTCCGCCATCTCGAAGGCAGCGCGGCCGCCCGTACGGAAGAGCGTGAGCGCCCCGCGGACCGGATCCGTGGCGGAGGCGCGCAGGGGTATGCACAGCAGCGAGGTGACCTCCTCGCGCACCAGCACGGGCGCACCCGTCGCGTCCCGGCCGAAGGCGTCGGCGTCGGCCGGGCTCACCCGCAGCGCGGAGACCCCGTCGGACAGCGCGTCCACCACCAGGGGGCAGTCGGCCGGGTCCTGCTCGGCCAGGGAGGCCGTACGGTCGCCCACCGCGTCCCGCGGGCCGAGCGCCACCACCCGGCGCGGGGCGCCGGGGCCGCTCTCCGGGGCCAGGTCGGCGATCACCCAGTCGGCGAACCGGCCGTGCAGCACCTCCGCGGCCCTGGCCAGCACGGCCTCCGGACCGCCCCCGGCCAGCGCCACCCTCAGCAGCGCCGCCGCCATGTCGTCGGCCAGGTCCAGCAGCTCGGCATGGCGGGTCACCTCCGCCAGGTCCGGCCGGGACTCCGGGCGCCGCGCCCCGGCCGTCCCCCCGCCCGCCGGGGCGCCGCACATTCCGGGCTGGAACGCCGCCAGCACCGCCGGATGGGGCTCGCCCGGCGGGCGCAGCGCGGCCAGGGTCACCCGCACCTCACCGTCGGCCGACGGCTGCGACAGCCGCACCGTCAGACTGCGGTCGCCCTCGCCGCGCGCCACCGCGGCGACCTGCGAGCGCAGCG
>NZ_JAHLEM010000684.1 GCF_018883605.1 Streptomyces niphimycinicus | reverse complement strand
ACCGGCCCGGCGGCGGGGCGGCCGCCGACCGGCCCGGCAGAACCGAAACGGCCCAGAAGGCGACGGCGTCCGCCTCCCGCTAGGCGCGGCGTCCGCCTCCCGCTAGGCGCGGTGTCCGCCTCCCGCCAGGAGCGCTCACCGTGCCCCGTGGTGACCCGGCCTACGGCCCTTGCCACGGGGCGGTGAGCGGTGCGGTGAGCGGGCCGTGAGCGGGGCAGGGTACCGGTCGCGCGGCGCGTTCGTGTGACTAATGGGGCTTTCGGATAGGCCGGGAGTGGCATGGGTAGCCCGTAGCCGACCCCGGTCCGTAGCCGGACGGCTACGGACCACCGTCGCACGGAGAGGTGCCGGCCCAGCAGTGACACAGCCCTTTCGACTCCCCGAGTTCTATATGCCGTATCCGGCCCGGCTGAGCCCCCATGTCCAGGAGGCACGGGAGCACTCCACCCGGTGGGCCCGCGCGATGGGAATGCTCGAGGGCTCGGGGATCTGGGAGCGGAAGGATCTCGACGCCCACGACTACGCCCTGCTGTGCGCGTACACCCACCCCGACTGTTCC
The DNA here is from genome assembly GCF_018883605.1 of Streptomyces niphimycinicus. GTDB lineage: Bacteria > Actinomycetota > Actinomycetes > Streptomycetales > Streptomycetaceae > Streptomyces > Streptomyces niphimycinicus. The sequence continues at coordinate 3,974 of NZ_JAHLEM010000684.1, read as the reverse complement.
GGCGCGGAGCTCTCGCTGATCACGGACTGGTATGTGTGGGTCTTCTTCTTCGACGACCACTTCCTGGAGACGTTCAAGCGCTCCCAGGACCGTGAAGCCGGTAAGGCGTATCTCGACCGGTTGCCCGCCTTCATGCCGATGGACCCGGCCGCCGGGACCCCCGAGCCCACCAACCCGGTCGAGGCGGGGCTCGCGGATCTATGGGCGCGGACGGTGCCCTCGATGTCGTCGGACTGGCGGGCCCGGTTCCGGGAGAGCACCGAGAATCTGCTCAACGAATCGCTCTGGGAGCTCTCGAACATCAACATCCACCGGGTCCCCAATCCGGTCGAGTACATCGAGATGCGCCGTAAGGTCGGCGGCGCGCCCTGGTCGGCCGGGCTGGTCGAGCATGCGGTGGGGGCCGAGGTGCCGGCGGTGATCGCCGGGTCGCGGCCGATGCGGGTGCTGCGCGACGCCTTCGCGGACGCGGTGCATCTGCGCAACGACCTGTTCTCCTACCAGCGGGAGATCGAGGACGAGGGCGAGCTCAGCAATGGCGTCCTGGCGCTGGAGACGTTCCTGTGCTGCACCACCCAGGAGGCGGCCGACTCCGTCAACGACCTGCTCACCTCACGGCTGCGGCAGTTCGAGGACACCGCGCTCACCGAACTCGGCCCGCTCTTCGCCGAGCACGGCCTGGACCCGGTGGCCTGCGCGGGCGTTCTCGCCTACGTCAAGGGGCTCCAGGACTGGCAGTCCGGCGGCCACGAGTGGCATATGCGCTCCAGCCGCTATATGAACGGCGCGAACGAAGCGGGCGGCGCCCACGGCGCCGACGAGGCGAGCGGCACCGGCCAGGCGGCCATACCCGGGGCGTGGTCCCCCTTCGCGCTCAGCGGTCTCGGTGTCTCCGCGGCGAGCCTGCCGCTGACCACCGGCCGGGCGGAGACGGCCAGGGCGCGCACCTTCAGCCATGTCCCGTTCCAGAAGACCGGGCCGTCCCTGCTGCCGGACTTCTTCATGCCGTTCCCCCTCCGGCTGAACGCACATCTGCCCGCCGCCCGCCGCCATCTGACCGACTGGGCACACCGGATGGGCATCCTCGAACCGCTCGAACCACTCGAACCGCTCGAACCACGGCCCGGCGTCCCCGGTCCGCAGGTGATCTGGGACGAGGAGCGGCTGCTCGCCGCCGATCTCCCGCTGTGCGCGGCGGGCATCCACCCGGACGGCTCCCCGGCCGAGCTCGATCTGGCGTCGGGCTGGCTGACCTGGGGCACCTACGCGGACGACTACTACCCGGTGGTCTTCGGCCGTACCCACGACCTGGCCGGGGCCTGGGCGTGCAACGCCCGGCTGGGGGAGTTCATGCCGCTCGACGCGGGCCCCACCCCGGCCCCGGCGACCGCGCTGGAGCGGTCGCTGGCCGATCTGTGGGCCCGTACGGCGGGGCCGATGGAGGACTCGGCGCGCCGTGATCTGCGGCAGTCCATCGAGGACATGACCGCCAGTTGGCTGTGGGAGCTGGCCAACCAGACCAAGAACCGGATCCCCGACCCGGTCGACTACATCGAGATGCGCCGGCTCACCTTCGGCTCCGCCCTCACCATGAGCCTGTGCCGACTGGCGCACGGACGGCGGGTGCCGCCCGAGATCTACCGCAGCGGCCCGGTCCGGTCGCTGGAGAACGCCGCCATGGACTACGCGACGCTGCTGAACGACGTCTTCTCGTACCAGAAGGAGATCGAGTTCGAGGGCGAGGTCCACAACGGCGTTCTCGTCGTCCAGAACTTCTTCGACTGCGACTATCCGACCGGGGTCGCCGTCGTGAACGATCTGATGACGTCCCGGATGCGGCAGTTCCAGCATGTCGCGGAGCATGAGTTCCCCGTGCTCTACGACGACTTCGGCCTGGCGCCGGAGGCCCGGAGGGGGATGGACGGCTATGTGCGGGAGCTGCGCCACTGGATGACCGGGATCATGAACTGGCACCGGCAGGTCGCGCGCTACCGGGAGGCGGAGCTGCTCCGCGCGCAGCGGCGGCCGGTGGCGGCCGGGGCCGGAGGGGTGGCGGCCGGGGCCGGATCGGGGGCGCGGCCGGTGGCCCCGTGGCACGGGCCCACCGGGCTCGGCACCTCGGCCGCGCGGATTCCGGTGCCCGCCGGGGCAGCCGGAGCACGTCCGTAAGGATCTCGGGACCGACCGCCCCGGCTTGTCCCCTTGGCCCCTTGGCCCCTTGTCCGGTTGGTCCCTTGTCCGGGTGGCTCTTCCCTCGACCGGCCGCTTCCCGAACCATGGGTGCTGTCCCGGGCCCGTAAGGAAGGGCCCCGTAAGGAAGGGCCCCGCAAGGAGGGCGAGCGACCGTGACGACGGGAAGGCGAGCGACCGTGACGACGACGGATGACGACCTCTGCTTCAGGACCGCGCTGGACCTCAGCCGGCTGCTGCGCACCCGCGAGCTGTCCGCTCGCGAACTGCTGGAGGCCCATCTGGCCCGTATCGAACGGGTCAACCCCGCCGTCAACGCGATCGTCACCCTCGTCGCGGACCGGGCCCGTGAGGCCGCCGAGGAGGCCGATGAGCGGATCGCGGCGGGGGAGGAGCTGGGGCCGCTGCACGGGCTGCCCATCGCCCACAAGGACACCCACAACACCGCGGGCATCCGCACCACCCATGGCTCGCCGCTCGCCGACGGCGTACCCGACCGGGACGATCTGATCATCGAACGGATCCGGGCCGCCGGGGCGATCACCATCGGCAAGACCAACGTGCCGGAGTTCGGGGCCGGTTCGCACACCTTCAACCCGATTTTCGGCGCCACCCACAACCCGTACGATCAGGGCCGCAGCGCGGGCGGCAGCAGTGGGGGCGCGGCGGCCGCGCTGGCCTCCGGAATGATCCCGATCGCGGACGGCAGCGACACCGGCGGCTCGCTGCGCAACCCCGCCTCGTTCTGCAATGTCGTGGGCCTGCGCCCGTCGCCCGGGCGCGTCCCCGGCTGGCCCGCCGCGACCGCCTGGAGCACGCTCAACGTCAGGGGCCCGCTGGCCCGCACCGTGGCCGACACCGCCCTGCTGCTGTCCGCCATCGCCGGACCCGACGCACGGTCGCCGATCGCCCTGGAGGAGCCCGGCGCCCGCTTCGCCCGCCCCCTGGACCGCGATCTGACGGGGCTGCGGGTGGCCTGGTCGCCGGATCTCGGGGGGCTGGTGCCGGTCGAGCCCGAGGTGGCCGCGGCGGTCGAGTCGGCGGTGGAGGTCTTCGGCGACCTCGGCTGCGTCGTGGAGCGGGCCTGCCCGGACCTGACCGAGGCCGAGGAGGTCTTCCGTACGCTGCGCGCCTCGATGTTCGAGGTCGCCTTCGGCGCGCTCATGGACCGCCACCCCGACGGTCTGAAGCAGACGATCCGGGAGAACACCGAGGAAGGGCGCAAGCTCAGCGGGCCGGACGTCGCCCGCGCGGAGGTGCTGCACACCCAGCTCTACCACCGCGTCCGGGAGTTCTTCGGCCGCTATGACGTGCTGCTGCTCCCGGTGAGCCAGGTGCTGCCCTTCGACATCGGCATCGAGTATCCGACCGAGGTCGCCGGGGTGGCCATGGACGACTATCTGGACTGGATGCGCTCGGCGTATCTGATCAGCTCGACCGGCAGTCCGGCGCTGTCCGTACCGGCCGGGTTCACACCCGGCGGGCTTCCGGTCGGGGTGCAGATCGTCGGGCCGCACCGGGCGGACTTCGCGGTCCTCCAGGTCGGCCACGCCTTCGAGCAGGCCACCGGGCACTGGCGGCGGCGCCCGGCGGGCATCGGGTGACCAAGGGGGCGAACGAGGGCGGCGGGTCGGTGCGGCGCCCGGCCGCCACCGCCGACGATGGCGTTCCATCCGGTCCACTCATGGGAAGGAGCACATCCGTGCCCTCTGCCACCGGTCCGTCCCGTGCCACCGGTCCGTCCCGTGCCACCGGTCCGTCCCGTGCCACCGGTCCGTCCCGCC
>NZ_JAHLEM010000683.1 GCF_018883605.1 Streptomyces niphimycinicus | reverse complement strand
CGATGGCGTTCCATCCGGTCCACTCATGGGAAGGAGCACATCCGTGCCCTCTGCCACCGGTCCGTCCCGTGCCACCGGTCCGTCCCGTGCCACCGGTCCGTCCCGTGCCACCGGTCCGTCCCGCCCGCCCCGCAGCGCCATCGTCATCGGCGCGGGCATGATCGGCCTCGCCACCGCCTGGTCGCTGCGGAATCACGGCGTCGAGGTCACCGTCGTGGAGCGGCGTCACCCCGCGGCCGGGGCGTCCTGGGGGAACGCCGGCTGGCTGTCCCCGGCCCTGACGCTGCCCCTGCCCGAACCGGCCGCCCTCCGCTACGGGCTGCGCAGCCTCGTCTCCCCCGAGTCGCCCGTCTACATACCGCCCCGGCCCGATCCCCGGCTCGCCCGCTTTCTGCTCTCCTTCACCCGGAACTGCACCTCGCGCCGCTGGCAGGTCCTGGCCGCCACCCTCGCCACGCTGAGCCGCCATGCGCTGGACGCGTACGACGCCCTCGCGGCGGACGGCGTCGCCGAGCCGACCCGGCCCGCCGACCCCTGTCTGCTCGCCTTCCGCACCGCGGTCGAGCGCACCGCGCTGGTCGAGGAGCTGGAGCAGGCCCGCGCGGCCGGTTTCTCGATCGCGTACCAGCAGATCGACGGGGACCGGGCCCGCGAGCTGGAGCCGACGCTCGGCGACGGCATCGGCGCGGCCGTCGAACTCCACGGCCAGCGCTATCTGAACCCGGGGAACTTCGTCCGCGCGCTGGCCGACGCGGTGCGCGGGCGGGGCGGCGAGATCCTGGAGCGGACGGAGGTGTCCGGAATCCGGGACCTGGGGCGGGGCGTGGCCGTCACCACCTCCCGCGGCCAACTCCGCGCGGACGTCGCCGTCGTGGCCACCGGGGCCTGGCTGGACAGGCTGGTCCGGCCGTTCGGGGTCCGGGTGATGGTCCAGGCGGGACGCGGCTACAGCTTCAGCGTGCCGGCCGAGGGAGCCCCCACCCGCCCCACGTATCTGGCCGCCCAGAAGGTCGTCTGCACCCCGCTGGGCGAGGGCCGGGTGCGGGTCGCCGGGATGATGGAACTGGCGCCCGTGGAACGGCCGCTGGACCCGCGCCGGATCCAGGCGATCATCGCGGCGGCCCGTCCGCTGCTGCCCGGCATCGACTGGGGCGCCCGTACGGACACCTGGGTCGGCGCCCGCCCCTGCACCCCCGACGGACTGCCGCTGATCGGCCCGACCGCCTCGCCGCGCGTCTATGTCAACGGCGGGCACGGCATGTGGGGCGTGGCCCTCGGCCCGCTCAGCGGACGGCTGCTGGCCGACGCCATCGCGACCGGCACCTCCCCGGCCGAACTGGCCCCGCTGCATCCGCTGCGCTGATCCATGGCTGTCCCGCCTCCGTGGCTGTCCCGCCTCCGTGGCTGTTCCTGTCCTCGCCTCGGCCGGATGATCACACCGGTCGGCGCCCTCATGCGGGTCCGATCTCATGGATCTTGCTCATCCGGTCATAGCGGGAGCAAGCTGGATGTATGGGTGTTCAAACGGCGCCTACGTTGATCACATCCGTACAGCGGGCCTTCCGGCTGATGGAGGCGGTGGGCGCGCATGACGGCGGTGCGCCGGCCAAGCGGCTCGCACGCGAGACGGGGCTGCCGCTGGCGACCACGTACCACCTGCTGCGGACGCTGGTCCACGACGGCTATGTGCACCGGCTGGACGACGGCGGTTTCGTGATCGGCGACAAGCTGCGCACCCTCGAGTCCGGAAGCCGGGAACAGGCGCTGCTCGCCCGGGTCCGGCCCACCCTGACCGCGCTGCGCGACGAACTCTCCGCCGCCGCCTACCTCACCTTCTATGGCGAGGGCGAGATCCGGATCGTGGACATCGTCGACGGCCCGCAGGCGCCCCGGGTCGATCTCTGGGTGGGGTGCGAGGACGCCGGACACGCCACCGCGCTGGGCAAATGCGTACTGCGCGAGCTGGACGACGACGCCCGCTACGACTATCTGTCCCGCCATCCGCTCGTCGATCTCACCCCGCGCACCGTCACCCGCTCCGACGATCTGCTGCGCCGGCTGGACTCCCCGACCGGCAGCCCGCTGGTCGCGGACCTGGAGGAGTACGCCCTGGGCACGGTCTGCTTCGCGGTGCCCATCCGCTGCGGGGACCGGCTCGGCTCGCTCGGGATCTCGCTGTCGGCGGACCGGCTGGCCCGGCTGGCGGCGATGGATCCGCACCGTGAGCTGTTCCGGACCCACCTGGTCCCGACGGCGAACCGGGTGAGCAGGCACCTCTCGCTCACTATCTGAAAACGCGGTGCTTGCCGAATCTATGGAATCGCTGTTTCTCTGGATGTAACGGACATCTCCGGTATCACTTGTCTCCAGTGGAAGAGAGCAGCGAAGCAGGTCATGTTTCCGGCCCGACTCCGCCCGTCCGACCCTGATCAACTGGTCGGCCGTCGGCATTTCGCCCCCGCGGTCCCCGTCCTCATCATCTGTGCGGTGGCCCTGCTGGCCCTCATCACCTCGGAGGGGCTGGCCTGGCTGCCCCTCCTCGCCATCGGTCCAGCGCTGGCCGCCGCCCAATGCGGACCGTACGGGGTGATACGCATCGGGTTGCTCGCCGTGGCGGTGGGCGCGTTCCTGGGCATCCAGGGTGCGGAGCCGCTGCGCACCCAGGCGATCCTGCTGGCCACGCCCGCCGCCGTATCCCTGGCGAGCTGCGGGGCCAGCGCCCTGCGCATACGCCGGGAGCGGGTTCTCGCCGCCGTCCGCTCGGTCGCCGAGGCCGCCCAGAATGCCCTGCTCAAACCGGTGCCCGCCCGGGTCGGCCAGTTCCAGGTGGCCGTCCGCTACAGCGCCGCTGCCGCCGAGGCACGGGTGGGCGGCGATCTTTACGCCCTGCTGCCCACCCCGTACGGGGTCCGGCTGATCGTCGGCGATGTGCGCGGCAAGGGGCTGCCCGCGGTGAGCACCGCCGCGCTGGTGCTCGGCGTCTTCCGCGAGGCCGCCTACGACGAGCCCGATCTGCTCGACGTCGTCGCCCGGATCGAGCGCAGCCTGTCCCGCAACCTGGCGCCCGACGACTTCGTCACCGCCGTGGTCGCCGGATACCCCAGCGACGGCCGGATGGAGCTGGTCAACTGCGGACACGCCCCGCCGCTGCTGGTCGGCGAGTCCGGCGTCATCGCCATCGAGCCCACCCGCCCGGCCCCGCCGCTCGGGCTGGCCTCCCTGGGCGGCGATTTGCCGAGCCTCCAGATCGTGCCGTTCGCCGGCGGGGACCAGCTCCTGCTCTACACCGACGGGGTCATCGAGGCGCGGGACCGCGGCCGGGAGTACTTCCCGCTGCTGGAGCGGGTGCCGCGGCACGTCTGCGACGAGCCGTCCCGCACCCTCGCCTCGCTCCACGACGAACTGCTGACCCATGTGGGCGGGCGGCTCCACGACGACGCGGCGCTGCTGCTGCTGCGTAAGCCGGTGCTGGGCGCGGTGCGCGCGGCGGCCGACCTGCCGTCGGCGTGAGCCGTGTGCCGTCGGTGTGAGCTGTGCCCTCTGGCGCGACCCGCTCAGACGACGCCCTGGGCGGCCATCGCCTCCGCCACCCGCACAAAGCCGGCGGCGTTCGCGCCCAGCGCGTAGTCGTCGGGCGAGCAGTCGTAGCGGTCGGCGGTGGTGCGGCACAGGGTGTGGACCTCGGTCATGACGGCCGCCAGGCGGGCCTCGGTCTGGGCGAAGGTCCAGCGCTCGCGGGAGGCGTTCTGCCGCATCTCCAGGGCGGAGGTGGCCACGCCGCCCGCGTTGGCGGCCTTACCGGGGCCGAAGAGCACACCGGCCTCCCGGAAGATCTCGATCGCCGCCGGGGTGCAGGGCATGTTGGCGCCCTCGGCCACGGCCAGTACACCGTTCTTGACCAGGGCGATCGCGCTCTGCTCGGTCAGCTCGTTCTGGGTCGCGCAGGGCAGCGCGACCTCGCAGGGCACCTCGAAGACCGAACCCCGGCCGGAGAAGACGGCGCCCGGCTTGGCGGCGGCATAGGCGGCGATCCGCTCCCGGCGGACCTCCTTGATCTCCTTGAGCAGGGCCAAGTCGATTCCGTCCGGGTCGACCACATGGCCACAGGAGTCGGAGGCGGCCACCACCCGCCCGCCGAGGGCGTGGACCTTCTCGATGGCGTAGAGGGCCACATTGCCGGATCCGGAGATGACGACCGTAAGGCCGTCGAGATCCTTCTTACGGGTGCGCAGCATCTCCTGGGCGAAGTGGACGGTGCCGTACCCGGTGGCCTCGGTACGCGCGGGTGAACCGCCCCAGCCGACCGGCTTACCGGTCAGCACCCCGGCCTCGAAGCGGTTGGTCACCCGCTTGTACTGGCCGAAGAGATAGCCGATCTCCCGGGCGCCCACCCCGATGTCCCCGGCGGGCACGTCCGTGTGCTCGCCGAGATGGCGGTACAGCTCGGTCATGAAGGACTGGCAGAACCGCATCACCTCGCCGTCCGAGCGCCCCTTGGGGTCGAAGTCCGCACCGCCCTTGCCGCCGCCGATGGCGAGGCCCGTCAGCGCGTTCTTGAAGATCTGCTCGAAGCCGAGGAACTTCACGATGCCCAGATTGACGCTGGGGTGGAAGCGCAGGCCGCCCTTGTAGGGGCCCAGCGCGCTGTTGAACTCCACCCGGAAGCCTCGGTTGACCTGCACCTCGCCGTCGTCGTCCACCCAGGGCACCCGGAAGACGAGCTGCCGCTCCGGTTCGCACAGCCGCTCCACGATCCGGGCGTCCAGATACTCCGGATGCGCGCCGAGCACGGGGGCGAGGGTCGGCAGCACCTCGCGCGCCGCCTGGTGGAACTCGGACTCCCCGGGGTTGCGGTGCACGATCTGCGCGTAGACGGCCTCGATGCGGGCGCTGACATCCATGGGTGGCTGATGCCTCTCTGTTGTCTTCTGTCTCATATGCCGGTCCTGTGGGGATGTCCAGGATCTTGTCCCCGGCGGGGTTCACCACGGCGGCGCGCCCAGGGAGTCGCTCGCGGACCGGGAGGATCGGGCGATGGTGGAGCCTGCTCCACCCCGCGGCGGGGGCCGTACCACCTGCGGGTACGGGACTGTGCTCTCTCCCGCGCGGCCGCGCCCGTTTCTAGCGTTCTCGGTGACCGGCGGAACGGCTCGATCCGCCCGGAGTCGACGGAGGGGCGGACAGATGAAGAGGCAGTGGCGTGGCCGTACGACGGCCATCGCGGAGCAGACGGGGACCTGGCACCACGCGCTGACCCTGGACGGGGTCACCCGGGAGTACCGGCCGGGGGTCCTGGCGCTGCACCCCATCCACCTGACGGTGCCGCGCGGACGGTTCCTCGCGGTGATGGGCCCCTCGGGGTGCGGGAAGTCGACCTTGCTCCAGTGCGCCGCCGGGCTCGACCGGCCGACCGCGGGCACGGTGCGCATCGGCGGCACCCAACTGTCCTCGCTGAACGAGGCGGCGCTGACCCGGCTGCGGCGGGAGCGGATCGGCTTCGTCTTCCAGGCGCACCACCTGGTGCCGTCGCTGAGCGTCGCGGAGAACGTCGCCCTGCCGCTGATGCTCGGCGGCGAGAGCCCCGGCGACCGGCATCTGCGGGCCCTCGCGGCGGTCGGGCTGGGAGACCGGGGCGGCGCCATGCCGCCGGAGCTGTCCGGCGGGCAGTGCCAGCGGGTGGCCGTCGCCCGCGCGCTGGTCACCACGCCCGACATCGTCTTCGCCGACGAGCCGACCGGGGCGCTGGACCCCGCCGCGGCGGAGGAGGTGCTGACGCTGCTGCGGCAGGCCGTCGACCATGACGGCCATACGGTCGTCATGGTCACCCATGACCCGTTCGCCGCCGCCTGGGCCGACGAGGCGCTCTTCCTGACGCGGGGGAAGCTGGTCGGGCGGCAGGAGCGGCCGGAGGCGGCCGACATCCGCCGCGTCCTCAAGGAGCTGGGAGGGCGGACCGCATGAAGGTCGCCGCCCTGCTGGCCGCACGCGCCACCCGTGCCCACCGTAAGGCGTGGACCGCCGTCTTCGCCGCGCTCACCCTCACCTCACTGCTGCTCGGCGCCTTCGGGCTGACCCTCGCCTCGGCCTGGAGCGCACATCCACGGGTGGAGCGGTACGCCGGAGCCGACCTCGTCGTGGCCGGCGACCAGACCACCCGCTTCAGCGCGATGTCGCTGGGCGAGCGCGAGACCGTGAGCGCCGGGCTCACCGAGCGCGTCCGGATCCCCCGTACGGCGCTGACCGCGGTGCGCGCGGTGCCCGGGGTGCGGACGGCCGTCGCCGACGTGGAATTCCCGGTGGGCCGCGCGGGCCGGTCCGCCACCGGACGGCCCTGGGAGACCGCCCAGTTGGCGCCCTACGCGCTACGCACGGGGCGCGCCCCACAGCACGCGGACGAGGTCGTGACGGGCGGCGGCACGGGCCGCGTCGGGGCGCGGCTGACGCTGCGGGTGGGCGGCCACGACACGGCGTACACCGTCGTGGGCGTCGCCGAAGGGCCCGGCACCGCCGTCTGGTTCACCGGCGCCGAGGCCCGCCGCCTGGCCGGCCACCCGGAGGCGCTGGACGCCGTCGGAGTCGTCGGCGCACCCGGCACGGACCCGGGGGAGCTGGCCGGGCGGGTGCGGAAGGCCCTGGCGGCGGCCGGTGTCACCGACGTCGGGCACCGCGCCGAGGGCGACCCGGCCGCCGTGCGCGTCCTGACCGGGGGCGAGCGGGGCGAGGCCGAGTTCCTGGCCGCCGCGCCCGCCCGCGGCGAGCTGCTCATGGCGCTCGCCTCCGTGGCCGGTGCCGTCGTCCTGGTGGCGCTGCTCGTGGTCTCGTCGACCATCGTCCAGGCGCTGCGGCAACGCTCCCATGAACTGGGCCTGTTGCGGGCGGTCGGCGCCACACCGGGACAGTTGCGCGGTGCCGTGGGCCGGGAGGTGGGGCGGGTCGCGGCCTGGGCGGCGACGGCGGGCGCGGCCGGGGCGGTCCCCGCGTACCTGGGGCTGCGCGCGCTGCT
>NZ_JAHLEM010000682.1 GCF_018883605.1 Streptomyces niphimycinicus | reverse complement strand
GATCCTTCGCGACTGCCGCCTCAAGGGCGACGGCGTCCACCACGCGATGCGCGGCATCGCCCGCCTGCACAACCTCACCCTCGCCGGGTGACGGAGAAACGGGCAGGTCATCTGGCACGACAGAGCTCATTTACGGGACAACCCTTAGGGCACCGTCATCGGGACCAACAACGCTGAAGGGGAGCAGAGTTGACCTACACCCACTCCGAGCTGAACCTGACCGACCCGACCAAGGGCTACGCCTACTTCGTCCTCTACACCGAGCCGCGGATCAGCGTGGCCGGCGCCGCGTGGAACGCCACCGTCAACGTCGAGCGGCCCACCCCGTACGTCCAGGAGTGGCTGGACCGGCTCCAGCGCTGCGAGCCGAACGCCCTGCACACCACGCTCGTGCAGAGCCGGGAGATAACCAAGCTGTTCCACCCGTGCGTTGACGAGGACAAAGCCAGCCCCTCGGCACTGGGCGACGGTTGCACCTGCTTCCGCACCTTCGTGGACCCCATCTTCGGGATGCCCGTCGTCGGGCAGCACTTCCGCACCGCACGCGGCAACAACGACCGGTGGACCTACACCACCTACGCGCCTCTGGACCTGCGCCCCGACGACGTCGTGGCCTCCGTCGTCATCGACCGCGGCGGCCTGTTCTGGGCACGGACCAACGACGGCGTTCTGGCGGTCCTGTCGATGCTGGAGTCGTACGGCTACGGGCCGGGCCGAGCGCTGGCACCGCGGGTGCCAGCGCGTTCGCCGCCTACCTCCAGCAGCTCATCCATTCGGACGGACGGAATGCCGCCTGCGGCCGCGACACCGTCACCCCGTCCCCGCATCTGCGGGACTGGGTGCGCAGCGAGGCCGCTCGCAGCGGCCAGGAGGTCTCACTGACGGACGTGGAGGTCACCTCCTGGGGGATCTGACCCTCCGGACGCCTGTCACCGGCCCCGCCCCGCGCTGCTGCGCCAGCGCGGGGCCTCACACGCGTATCCGAAAGAGCGCATGTCGCTGGAGCGCTCCGCGCTCCAGCGGCAGCACGCGTCAACATGCCCGACGTCGCTTACGCCACCAGATTGCCGGGATCTCGTGCAGAGCGCTGGCCTGGCAGTCGGCCATGGCTCGCGCCCTGGGCGCCCTCGCCGTGTGGACTTCGGCGAACACAGACATCGGGCGGCAGCGGGAGATAGAAAGACGGCAGATTTTTGAGAATCTGCCGGTCGCGAAAGCAAGGAGCAGCCTTGGCCAGCAACTTCGACAGCGGCATCAGTGGCACGGTCGGCAGGCAACAGCTTGCCCGCCTTCGCACGTCTGTCCGGCAGAAGGAGAGAATCCTAGCCTGGAAGCAGAAGCGGGCCCGGTTACGGCTGGCGGCCACCGTCCTGGGAGCGGCGTCCTTAGCGATATGGGTGGTGTGGACGTCGCTGCACTGGGGCGACCATGCCGCCCTGGTCCGCGGGAGTTGGGTTTGCGCGCCGTCGTTGGCGACCGCTGTGCTGATTCTCATCATCATGGCTGTCCAACAGGGCGTCATGTCGGAGGCGTCCGACAACACCAATTCAATATTCTACCCCGTGACCTTGCCGGAGCGGTACACCGACTCCATGGCAGAGGTGGAGGCAGAACTGGAGGATCTCCAGGAGGAGGTACGGCTTCTCAGCGCAGCCTCCACCCCGCCCCTACAGGAGCGCCGGAACCTGTATCGCGAGGAGCTCCCTGGCGTCATAGAGCAGCACCGTTCGGAGAGTCGCCGCTATCGCAGAGTGCACAACTCTCTGCAATCCCTAATCATGATCGGTTCTACCGCTGTGACGACCCTGGCAGCCCTGGAGGCGAAAAACTGGACATGGCAGACCATCTCAATGATCTGTCTCGGATTCTGCGTCACGATCGCTACAGCGTTCACCGGCTACTACAAGTACCGGGAGCGCAGCTACTTCCTCCAGCAGACGGCTGATGCCATTGAAGAGGAAGCCAACGCGTTGAGGCTCGGCGTCGGTGCGTACGCCGACAAGCCGGGTGATCAAGCCATGGCCTTGTTCACGCAACGTGTCGAGGCCATTCGCAACGAACAACGCCGTAGACAGCAGCAGCTAGACCAGCCCGCCAACCAAGCCCAAGACCCCAGCCAGCCTGCTGGCTGAATCCGCCGTGAGCGTCTCGTCCCCCGGCATTCCAGATGCCGGGAGACGCGCCGCTGACCGCACCGAGAGCCCGCAGCCACCTGCGGGCCCTCCTTCACGTCGATGACTACCGCGGGACGAAATCACGCGGCGCGCCTGGCACGTCGCCGTGCCCACCAGGACAGATGAGGAGCGGTGGCCGCATTTGAGGGCCTGTGTGGTGTGAGGTCTCGGGACTTGGTTGACACTTTCGGCTCACGAGATCGTTGACGGACTCAGGACTTCCTGGACAGACTCGGTCAGATCTTGGGTGCGTGGATCTTGGCCTTCCAGCGAGTCACCGGGTGCTGGTCCTTGCGAGCGTGCAGCGAGATCTCGGCGCCTTCGTAGGTCACGCGGAAGTGGGTGTCCTCGACGTAGATCTCGACGTAGATGGTGACGATCCGGCCCGCGTAGGTACGTCCGACGCGAAGGCGTTGGCGGGCCACCATCACGACGCCGTCGGTTGGGACCTTGCGCTCGACACTGACGGCGGCCGGGGCCGGTGGAAGCTGCGTCGCGGCGACGCGGGCACCGCGGAGCCGTGGGCGCTCGCCAGATGTGAACGGCGACGGCAGGGTCTTGGCCAGCAGCCCGTCGTGCACCGCGTGGAGGAGGTGTCCGTCGAGTCGCACGGTAATCCGCCGGTTGGCGAGCTCGGAGCCGATCTTCACCCGCTGCCCGGCCAGGTTGATCCAGCCGTTGGGGTCCACGGTGCGTTCGACTTCGAGCGCCTGGTGCGACGGGAGGTCGCCCACGCAGTCGACGGACGGAGGCGCAGGTGGCGGCCCTGCAGGGCGGGCGCCACGGAGCTTGAGCTGGTGCAGGTGTTCGGCGTCGAGATTGGACGGCACGGTCTTCACAACCTCGCCGTTCACGAGGACGTGGACGGTGTTCTCGTCGACCCAGATACGGGCTCGCAGGCCCGCCCGCCCGACGCCGAGCCGGATGCGTTGGACGGAGGGGATGATGCTGACCTGGCCGCTGGCGGGGAGCACGGTGTCGAACTCGACTGCGTGGACCGATGGCGCCAGCACCAATGCAGCCGGGACCGGCTCGGCGGAGACGGGCGCGGGCTCGGACCGCTGGGCGGGCACGACCTTAACCGGTTCGGGCTGAGGGTTGGGCCGGAACAGGCTTGCCAGCGTCGCCATGTCGAGGGCCTGGTGCGGGCGGAGGTGGTTGTAGGTGTGAACCCACTTGCTGATAGCGGCCTGGGCTGCCGCAAGGGATGCGAACGGCCCGCAGTCGTCGAGTAGTTCTCTGCGCAGGGTCCGGTGCCAGCGTTCGATCTTGCCGGTGGTGGTCGGTGAGTACGGTTTGGTCAGCTTCGCGCCGAGAACATCACGTCAACTATGTCCTGAGCCCTCACATTTGAGGGGCCAGCTGGCGACTTTGCGTTTGATGACGCGGGGGTTGGCCCGGCGGCGTCGCCGTGGCAGGAGGCGGCTCCGGTCGAAGATCTCAGTGAGGTACGAGCCGTCCGGCAGCTGCTCGACCACCGGCAGCACCAGGTCCTTGCCGACTCGCCACAGCAGGTCCGCCCCCGTGGCCGCGGCTGCGCGCCACAGGTCCACGCCGTAGAAGCCGCGGGGCGCGCCCTGGGGCACCCGGTCCGGCGACGGACGGCACCGCCCCGCACCCACCGGAGCGATGGGTGCGGGCATCGGACCGTCCAGGCCCGACCGGGCACCCCGGGGCGTGAGGGAAACCGCCCCCGATTCCCGGACCACGGACACGATCCCTGCGCGCCGGACACGGAGCGAACGCGGTGGACCAGAACGCCCAACACCGTTCGGGGCGTCCGGCCGAGCATGAGCCCTGGCAACAGGACTCACTCCCGCTCAGTCTTCAGGAACGGTGATGGTCTTGTACTCGGTGTAGGTGCCGAGGCCGACCGCGCCGTACTCGCGGCCGATGCCGCTGGTCTTGAAGCCGCCGAAGGGACCGTCGAAGGCGACGGAGGCACCGTTGACCGTGATGGTGCCGGTACGGACGCGGCGGGCGACCTCCAGGGCGTGAGCCTCGTCGGAGGACCAGACGCCGCCGGAGAGGCCGTACTCGGAGTCGTTGGCGATGCGGATGGCGTCGTCCTCGTCGTCGTAGGCGATGACGACCAGGACCGGGCCGAAGATCTCCTCCTGCGCGATGCGCATGGAGTTGTCCACGTCGGCGAAGACGGTGGGCGTGACGTAGTTGCCCTTCTCCAGGCCCTCGGGGATCTGCGGGCCGCCGGTGACCAAGCGGGCACCCTCCTCGATGCCGAGCCGGATGTAGTTGCGCACCCTTTCCTGCTGGTCGGGGCGGATCATCGGGCCGATGAAGGTATCGGGGTCGCCCGGGTCGCCGACCTTCAGCGACTCCACCAGTTCCGTCAGCGCGGCCACGACCTTCTCGTACCGGCTGCGGGGGGCCAGAATTCTGGTCTGGGCGATGCACGACTCGCCGTTGTTGAGCAGGGAGCCGAACTTCAGGCCCGCGACCGCCTTCTCGATGTCGGCGTCGGGGAGGATGATGGCAGCGGACTTGCCGCCCAGTTCCAGGCTGACCCGCTTGAGCTGCTCACCCGCGATCGAGGCGATGCGGCGGCCGGCCGCCGTCGAGCCGGTGAAGGCGATCTTGTCGACCTCCTCGTGCGACACCAGGTACTCACTGGTCTCCCGGCCCGCGGACAGGACGCTGATCACGCCCTCGGGCAGGCCCACCTGCTCCAGCAGCTCGGCCAGGAAGCCCATGCTCAGCGAGTTCTCCGGGGACACCTTCAGGACCACCGAGTTCCCGGCGACCAGCGCGGGGATGATCTTCGTGGTGGCTGAGGAAAACGGCGAGTTCCACGGGATCACCGCGGCTACCACTCCGACTGCCTCACGGCGCACCACACTGCGCACCGGGGACGCCGGGTCGGAGGGCGCCAAGGTCTCCTCCCAGCCGAACTCCTCCGCCGCCTTCAGATAGGCGTTCGCCTGCCGGGTCAGGCCGGGTTGTCCGGCCCGGGTGAACCATCCCGCCGAACCGTTCTCCACCGAGATCAGATGCGCGATCTTCTCCGCGTTCTCCTCGCGCAGCGCGTTGAACCGGCGCAGGACCGCGATCCGCTCCGCCGGCGGCGTCGAACGCCACGCACCCGCTTCGAACGAGGCCCGCGCTGCCGCCACCGCGCGGTCGATATCCGCCGGCTGTGCCTGGGCGGCGCGGCCGACTACCGACTGGTCGTGCGGCGAGGCGATATCGAGCAGCGCCGGGTCGCTCGGCTCCACCCAGGAACCCCCGATGAAAAGCCGGTCATAGATGATCATGCGCTTTCTCTCTTTCGAAGTAGCCCCAGAACTGTCACGCTACTGTAGCACTTCACTTCTGTTATAGGCACACGACCGAGATGACAAGTCTTGAATCCTCCACACTCAAGCTGCGACTTCATGCATGAAGGCCAACGCGACACGCGATCTGGAAGCCGTGCTGACACCACCGGGGCGCCGATGCTCGCTGCCGAGCCAGACGCGAGCGTCGCCGCGGAGGCGGGCGGCGGGCGTATGGTCTACCGCCGTTTCACCTCTTGCGAGGAACTCCTGACCGCCATCTACGCATCCCGTCGCCTCGCCGGCGATCGAGCAGGCGGTCCAGGATGCCCGGATGCGCGAGGCGT
>NZ_JAHLEM010000681.1 GCF_018883605.1 Streptomyces niphimycinicus | reverse complement strand
GGGGCGCCGATGCTCGCTGCCGAGCCAGACGCGAGCGTCGCCGCGGAGGCGGGCGGCGGGCGTATGGTCTACCGCCGTTTCACCTCTTGCGAGGAACTCCTGACCGCCATCTACGCATCCCGTCGCCTCGCCGGCGATCGAGCAGGCGGTCCAGGATGCCCGGATGCGCGAGGCGTCCGTCGCCGTCGCCCTGCACCGCTACGTCGAGAACATCATCGCCATCAACCGCACCTGGCCCGTCGACCTCGCCTGCATGCTCGCCGACGGCGCCGTCCGCGCACGCCGCGACGCCTCCAGCCGCGACGCGGGCGCAGGTGTCTGCGAACGCCGACGGCCGGCGCCCGGTGAGGGCGCCGGCCAGGTCGAGCGCGGCGGTTCGGTGCTCAGGCGGCTGGGACGGTCTCCTTGGCGTTGGCGGCGCCGGCCCCCTCCTGCCCGGTCCTGCGAACGGGCTTGAGGAAAAGGGCCAAGAGGATACCGACGGCGAGGGCGGGTGAGATCCAGAGGTAGCCGGTGGCAGCGGCGTGGGCGAAGGCGTCCAGGGCGGTGTCGCGCAGGGCGGCGGGCAGGTGGGCGACTGTGTCGGGGCGGGAGGGGTCGAAGCCTCCTGCGGTGGGCAGGTTGCGGGTGCGGTCAGCGAATCCGCTGTTGAGGAGAGTGCCGAAGACTGCGACACCGAAGGCCGCGCCGATGGAGCGGGCGAAAGTGACCACCGCGCTGGCGGCACCGAGGTCAGCGGCGGGCATGCTGTTCTGCACGGTGGTCAGCACGACCATGGGGACCATCCCGATGCCCACACCGGTGATCAAGAAGTAGACGCTCAGGACCAGGGTGTTGGTGGCGGCGCCGATGGTGCCCAGCAGGAACAGCCCGGCGAGGTTGGCGAGCAGGCCCGCGAGGAGGATCGGGCGTAGCCGGCCGGCGTGGGCGGACCAGCGTCCGGCCAGGGACTGGCTGATGACCAGGCCGGCGACCAGGGGCAGCAGATGGACGCCCGAGAGGGTGGCCGAGACCCCGTGGACGATCTGCAGGTAGGTGGGCAGGTACACCAGGACGGCGAACATCGCCGCGTTGGCGACGAATCCGATCAGCGAGGAGAAGACCACGGTCCGGGAGGAGAACATGGCCGGCGGCAGTACCGGGGCGACGGCCCGGCGCTCGACGGGGACCAGCAGCGCGCCGAGCGCGACGGTGGCGAGGATCAGACCAATGATGGCCGGCGATGCCCAGCCCCAACGCTCACCGAATGACGCGATCAGGACCAGGCCGGTGGCGATGGCGGCCAGGACCAGGGCGCCCGGGTAGTCGATGCGGGTTCTGGCCCCTCTGACGCTCGCCGGCAGTGCCCGCGCGGCGATGGCCAGGGCGACGGCACCGACGGGCAGGTTGATCAGGAAGGCCCACCGCCAGGACAGCTGGTCGGTGAAGACACCGCCGAGCAGGGGGCCGACGATGCTGGCGACACCGTAGACCGAACCGAACATGCCCTGGTAGCGGCCTCGTTCGTGGGGAGCGACGATGTCACCGACCAGGGCGAAAGTCAGCACGATCATTCCGCCGCCGCCCACACCCTGCAGCACACGGGCGCCGATCAGCTCGGGCAGGTTCTGGGCCAGACCGCAGGCCACCGAGGCGATCAGGAAGAGGGTGGTCGAGGCCAGGTACAGGCGCTTGCGGCCGAACATGTCGCCGAGCTTGCCCCATAGCGGTGTCACCGCCGTCGACGCCAGCAGATACGCGGCGCTGACCCAGGCTATGTCGTCGAACCCGTCCAGGTCCTGCGCTATCCGCGGGAGAGCGGTCGACACGATCGTCTGGTCCAGGGACGCCAGGAGAACCGCGAGGACCAGTGCGCTGATGGCGGCGACACCACCGGTTCCAGGAGAGGGGGGCTGCTGTGCCTTCGACATGGAGGGGGTGCCTTTCCACACGGGGTGCCAGAAGTGGCGTGCAAACCGCCGGCGAAACAGAATTACCTCATCCACTGGCACTACCAAACCTATATGCCACGCAAACGTAGCACTTAATAAGGCGATGTACACACACGCGAGGCGATAGGTATCGCAGGTTTCACATCTGACCGTTAGACTGCTCCCGTGAGAGCCGACGCAGCACGCAATCTGGAAGCCGTTATGACCACCGGGGCACGGATGCTCGCCGCCGATCCGGGCGCGAGCATCGCGAGCATCGCCGCGGAGGCGGGGGTGGACCGGCGTACGGTCTACCGGCGTTTCGCCTGCCGCGAGGAACTCCTGGCCGCCATCTACGCATCCCGCCTCGCGGCGATCGAGCAGGCGATCGCGGACGCCCGGATGCACGAGGCGCCCGTCGCCGTCGCCCTGCACCGCTACGTCGAGAACATCATCGCCATCAACCGCACCTGGCCCGTCGACCTCGCCCGCATGCTCGCCGACGACACCGTCCGCGCACGCCGCGACGCCTCCAGCCGCGAGGTCGACACCTTCCTCCAACGCGCCACCGACGAAGGCCTGCTACGCCCCGGCCTGCCGGAAGGGTGGGCGAGCGCGCTGCTGCCACAACTGATGCACCTCGTGTCGCGGCAGATGCCGCAGCTCAGCCCCGCCCAGGCGGCGGACGTCGTCGTCGACACGCTGCTGCATGGCATCGGAACGTCCTGACACATCGATCGAGCGGACCGCGTATCCGCGCTTCAAGCGGCTGCTCACCGCCCACGAGATGCCGCTGTTCTGCTCGCCGGACTGATCAGGAGGCAGCGTGGGCGGCTGAGCGGAGGGATTCCGACGGCCGTCAACTCGCTCCGTTGCCGGCGCTGACGCCCTATCGGCCAACGGGCCGGCTCCCGGAGCAGGCCGACCCGGTGGCCGAGCCCGACCCGTTCCAGCGCGGCGAGCGCGAGCGGGGTGCGCCGTCTGCGCGGCACCCCCGCGCAGGCTGGTGGCGACGTTCTCGGCCGCGGTCAGCCCCTCCGTCAGGGGGAACTGTGGGAAGACGAAGCCGAGCCAGCGCCCGCGCAGTGCGGACAGCCGTCGGTCGCTCAGGGATGCCGCGTCCTGTCCCGCGATTTCCACGGTGCCGCGGGTGGGCAGGTCGAGCGTTCCCATGATGATCAGCAGCGTGGACTTGCCGGAGCCGGAAGGGCCGACGATGGCAAGGAGCTCGCCCTCGTGGATGGTCAGGGACACGTCGTCGAGCGCCGTCACGCCGCCGGGGAACGCCTTGGTCGCGTTCGTGAGCCGCAGCACGGCGGACGGCTCGGCGGGTACGGCGAGGATGCGCAGCGTGTCGTCGTCGCCGGGTATGGGGGGCGTGTCGTCGTCGGGCGCTGGGGCGTGCGGCCCGGTGCCATGCGCCACGACGTCGCGGCGCTTGCCCTCGCGGGGCGAGCGGTGGTGGGCTCTCACGACGCCGTCACCACCCGCTCCCCCTCCTTGATCCCCGTGCCCGAGACCTCGACCTGGCCCTTGGCGAACAGCCCCGTCTTCACGGCGACCAGCTGTCCGCCTGGACGCTGGAGCGGCTAGCCGCCCTCCGAAAGCGCGAGCAGCGCGCCCACCGGCACCGCGAGGACGTTCTTGCGGGTCTCCGTCGTGAAGGTCACCCGCACGGCTGCCGCGTCCAGGTTCTTGACCGAGGCGCTGTCCTCCGGCACCACGGTGACCTGCAACGACGGTGAGGAGTTACTGCCGGACGGGTCGGCTTCGGCACCCGGGCCGCCCTGCACCGCCGTGCCGACCGACGTCACTTTTCCGGGCACCTGCCGGGTGTCGGGAAGGGTGATGACGACCTTGTCGACCTTGTGGATCTGGGCCGCGTCGCCGGCGTTGGCCGTCACCGACACCAACTTGTGCTGGGAGGTCACCGACAGGACGTCCTCCGCCGCCGAGTCGCCGAGCTGGGCCTTGACCGCGCCCACGCGGACGGGGCCGGGCAGCACGATCGCCTGGCCGGCCGACAGCGTCCCGGTCTGCTGCTGGCCCATGTCGCGTTGCCAGCGCTTCAGCGCGTCGAGGAGGGACGAGGTCAAGACGGTCCCGGGTGCCTTGGCCGTGCCGGCGGACGACTGCACGGTGTGCTGCTCGGGGCCGATGTCGTACCCGAGGGCCTTCAGGATGTCCGCGAGGACGGGTCACATCGGCGCCGCTCGCCCTGGCCTTCACGGCCGCTTTGTCCAGCGTGCGGAACACCGGGGTAAGAAGACCATGACCGGCTGGTCATCCTGCCAGTACAGGGGTTTTCCGCGGGTCACCGTCGATCCGCTCGCCGGCAGTTTGGTGAGCAGGCCCTTGCCCGCGCCCTTGATCGTGACCGCCGTGCCGTAGCCGAGCGTGCCGGGCAGCGTCTTGCTGTCGGACAGGTCGGTGCGCTGGATGAGCGTGGTTTGGGCGGACGGCACTCCGGCGGGCTTGGTGTGGTTGGCGTCCCCGTGCCGCTTCAGCGCCGTCCCGCCCCAGGCTCCGCCCGCGACGACGGCGAGCACGGCGACAGCGACCGCGATCCGGCTGCCGGCCCGACGGCCGCCCCGGCTGTCACCACCGGCCGACGAGGGCGCGGCGCTACTTCTTGTCCTTGCCACCGAAAGCCTCCAGGCGGCAGTCACGATCGGCCTTGTCCGTCGGGATACCGCCGTCGTTGTTGTCGTCGAAGGTCCAGCCGTCAGGGCTCCCGTCGGACTTGAAGATCTGGTGGACCTTGTAGCCCTTCGAGCTCAGGCACTTGACGTAGGCACGGTGGTCGTCCGCGTAGTGCGGGTTGGTCTCGGGGCGCTCCTCGACCGGCTGGAGCGGCATCTTGTACAGGCACGCGTGGTACTGCGCCTTGTACTGGTCGGTGACCTTCTGGTCCTGCACCGGGGGCGCCTGGTCGCCGGGGTGCTCGACCCGCCGGGTGTTCATCGGCACGCCGTGGGCCTGAAGGCACGCCCAGTACACGTTCCAGAGCTGGTCGATCTCCCCCTGGGGGCTGTCCAGGCGCTCCTGGGGGCGCTTGGCCTCGATGGCGGCGTCGGAGGACTGTGCGGCGGAGGTGCCCTTGGTCCTCCCGCCGCCCGACAAGGGGGTCGGCAACGAGGCGACGCCGCTGTCCGACGATCCTGTCCGCTGTCGGTGCTGCTGCCCCCGCCGCCGCAGGCCGTCAGGACAAGGCCCGCTGCCAGGAGGGCAGCGCTCAGGACGGCGGCCCGGACGCGGCGCGTTGCCCGCGGGGCCCGCGCGGTGTCGGGGGCGCCGACGGCGGGGTGCGGCCGGTCTGTCTGGTACTCCATGGCACCGGAGCCTGCCTGGTGATTGTCAGAGACTTGTCAGGAAGCGATGGTCCTGTTGTGATCTTGTGCTCGGGGTGTTCGAGCACGTCGCGGGCGTTTGTAAAAATCGCAGCATGTGCGCGCACGTTGTCGTCGCCGAGGATGACGCCAAGCAGGCCGAGCTGATCCGCCGCTACCTGGAACACGAGGGCCACTGCGTGACCCTCGCCCCGGACGGCCGGGCTGCGCTCGACGAGATCCGCCGTCGGCTGCCCGACCTGCTGGTGCTCGACGTGATGATGCCTGGGCTGGACGGGCTCGGGGTGTGCCGGACCATCCGGTCGGAGGCCGGCCTCGCCGGGCTGCCGGTGCTGATGCTGACCGCTCGGTCCACCGAGGACAATCTGCTCCTCGGTCTGGACCTGGGCGCGGACGACTACCTGACCAAACCGTTCAGTCCGCGTGAGCTGATGGCCCGCATCCGCGCGCTGCTACGGCGCGGCGTGCGCGCCCAGGTGGCGCCCGGAGTTGCGGGCGTGGCGGGCACGGCGGGCACGGCGGGCG
>NZ_JAHLEM010000680.1 GCF_018883605.1 Streptomyces niphimycinicus | reverse complement strand
GTCAGCGCCAGCCCGGCCGCCATCGCACGGCGCCGCCGCCGCATGGCCCGCCGCAGCCGGAATCCGCCGGAGCGCTCGGTGCGCACCGGATCGAAGCGGGGCACCGCACGGGCCGGGGGAGCGGAGCGGGGTAACGCGAGGGTGGGGGACGGATGGGACATGGCACATCACCGCCTGCCGTGAGGGACCGAGTGCTTCTGGCCCCCTCACCATGCCCGCCCCCACCCGATCCCGCTCGGGCCTGTGGACGGCCACCGGGCTGTGGACAACTCGGTCACCCGGGCGAGCGATAGCGGTCCCTGTCGTCCGGCCGCCCCGCGCCGCGCCTATGGAAGCTCGATCCCCAGGTCCCAGCCGTCGTGGACGTGGGTGCACAGGCAGTCCCGCGCGGAGTTCTCCGGCAGCTTGCCCACCGCGTCGAAGAGGACCTCACGCAGTCGGCCCACGTTCTCCCCGAAGACCTTCAGCACCTCGGTGTGGGTGACGCCCTCGCCGGTCTCCACTCCCGCGTCCAGGTCGGTGACCAGTGTCAACGACGTGTAGCAGAGCCCCAGTTCACGGGCGAGCACCGCCTCCGGGTGGCCCGTCATGCCGACCACCGACCAGCCCTGCGACGCATGCCAGCGCGATTCGGCCCGGGTGGAGAAGCGCGGCCCCTCGATCACGCACATCGTCCCGCCGTCCACCGGCTCCCAGCCGCGTCCGCGTGCCGCGTCCACGGCCGCGTTCCGCCCCACCGGGCAGTACGGGTCGGCGAAGGTGGTGTGCACGACGTTCGGAATCCGGCCGTCAGGAAGCGGCTCGCCGTCGAAGTAGGTCTGCGTACGCGCCTTCGTGCGGTCCACCAGTTGGTCCGGGACGAGCAGCGTGCCGGGTCCGTACTCCGGCTGAAGTCCGCCCACCGCGCACGGGCCGAAGACCTGCCGTACCCCGAGCGAGCGCAGGGCCCAGAGGTTGGCGCGGTAGTTGATGCGGTGCGGCGGCAGGTGGTGCTTGCGGCCGTGCCGCGGGAGGAAGGCGACCCGTCGCCCCTCGATGTCGCCGAGGACGAGCGAGTCGCTCGGCGCCCCATAGGGAGTCTCCACAGTGATCTCGGTCACGTCGTCGAGGAATGTGTAGAACCCCGATCCCCCGATGACCCCTATGTCTGCTTGCCTGCTGGTCTCGACCATGCGATCACCCTAGCCACCCGCGTCCGCACGAACGACACCCCGCCACCTCCCGGTGGAGGCGGCGGGGTGCCGAGGAAGCCGAAGAGAGGTGGCCGGGTCAGGCGGCCGAACTCGACGACGAAGACGACGAAGACGACGAGGACTTCGAGGACGACGAAGACGACCCCGACGACGAAGACGTCGAGGAGGAGGACGAGGAAGAAGAGTCCGAGGTCGAGGACGAAGCCGAGGAAGACGACGAGTCGGAGCTGTCGCTCTTCGCCGCGGGCTTGCTGGAACCGCCGCTCGTGCTGCTGGAAGAGGAGCGGCTGTCGTTCCGGTAGAACCCGGAGCCCTTGAACACGATGCCGACGGCGGAGAACACCTTCTTCAGGCGTCCCTCGCAGTTGGGGCACACGGTGAGCGCGTCGTCGGTGAACTTCTGCACCGCCTCGAGGCCCTCGCCACACTCGGTGCACTGGTACTGGTAGGTCGGCACGTTCTTCCTCCTGGCACTCTCACTCAATGAGTGCTAACGACGCTCCATAGTGCAGTATTCCTGCGCGTCAGTCCACTGGGACGGGATACACGGTGATCGAACCCACCGTCCGAGGCCCGCCCCTCAGCCCGCTCCCGTACCCAGCCAGCCTGCCAGCTTGCCGCCCCGGCCCACCGCCCGCAGCCGCCCCTCCGCCGCGTCGCGCACCGGGTCCGTGGCCACCACCAGCAGCTCGTCGCCGCGCCGCAGCATCGTCGAGGGCAGGGGTACGAAGCTGGTCCCGCCCCGGACCACCAGGGTGACCGCGGCCCCTGTGGGCAGCCGCAGCTCGCCGACCTCGACGCCGTGCATCTTGGACGCCTGGGGGATCGACACCGACAGCAGATGGCCGCGCAGCCGCTCCAGGGGCGCCGATTCGATGCCCAGATCGGCCGGCTCGGGTTCCTCGAGCCGCAGCCGGGTGGCGAGCCAGGGCAGCGTCGGCCCCTGGACCAGGGTGTAGACGATCACCAGCACGAAGACGATGTTGAAGATCCGGCGGCTGCCGGGCACATCGCTGACCATCGGGATGGTCGCCAGGACGATCGGCACCGCCCCGCGCAGCCCGGCCCAGGACAGCAGCGCCTTCTCCCGCCAGAGCAGCCGGAACGGCGCCGTGCTGACCAGGACCGACACCGGCCGGGCCACCACGGTCAGCACCAGCCCGACCACGAGGGCGGGCAGCACGTCATCGCCCAGCTCATGCGGGGTGACCAGCAGTCCCAGCAGGACGAACATCCCGATCTGGGCGAGCCAGCCCAGCCCCTCGGCGAAGCCGCGCGTCGCCGGCCAGTGCGGCAGCCGTGCGTTGCCCATGAGGAGCGCGGCGAGGTAGACGGCGAGGAAGCCGGACCCGTGCGCCAGCGCACCGCCCGCGTAGGCGGTCACCGCGATGGCGATCACCGCGATCGGGTACAGACCCGAGGCGGGCAATGCCACATGCCGCAGGCCGTACGCGCCCAGCCAGCCGATGGCGAGGCCGATCACCGCGCCGATCGCCAGCTCCAGGACGATCGTGCCGATCAGGGTGTACCAGTGCTCTATGGGGCCCTCGCTGGAGAAGGCGACCACCAGGATCACCACGGGGGCGTCGTTGAAGCCCGACTCGGCCTCCAGGACGCCCGTGAGCCGCTTGGGCAGTGGCACGGTGCGCAGCACCGAGAAGACCGCCGCCGCGTCCGTGGACGACACCACCGCGCCGATGATCAGCGCCTGCCGCCAGTCCAGTCCCACCACATAGTGCCCCGCGGTGGCGGTGAGCCCCACGCTCACCGCGACACCCACG
This sequence comes from Streptomyces niphimycinicus, assembly GCF_018883605.1. GTDB lineage: Bacteria > Actinomycetota > Actinomycetes > Streptomycetales > Streptomycetaceae > Streptomyces > Streptomyces niphimycinicus. The sequence goes on along the minus strand of NZ_JAHLEM010000680.1, from coordinate 8,615 downwards.
GTGGACAGGACGGCGGCCGCCGGCAGGGCGGGTTTGATCTCGCCCCACTTCGTGCCCAGACCGCCTTCGGCCAGGATGACGACCAGCGCGGCGTAGCCGAGGACCTGTGTCAGCTCGGCGTCGTTGAAGGTGACGCCGATCCCGTCCGTGCCGATCGCGACGCCGATCCCGAGGTAGATCAGCAGCGTGGGCAGCCCGCTGCGCGAGGAGATCCTTACGGCCACCACCGCGAAAAGCAGGACGAGCGAGCAGATCAACAGCAGTTCATTGAGGTGGTGAACAGTCAGGGGCCGACCCTTTCTCACGGGAGCGGCGGGAACGCTGCGAACAGGTCCCCGCCGACCGGAACTTCATTGCCTTACCTAACATTTTACGGGATCTTGACGCGAGCCTCCCACGAGGAGCCTTCGCCGAGGTGTACCAGCCCGGTCGGTGGCCGGTGCGAAGCGTCAGTCATGACTCCGCGTAGGGGCGGCGACAGCGCTGCGCCTATGGTTGCTCCAGCACTCCAGGTTCACCCTGCCCCTCGAAGGACAGCGATGCCCGCCAACACCACCGGCTCTTCTCCCAAAAAGAAGAAGAGCCGACGTCTCCGCCTGATCGTGATCGCAGTCGTGCTGCTGCTCGTCGGGGGCGTCGGCTACGGCGCGTACTGGAGCATCAGTACAGTTCGTGCCTCATTCCCGGAGACCACGGGATCGCTGGAGCTGAAGGGGTTGTCAGGACCCGTTCAGGTCAAACGTGACGGCTATGGGATACCTCAGATCTACGCCGGTACCTCCGAGGACCTCTTCCGGGCCCAGGGGTTCGTCCAGGCCCAGGACCGCTTCTGGGAGATGGACGTCCGCCGCCATATGACGGCCGGGCGGCTCTCGGAGATGTTCGGTTCCGGCCAGGTGGAGACCGACGCGTTCCTGCGCACCATGGGCTGGCACCGGGTGGCCAAGCAGGAGTACGACACCAAGGTGTCGCCCGCCACCAAGAAGTATCTGCGGGCCTACTCCGACGGCGTCAACGCCTATCTCAAGGACCACCAGGGCGATGCGCTGTCCGTCGAGTACGCGGCCCTGGACTTCAAGAACGACGGCTACAAGCCCGAGAAGTGGACCCCGGTCGACTCCTTGGCCTGGCTCAAGGCGATGGCATGGGACCTGCGCGGCAATATGCAGGACGAGGTGGACCGCGCCCTGGCCTCCAGCAGGCTCAGCGCCAAGCAGATAGATCAGCTCTACCCGTCGTACCCGTACAGCCGGAACAAGCCGATCGTCCAGGGCGGCGGCGTCAACGAGCTGACGGACGAGTTCGACCCCAAGGCCACCCCGGCGGGCTCCACGAGCGGTACGGGCGGCACGGCGGACGGAGGGGCCACCGGAGCCGCTCAGGGGCTCCAGAGCCAGTTGTCCTCGCTCTCCAAGACCCTGGACGACGTTCCGGCGCTGCTCGGCCCGAACGGGACCGGTATCGGCTCCAACTCGTGGGTCGTCTCCGGCAAGTACACGACCACCGGCAAGCCGCTGCTCGCCAACGACCCGCACCTGGCGCCCCAGCTTCCGTCCGTCTGGTACCAGATGGGGCTGCACTGCAAGCAGGTCACCAGCGCCTGTCCGTATGACGCGGCGGGCTTCACCTTCGCCGGTCTGCCCGGCGTGGTCATAGGTCACAATCAGGACATCAGTTGGGGCATGACCAACCTGGGTGCCGACGTCAGCGACCTGTACCTGGAGAAGGTCACCGACAACGGCTATCTCTACGACGGCAAGCAGCTCCCGTTCACCACCCGCGAGGAGACCATCAAGGTCGCGGGCGGCAAGAGCCGGACGATCACCGTCCGCACCACCAACAACGGTCCGATCGTCTCCGACCGTGATGACGAGCTCACCTCCGTCGGCAAGAAGGCCCCGGTGGGCAGTGGCGCCGATGACGTGGCCCCCGACCGCGGCGACGGCTACGCGGTGGCGCTGAAGTGGACCGCGCTCACCCCGTCCAACACCATGGACGCGGTCTTCAAGCTGAACACCGCGAAGAACTTCAGCGACTTCCGTAAGGCGGCCCGCGACTTCGCGGTCCCCTCCCAGAACCTCATCTACGCCGACACCAAGGGCAACATCGGCTACCAGGCGCCCGGCCAGATCCCGGTGCGCGGCAGGGGCGACGGCCGCTATCCGGCGCCCGGCTGGGACTCGCGCTACAAGTGGAGCAAGTACATTCCGCAGTCGGCGCTGCCCTGGGAGCTCAACCCCGATCGCGGCTATATCGTCACCGCCAACCAGGCCGTCGTGGACAAGAAGGACTACCCGTATCTGCTGACCGACGACTGGGGGTACGGCGCGCGAAGCCAGCGCATCACCGACCTCATCGAGTCGAAGACCAAGGACGGCGGGAAGATCTCCACGGACGACATGCAGTCCCTGCAAATGGACAACAGCAGCGAGATCGCCAAGGTGCTGACGCCCTATCTGCTGAAGATCGACGTCAAGGACGACTACGTACGGCAGGCGCAGAAGCTGCTGGAGGGCTGGGACTACACCCAGGACTCGGACTCGGCGGCCGCCGCGTACTTCAACGCCGTCTGGCGCAACACCCTCAAGCTGGCCTTCGGCGACAAGCTCCCCAAGGAGCTGCGGGTCAAGGGGGAGTGCCTGCGGGTGCGCCCGGCCGACGACTCGGGTCCGCTGGAGGACCTGAACGGCAACGCCCGGCTGGTGCGCGAATGCGGTAAGCGCGACGCCGACATGGCCCAGCCGGACGGCGGCGACCGCTGGTACGAGGTCGTGCGGAACATCATCAAGGATCCGAAGAACGACTGGTGGAAGACGGAGGGCACCCGCAACAAGCCCGGCGCCACCAACCGTGACGAGTTGCTCGGGCAGGCCATGCGGGCCGCGCGCTCCGAGCTCACCGCCAAGCTGGGCAAGGACATCAATAGCTGGAGCTGGGGCCGGCTGCACCGACTGACGCTGAAGAACCAGACCCTGGGCACCGATGGCCCCGGCGTGGTGCAGTGGCTCCTCAACCGCGGCCCGTGGAACCTCTCCGGCGGCGAGGCGGCGGTCAACGCCACCGGCTGGAACGCGGCGGGCGGCTACGACGTCACCTGGGTCCCGTCGATGCGGATGGTCGTCAACCTCGACAACCTCGACAAGTCGCGCTGGATCAACCTCACCGGCGCCTCCGGCCACGCCTACAACGCGCACTACACGGACCAGACCGAGAAGTGGGCGAAGGGCGAGCTGCTGCCCTGGGCGTTCGGCAAGAGCGCGGTGGACAAGTCGACGGAGGACGAGCTGGCGCTCACCCCCTAGCGACCCCGGAGCCCCGCACGGGGCTCAGATGGGCCCGGTGGCCGTCTGAGGGGCGTTTTCGCCCCCGGCCGGTCCCGGGCCCGCCGACCCTCGCGGCCCCGCCGGGAGACGCCTCCGGGCGCCTTCAGCGGGGCCGTGGCGCGAAGCGGTGGAGGCCCGACGGGGTCACCGCCGCGTGCACCGGGCGGTCGTGGCCCTCCTCGGGTACCTCGTCCAGCACCTCACCGTCGTACAGCAGCACCACCAGCGCCGGATCGGCCCCCGCGCCCGCCAGCCGGGCCAGCACCCGGTCGTACGAGCCGCCGCCGCGGCCCAGCCGCATCCCGCGCCGGTCCACCGCGAGCCCGGGCAGCAGCACCACGTCCGCCCGGGTCACCGCCTCGGGGCCGAGCCGCGGCCCCTTGGGCTCCAGCAGGCCGCGCCGGGCGGGCACCAGCCGCCCCGGCCCCTCGTCCTCGCCCCAGTCGAGATCGTCGTCCTCAAGCAGCACCGGAAGCAGCACCCGCACCCCACGGGCGCGCAGGGCCTCCCGCAGGGCGTGCGTACCGGGCTCGCTCCCCACGGACACATAGGCCGCCACCGTGGCCGCCCCGGCGATCTCGGGAAGCTCCAGGGCACGACACGCCAGAGCGGCGCCGGCCTTCTCGATGTCATCCGCCGTCAACCTGGACCTCACTGTCAGGTGATGTCTCCGCAATGCGCGCTTACTACCGTCAAAGTTGATCACTGGGTGCGCAATCTTCCTGTCTCATGCCATATTCACCGAATGCTCATCATTCGCCCCAAAGGGACCGGATAGGGTTCGGAACATGACTCAATCGCGTACTCGGATCAGCAAGGCTGTCATCCCTGCCGCGGGGCTCGGAACCCGCTTTCTTCCGGCCACCAAGGCCACCCCCAAGGAGATGCTGCCGGTTGTCGACAAGCCGGCGATCCAGTACGTCGTCGAGGAAGCCGTCACCGCCGGACTGTCCGACGTCCTCATGGTCACCGGTCGTAACAAGCGCCCCCTGGAAGACCACTTCGACCGCAACTACGAGCTCGAAGAGGCACTGACCCGCAAGGGCGACGAGACCCGACTCGCCCGCGTCCAGGAGTCCAGCGACCTTGCGACCATGCACTACGTGCGCCAGGGGGACCCCAAGGGTCTCGGCCACGCCGTGCTCTGTGCCGCCCCGCACGTAGGTGACCAGCCCTTTGCCGTCCTCCTCGGCGACGACCTCATCGATGCCCGCGACCCGCTTCTGGCCCGCATGGTCGACGTCCAGGAGCGGCACGGCGGCAGTGTCATCGCGCTGATGGAGGTGGACCCGGCACAGATCCACCTCTACGGCTGTGCGGCGGTCAAGCCGACCGTGGACGACGACGTCGTCCAGGTCACCGGCCTGATCGAGAAGCCCGACCCCGCGGACGCGCCCAGCAACTACGCCGTCATCGGCCGCTATGTGCTCGACCCGGCCGTCTTCGGGGTGCTGCGCAGGACCGAGCCGGGCCGCGGTGGCGAGATCCAGCTCACCGACGCCCTACAGGCGCTAGCCTCCAGTCCGGATCTCGGCGGCCCGGTGCACGGCGTCGTCTTCAAGGGGCGCCGCTACGACACAGGCGACCGTAGCGACTATCTGCGTGCCATTGTCAGACTCGCGTGCGAACGTGAAGACCTGGGCCCGGAGTTCCGGGAATGGCTTCGCAGTTACGTCACCGAGGAGATGTAGCACCTTGAGCAGCACCGCAGAACGGGCCGCCGATCACGGCCCGGACCAGGACCGGGTCTGGACGGTGGCCGAGCACCTCGACGACATCCTCGGGCATGTCCACCCGCTGGAGCCCATCGAGCTTCAGTTGCTCGAGGCCCAGGGCTGCGTCCTGGTGGAGGACGTCACCGTCCCCGGCGCGCTTCCGCCGTTCGACAACAGCTCCATGGACGGCTATGCCGTCCGTACGGCTGACGTCGCGGCCGCGACCGAGGACCATCCCGCGGTGCTGACCGTCGTCGGCGACATCGCGGCGGGCAGTGGTGACCTGCCCGCCGTGGGCCCCGGCGAGGCGGCCCGGATCATGACCGGCGCCCCGACCCCGCCCGGCGGCCAGGCCGTCGTCCCCGTCGAGTGGACCGACGGCGGCCTCGACAGCGGGCCGGTCACCCATATGCCCGCACGCGGCTCGGACCCCCACGGCGGAAGCGGCCGGGTGCGCGTCTTCCGCCCGGTGCGGGAGGGCCAGCATGTCCGCACCCGGGGCAGCGACGCGGACGCGGGCGAGCTCGCGCTGCGGGCCGGCACGCTCCTGGGCGCCCCGCAGATCGGGCTGCTGGCCGCGCTCGGCCGCGCCACCGTGAAGGTGCGGCCCCGGCCCCGGGTGGTCGTGATCTCCACCGGCAGCGAGCTGGTCCAGCCCGGTGAGGAGGTGGGCCCCGGCCGGATCCACGACTCCAACAGCTTCCAGCTCACCGCCGCCGCCCGGGAGGCCGGCGCGATCGCCTACCGGGTGGGCGCGGTGGCCGACGACGCGGCGACGCTGCGCGCCGCCGTCGAGGACCAGTTGGTCCGCGCCGATGTCGTCGTCACCAGCGGCGGGGTCAGCGTCGGCGCGTACGACGTGGTCAAGGAGGCGATGCACGAGGTGCACTTCCGCAAGCTGGCCATGCAGCCCGGCAAGCCCCAGGGCTTCGGGCGCGTCGGCCCGGAGGACACCCCGCTGATCGCCCTGCCCGGCAACCCGGTGAGTTCGTACGTCTCCTTCGAGCTCTTCGTGCGCCCCATCATCCGCACCATGCTGGGCGGCACCGACATCCACCGCCCCATCGAGCGGGCGGTCTGCCCCGAGGGCGTCGCCTCCTCGCCCAAGGACAGACGCCAGTTCCTGCGCGGCTGGTACGAACCGGCCACGATCGACGGCCCGGCCACCGTCAGCCCGGTGGGCGGCGCGGGATCGCACCTGATCAAGGCCATGGCACACGCCAACGCGCTGATCGTCGTCCCCGAGGACGTCACCGAGGTCTCCCCCGGCGCCGAGGTGGACGTCGTCCTGCTGGCCTAGCCGCCATCAGCGGCGGGTACGGTGTCGTCCCACACAGGAGCCACCTGGCCCGGACCGGGAGAACGATGAGCAGCGCCCAGGACCATCTCACCCACCTCGACCCGTCGGGCGCCGCCCGCATGGTCGACGTCTCGGCCAAGGACGTCACCGCGCGCACCGCCCGGGCGAGCGGCCGCGTACGCGTCGCGCCGCGCGTCGTGGAACTGCTGCGCGGCGAGGGCCTCCCCAAGGGCGACGCCCTCGCCACCGCCCGGATCGCGGGCATCATGGGCGCCAAGCGGACCCCGGACCTGATCCCGCTGTGTCATCCGCTCGCGGTGTCGGGCGTCACGGTGGACCTCGCGGTCGCCGACGACGCCGTCGAGATCACCGCCACCGTGAAGACCACGGACCGCACGGGCGTGGAGATGGAGGCCCTAACCGCGGTCTCGGTCGCCGCCCTGACGGTGATCGACATGGTCAAGGCCGTCGACAAGGGAGCCGTCATCACCGACGTCCGGGTGGAGGAGAAGACGGGCGGTAAGTCCGGCGACTGGAGCCGGACATGAGCGGCTCGGCGGCGCCGCACCGCCGCGCCCTGGTCGTCACCGCCTCCAACCGCGCCGCCGCCGGGGTCTACGCCGACACCGGAGGCCCGCTGATCGCCGAGGGGCTGACCGCCCTCGGCTTCGCGGTGGACGGCCCGCGCGTGGTGCCCGACGGCGATCCGGTGGCGGCCGCCCTGCGGGACGCCGTGGCCGCCTCGTACGACGTCGTGGTGACCACCGGCGGCACCGGTCTCACCCCCACCGACCGCACCCCGGAGGCCACCCGCGGCGTCCTGGACTACGAGATCCCCGGCATCGCGGAGGCCATCCGCGCCGAGGGGCTCGCCAAGGTGCCCACCGCCGCGCTCTCCCGGGGGCTCGCCGGGGTCGCCGGCACCACCCTGATCGTCAATCTGCCCGGCTCCACCGGCGGCGTGCGCGACGGCCTCAAGGTGCTCGGCCGCCTCCTGGCCCACGCGGTCGACCAGATCCACGGCGGGGACCACCGCAGACCCGCCGGCCCCGCCGCTCCCGCCGATGCCGCGGGGCCGGACGGGAGCGCGCGCTGAACGCCCCCTGGCCGGTCGCACTGGCGGACGGCGACACCGTCCTCCGCCCCATAAAGCTGCGCGACCAGCGCGCCTGGCGCGAGGTCAACCAGCGCAACCGGGAGTGGCTGCGGCGCTGGGAGGCCACCATCCCGCCGCCCTCACCGGGCGGCCCCGTCACCCACCGGCCCACCTACCGGCAGATGGTCCGCCATCTGCGGGCGGAGGCGCACGCGGGGCGGATGCTGCCGTTCATCATCGAGTACCAGGGGCGGCTGGCCGGGCAGTTGACGGTCGCCGGGATCACCTGGGGGTCGATGTGCTCGGGCCATGTCGGCTATTGGATCGACCAGTCGGTGGCCGGGCGCGGAGTGATGCCGACCGCGGTCGCGCTCGCCGTCGACCATTGCTTCCGCACCGTCGGACTGCACCGCGTCGAGGTGTGCATCCGGCCCGAGAACCTGCCCAGCCGCCGGGTGGTGGAGAAACTCGGATTCCGCCAGGAGGGACTGCGGCCGCGCTATCTCCACATCGACGGCGCATGGCGGGATCACCTGGTTTACGCGCTCACGGTGGAGGAACTGTCCGAGGGACTGCTGAGCCGATGGCATCGGACCCGACCAGGCGCATCACAGAAATAAAATACCTGTTCGAATAACGGGAGAACATTTCCGGCCTGGTCATCCCATCAATCACAAAAAACTTTCGAGATATCAGCCAGATCGTGCGACACACCGCGCCAATTGGCAGATGGCCTCATGCGGACCCCTCTACCGTGTGAGCGTGAGCAGCAGTGGCCTCATCTACGCAGTCATCGTCGGGGCCTGGGCCGCCTATTTGGTGCCGATGTGGCTTCGTAGGCAGGACGAGCTCAATGAGGCCCGTCCGACGGAACGCTTCAGCACGGCCATCCGGCTGTTGTCCGGACGGGCGGGCATGGAGCGCCGTTACGCCAAGAGCCGTGTGGACCTCGAGCGCCCCGGGGACCCGGCGGACGACCCCGTGGAGCGCACCGCCGAGGACGCGGACGCCCCCGTCGCGGGGGGCGCCCCCGTGTCCGGGCCGGGGCGCTACGCGGCCGACCCGGAAGCGGTGACCGACGCGGTCGACGTCCGGGCCTTCGCCGACCCCGTAACCCTGCGCGCCCCCGCTCCCGCGGTCGCCGAAGCCCCCTCCGAGGCCGCGCCGGCACCGGCGGCCGG
>NZ_JAHLEM010000068.1 GCF_018883605.1 Streptomyces niphimycinicus | reverse complement strand
TTGACCGGCCGGGGATGCTCCCGGCCGCCCGCGGACCGCAGGAGGAGTCTGCCATGTGCCCGGTGCGCCACCGCCGACGCGTCCCCCGGTTCAGGTCGCGGTCGCGGCGGCGGCCGCGCGGCCCGCGGCGCGGCCCGAGAACAGGCAGCCGCCGAGGAAGGTGCCCTCCAGGGAGCGGTAGCCGTGCACTCCCCCGCCGCCGAAGCCCGAGACCTCACCGGCCGCGTACAGACCGGTGATCGGGTTGCCGGAGCCGTCCAGGACGCGGCCGGAGAGGTCGGTCTGGAGGCCGCCGAGGGTCTTGCGGGTGAGGATGTTGAGGCGCACGGCGATCAGCGGTCCGGCGGACGGGTCCAGGATCCGGTGCGCGGAGGCGGTGCGGCTGAGCGCGTCCCCGGGGTAGGCGAGCGCGTTGCGGATGCCCATGACCTGGACGTCCTTGGTGTACGGGTTGGCGATCTCGCGGTCGCGGGCCTCGATCTGCCGGGTGAGGTCCGCCAGGTCGATGAGGTTGTCGCCGGTCAACTTGTTCATGCCCGCGACCAGTTGGGGCAGGGTGCTCGCGACGACGAAGTCCTCGCCCTTGTCCCGGAATCGCTGGATCGGCTCGGGTGTCTGCCAGATGCGGGAGAGGAGCTGGAGGATGTCCTTGTTGGTCAGGTCCGGGTTCTGCTCGGAGCCCGAGAGCGCGAACTCCTTGGCCATGATCTTCTGGGTGGTGACGAACCAGGAGTAGTCATAGCCGGTGGCGGTGATCGTCCCGAGGGTGTGCAGAGTGTCGTAGCCCGGGATGTCGGGGGTGGCGAAGCGGTTGCCCTTCGCGTCGAACCACATCGAGGAGGGGCCCGGCAGAATGCGGATGCCGTGGCCCGGCCAGATCGGGTCGTAGTTCCTGAGGCCCTCGGTGTAGTGCCACATGCGGTCGGGGTTGACGATCCGTCCGCCCGCCTTCTCGGTGATCGCCAGCATCCGGCCGTCCACATACGCCGGGACGCCGGTGACCATGAACTTCGGCGGTGTGCCGAGCCGGTCGGGCCAGTTCCGCCGCACGAGATCGTGGTTGGCGCCGATACCGCCCGAGGTGACGATCACCACCGGGGCGTTGAGCTCGAAGTGTCCGACCACGGTGCGCGAGGTGGGCTTGCCGCGGGCGGCGTCGCTGGGCTCCAGGATCGAGCCGCTGACCCCGGTGACGGCACCGCCGGTGACCACCAGATCGTCCACCCGGTGCCGGAACTTGAAGGTCACCCGCCCGTCCTTCGCGGCGGCCCGCACCTTCTTCTCGAACGGCTCGACCACGGCCGGACCGGTGCCCCAGGTGACATGGAAACGCGGCACCGAGTTGCCGTGCCCGTCCGCGAGGCCGCCACCGCGCTCGGCCCAGCCGACGATCGGGAACCACTGCACGCCGAGCCCGTGCAGCCAGGACCGCTTCTCCCCGGCCGCGAAGTCCACGTATGCCTCGGCCCATTTGCGGGCCCAGTAGTCCTGGCCGCCGGGATCCAAGACGCCGCGGTCGAAGCCGGCCGCGCCGAGCCAGTCCTGCCAGGCCAGTTCGTGGGTGTCCTTGATGCCCATCAGCCGCTGTTCCTCGGAGTCGACGAAGAACAGGCCGCCGAAGGACCAGAACGCCTGGCCGCCGAGGTTGCTCTCGGGCTCCTGGTCGAGGAGGAGCACCTTGCGTCCCGCGGCCGCCAGTTCGGCCGTCGCGACCAGCCCGGCGAGACCGCCGCCGACCACGATGGCGTCCGCGTCCGAGGACGCCCCGGAGGCGGCGAAGGCCGGACCGGCCGCCTGGGCGAGCGCGGCGCCGGCGAGCACACCGCCCGCCGCCGTCAGGGCGCGGCGGCGGCTTATCCCGGCGAGCGAGGCGGCGTTCTCTGTGGAGTTCTCCATGGGCTGCCTTCCGGAAGGGGGTACGGAGGGTGCGGGAGATGCGCAGGGGGTTGCCGCGACGGCAACGTGTTACCGACGGTAGCCCACCGGGTGCGGGGCCGCCAGACTCCTGCTCCCAATGAGCAACTCCCGGAAGCCGTAGGGAACTTCGGCCGGTCAGCGCCCGCCGGACGACGGCTCGGGCGAGGCGCGCAGCCGTGGCGAGAAGGCGTACAGATCGAGGATGTCGGGCAGCGGCGCCACACCGGGGCCGCCCGCCCTGACCCAGGCCACGACGTCCTCCGTCGCGTCCGGGTCGTTGACCAGGCCGAGCCACACCGGCCTGCCCCCGGCGGCACGTCCGGCGGCCGATGGCTGCACCACGATCACATTGGCCTGATCGCAGACGTCCAGGCACTCGGAGACGCGTACGGGCGCCTCCTCACCGAGCCGTGCGAGCTGCGCCGCATGGTCGATTCCGGTCACCTTGGGGCTGCCGCAGCAGCAGTCCCGGCATACGGTCACCCGGCATGGCACCGGGTCGGTCGGCCTCACAGGCATGCCGTAGCACCCTCCTCCGGGGAAGTCCGCCCCGGTTTGCGTCGAGGAGGCGACCGCGTGAGTCTCCTGGCTCTCGGGTCGATGCTCGTCCCGGCCTTCCCACCCGCGGATACGGGCAGTGGCCTGTTCGGGATCCGCTCGCCGATCACAGTGGCGGCACCGCGCCGGATTCACACCGGCTTCCTCGTCCCGCCGTCGCCTTTGTCGCCCGGCATCATCGCATCCCGGGCACCGCCGCACCATGTGGCCCCCGCTCCCGGGAGCGCCACGGGCGGCTGGACGTCAGTCGCGGTGGGCCGCACCCGCGAGGATTTCGCCCAGGCCCTGGCGGGTGGCGGCCAGCACCACCCGGTCGTGCGGCCGCAGGACATAGCCGGGGTGCAGATCCCACACCAGCGCGGGCTCCTGGGCGACGCCGTCGTAGGGAGGCGCCGCGGCGAGGTCGCGCTGCCGGTCGGCGGGTTCCGCCGCGTCCAGTGCGATCACCCGCCAGGCGCCCGGTGCGAACGCCTCGGCGACGGTACGCCCCTCCAGTTGCGGATGCCCGGCCACATGCAGGGCGGCGAAGAGCAGCACCCTGCGCTCGACCGGTATGGCACCCAGGATCTGACGCCCCATCATCGCCCCGGCGAACGCCGGGGCCGCCAGGCTGGAGACGCTGCGGCTGCGGGTGAGGGCCCGCGGATGGGCCGCGCGCAGCGTGCGGTAGACGGCGGTGGCGAAGCGGTCGTCGTACAGGCGCAGCGCCACCCGCAGCCGGGGCTTGACCGAGCGGGCGTACAGCGTCGCCTCCAGGTTGGTGGTGTCGACGCTGGTCAGGGCGAGCAGGGAGTGTGCCCGCTGGATCTTGGCGGCCTCCAGGACGCCCTCCTGGGTGACATCGCCGATGACCGTCGGCACCCCCAGCCTGCGGGCCAGCGGGATACCGCGCGCCGCGGGATCCTCTTCCACGCACACCACGGGGATGTCCATCTCCCGGAGTCTGGCCAGCACCCGGGTGCCGACCTTGCCGAGCCCGAGCAGCACGACGTGGCCGGAGAGACCGCGCGGCGGGCGGCGCAGCGCCGAGGCGGTACGGAAGGTGCCCAGCGCTTCGAGCGCGGCGGCCACCAGGACGGGCAGCATCAGCAGTCCGATCAGCCCGGACAGCAGTTGCAGGACCTTGCGTCCGGTCGGCTCGTCCAGCGCCGGGTCGTCGATCGCCAGCACGTCCAGCACCGTGAGGTAGGCGGCGCGGAGCAGACCGGCTCCGGTGAGCTGCCAGGAGGCGACGGTCAGGGCGAGCACGGCGATCGCCATCCCGGCGACGGACCAGCGCAGTCGGCGGGAGAACAGCGAGGCGAAGGGCAGTCTGCGGGTGCCGAGCCGCCGTGGCGGCAGCGGAGCGCCGGTGGCGGAGACGGCCTCGAGCACCACCGTGTCGCGTCCGGTGGCGGCGGCCACCTCCTCGTCTCCGGGCAGCAGCTTGGGCCCTTCGTCCCCGCTGCTGTCGGAGCCCTCGCTGCCGCCCGGGTCGCTGGTGGTGGACGAGAGCAGGGCGAGAGTGCACAGCCCCGGGCGGGCGACCTCGTCGGGGCCGGGCGGGGTGCGCTCGGCCGCGCGCAGCAGCAGCCCATCGGCCTGGAGGACTTTGCTGGTGCCCGCGATGGCGGTGGCCGCGAGTGCGGGGGCCGCGGTGTCGGCGTCCGACAGTACGGTGGTGGTGGCGTCCAGCTCCGCCGCGTCCATGCCGGGATCGGCCACCCGTGCCGCCTCATCGAGGAGTTCCTCCAGATGCTGGCCGAGCTTGCGGTTGTAGAGCCGGATCACCAGCCGCAGCCGGGGGTTGAGGCGGCGGGCGCGCAGTGCGGCGTGAATGTTCGCCTCGTCGTCGTCATGGACCAGGGCGAGCGCGGTCGCATGCTCCGCACCTGCCGCGGTCAGCACCTCTTCGTCGAGCACCGGGACCTCCATGACCCGCACTCCCCCGTCCGGAGCGGGGTCGTCCGCGGTCTGGCGGGGCAGCGGGATCCGTCCGACGGCCGCGCTGAACCGGCCGAAGAGCGCGGAGGTACGGCCGCCCGGCCACCATCCCGCCGCCCGCTGCCCGGCCGGGTCCGCCAGCGGGGCGCCGCCGGGGATGACGACCGTCACCCGGGTCCGGTAGACGTCATGGAGCTCGGCGGCGAGGCGGTGGGCGAGCGCGTCGTCACCGCAGACGACCATGTGGGCCGTCTCCGAGGGGGACGGCGGGTCCGAGGCGGAGGTGGAGAACACGACGGCGAAGCCCCCCGTTGATCCGTGCTGCCGGTCGTCCGGACGGGGTACGGTGGCCGCGTTTTCCGGCGGCCGGCACCCGCGCTCCGGCGGTCATGATCAGACCGTACCCGGTGCGCCCCTCAAGGGAGTTGGGCACCGGGGGCGGGCGACCGGGGAGCCCGGTGTGCTCACTCCCTGGGGGCGCCGCAGCGCGCACAGCGGGCGAAGGGCGCGGCGTCCTGGATCGCGCCGCAGTCGGCGCAGACCCGATCCAGCCAGCAGGCGGGCTCCCCGCCCTCGGGCTCGGCGGGCTCCGGGGCCGGGTCCGGGCCGGGATCCGGGTCCGCCGCCGCCCGGTTCGCCGCCGCCCGGTTCGCCGTCTCCCGGTTCGCCGTCTCCCGGTTCGCCGTCTCCCGGTCCGGGTCTCGGGGCCCCGCCGTGCCGCTCATCGTGTGCGCCTCCCTGTCCGGACCGTACGCGGGTCCGTCCGCCGACCCCTTACCCGTGCTTCGTCCCGGAAAGCGGCCCGCCCATAGATCCGATCTCTCATGCACCAATACCCCTTGACGGGGCGTAATGACGCCCGACCCCTCCCCAGTTATCGGATGACTCGGTAACGTATCCGCCTCGGGAGGCAACGATGCCGAGATCTTACCGACGCTCCGCTGTGGCATTTCTGCTCTGCGGCGTCCTGGCCATGACGCTCTTCATCACCGGGCCCGCGCAGGCGAAGGACTCCGCCTGGACCGTGCGCGGCCCCTCACCCCGCTCCGGTCCCCTCGCACAGTTGCGGCTCGACGGAGCCTCGGGAGCGCTGACGCTCGAAGTGTCCCGGGGCGGACGGACGGTGGTCGAGCCCTCGCCCGTGGGCATCGTCACCGAACGGGCGGATCTGTCACACGGGCTGCGCTATCTGGGGCGCCACGACCGCACCGTCGTGGAGCGCTACCGGTCGACGGTCGGCAAGGAGCGCTCGCGCACGGCGCGGATGACCGAGGCCCGCTTCCGGTTCCGGGGCAGCGGGAGCGCCCGGCTGGACCTCGTGGTGCGGGTCTCGGACGACGGGGTCGCCTATCGCTATGTGCTGCCCTCCGGCAGCGGCGATGTCCTCGGCGAGACCTCGGCCTTCACCCTGCCGCCGGACGCGGCCGCGTGGCTGGGCGACTACCGCAAGGACAACGAGAACCTGTTCAAGGAGTACACCGCGGCGACCGCGCCCACCGGCGAGTACATGGCCCAGGCGCTCTTCGGGACGGCGGGCGGCTACGCCCTGATCGCCGAGTCGGATCTCAGCGGCCGCTACTCCGCCGCCCGGCTGATCCATCAGCAGGGGCAGCCCACGTACCGCATCGGGCTCTGGGACCAGCGGGTCGCGTCCGACGGACCGCTCAGCACACCCTGGCGCGCGCTGATCGTGGGCGATCTGGCCACCGTCACCCAGTCCACCTTCACCGACGATCTGGCACCCGCCTCGCGGGTCGCCGACACCTCCTGGATCCGGCCCGGGCCCGCGCTGTGGACCTGGCTCGCGGGCGGCAAGGCGGCCGGGCAGAGCCTGTCGATGCAGAAGGGGTACGTGGACTACGCGGCCCAGCGCGGCTGGCCGTATGTGGTGGTGGACGCGGGCTGGTACTTCGACCCCGACCAGTGGGATGTCACCGATCCGAACTGGCCGCGCAATAGCTGGATGCCGCAGCTCGTGGACTACGCGCGCGAGCGGCAGGTGGACATCCAGGTCTGGATCCACCACCGCGACCTCGACACCGCCGAGGAGCGCGAACTGTGGCTGCCCACGCTGGAGAAGTGGGGGGTCAAGGGCGTGAAGATCGACTTCATGGACTCCGAGGCCCAGGAGACGCTGCGCTGGTACGACGAGATCCTCAAGGCCACCGCGGACCACCATCTGCTGGTCAACTTCCATGGCTCGACGATCCCCAAGGGCATCCAGCGCACCTGGCCGCAGGTGATGTCGATGGAGGGGGTGAACGGCGAGGAGAAGCGGACCAACACCCCGCAGCATCTGGCGACGCTGCCCTTCACCCGCAATGTGATCGGCTCCATGGACTTCACCCCCGGGGCCTTCCACCGGGCCGAGCGCCCCAACGCGGGTTCGGACGCGGGGGAAGTGGGCCTGTCGGTGCTCTACGAGTCCGGTATCCAGGACCTGGCGGGCACCCCGGAGTCGTATGACGCCCGTCCGCTCGCCCGCCGCTTCCTGGAGCAGATCCCCGCCTCCTGGGACCGTACCCGGCTGCTGACCGGGCGGCCCGGTGCGAGCGCGGTGCTGGCCCGCGCCAGCGGCTCGCGCTGGTTCATCGGCGGTACGTTCACCGGCCCCGCCCATACCGCCAAGGTGCCGCTGCGGCTGGAGAAGGGCCGCTGGCTCGTCGACCTGGTCCTGGACGGCCCGGACGGTCTGGTCCGCACGCCCAAGGTGGTGCGCGGCGGGCAGACGCTGTCCGTGCCGGTGACGGCGGACGGCGGGTTCGCCGCCATCGCCTGCCGCTGGCGGCCCGGCCTGTCGACCTGCGACCGTCCCTGACCATCCCTCATTCGGACACCCCGGCCAGGACGCCCGTCCAGATCCCGATCGCCGGGATACAGACGCCGGCCGCGAAGACCCCTGCGGCGGCGACGGCACGGGCGTAGGGGGCGGGGTGGCCGCCGGTCCAGCCGCGGGAGAGGGCCAGCAGCCGGTCGGCCTTCTGCCGCGTCGGGTTCTTCTCCTGCTGCTGGGTGAGGAAGGCGGACAGCCGGTCCGCCGACTCAGCGTCCGTGACCGCCTCGGCGTCCGCCCGCATCTCCATCAGCGTGACCAGGACCCGGCCGGCCCGGCTGTTGGCGTAAAGGCCGCAGGTCAGAGTGAGGGCGAAGACGGCGATCGAGGTGACAGTCTGCGCCGAGGTCTCCACGGGGGTGATGGCGAGGGCCGTCATCCCGTCGTAGAACACGGCGGCCTTCCCCGCCGCCGGAGCATGCCGCGGATAGCGCCGTCGCATCGGATCACCATGGCGCAGATGCGAGATCTCATGCCGGAGCAGGACCGCCCCGGCCGGGCTTCTGAGCAGGGTGCGCCAACTGCGCGGAATGGCGACATGGACGGTGGGCCTGCGGATGTTCAGAGTGACCGCGTGGTACAGGAAGGTGCCCGCGGCCGCCCAGAGTGCGATGACCAGGATGATCGCGGGCACCAGGAGACGATCCCCGTCGAACGGCGGGGAGATCCGGTCCTGAAGTACGGCGAAGGCCAGTCCGCCCGCGGCGCCGACGGCCCAGACGGACTTGCGGCGCCGTAGCCGCGTACCCCAGTCCTCCATCCGGCCCAGGCGTCCCGGGGACGGCTGGGGGACGTGGACCACCTTCAGATCGGCCACCGGGGACCAACTGGAGACCGCGTCCAGCCGGGCGGTGTCCAGTCCGGCGGAGTGGAAGGTGTCCCGGACACGCGCCCAGCCCTTCGCCGACCAGTCGACCGGATGCGGCGCCTCCTCGGCCTCACGACCGCTGAGGGAGTCGGCCCGCCACTCGTTGACGAGGGGCAGCAGGAAGACGATGAGGAGGACGAGGACGGCCAGGAACGCGGTGGCGCCGACCGCGGCCGGCGCGGACAGCCGATCGTCCCCCGTGGTCAGCACGCTCGCCCCGGTGGCGGGCGCCGCGCACAGCGGCCCGATGAGGACGGTCCAGCAGGTCCGCTCGGCCCGGCGCAGCCGACGGACCGGGGACGCGGCGGTCATGGCCGGCCGGGCCCGGCGGGGTCCGCGGCGTCGTCGGGGCCGCCGCCGGGTTCGCCATCGGGGCCGGGTTCGGCGCGGATGAGCGCTTCCGCCTGGATCCGTACGACGGCCCGTACCGTGTCCGGGTCCACCTCCGGCGGAAGCAGCAGCTCCACCGTCACCCGCCGGGCGAGCCCCGCCGTGCTGTCCTCGTCCTGCTCGGTGTCCGTCCCGCCGGTGGCGGAGTCGCCGCGCAGGCAGCGCCCGAGATAGCCGACGGCGTCCCGCAGTCCGCGCTGGACGGCCATGTCGGTGGCCGTCGAGAGCACCGTGAAGGCGATCTGGCCGAGCAGGGACAGCCCGATGGTGAGATACACATGGGTGTCGACCGCGGGCGCCCCGCTGAGGTCGTCGAAGAACTCCCCGGCGCCGGGCACCCGCCGACGGGTGCGCGTCTCCTCGGCGAACTCCTCGAAGAGCTCCTCGTGTTCGTCCTCGGCGACGGCGCGCGCCGAGGCGTCGACCATCGTCAGGATCCGCTCGATGGCGGCGTCGTCCAGCTCCGTCATGTCCGTCATGCGTTCCCCCCGGTACGCCACACCCCGGCGGGGCGTGCGACGCCTGTACGGTAGCCCGGCCCGGGGAGATGATGTGAGGACTTACCGCACATAGGCAGATTCATCGTGCATTTCGCGTACCGTCCGCCGACGCGGGTGGCCGATGGCGGCCGTCAGCTCGCCCGGCGCGGGGGCCGTCGGGTGCGGGTCCACTCCACCAACTGCCCGGCCGTCCAGGTGGTGATGACCCGCTCCACCGGCACCCCGCATTGCACGGCCCGGGCGCAGCCGTTGCGCTGCCAGTCGAGCTGGCCGGGCGCGTGGGCGTCGGTGTCGAGGGAGAAGAAGGTCCCCGCCCGGACGGCCTCGCGCAACAGCCCGCGCGGTGGATCCAGCCGCTCCGGACGGCAGTTGATCTCCACGGCGGTGCCCGCCTCCGCGCAGGCGCCGAAGACCTCCTCATGGTCGAAGACGGACTCGGGGCGCTTACCCCCGAGCAGCCGTCCGGTGCAGTGGCCCAGCACATCGACCAGCGGATCGCTGACGGCGGTGACCATCCGGCGGGTCATGGGGCGGGCGTCCATCCGCAGCTTGGAGTGAACCGAGGCCACCACCACATCCAGCCGGTCCAGCAGCTCCGGCTCCTGGTCCAGGGAGCCGTCGGGGAGGATGTCCACCTCGATCCCGGTGAGCAGTTGGAAGGGGGCCAGCTTCGGGCGCAGCTCCGCCACCACGTCCAGTTGGGCGCGCAGCCGGTCCGCCGAGAGGCCGCGGGCCACCGTCAGCCGCGGGGAATGGTCGGTGAGCACCGCCCATGCGTGCCCCAGCCGTGCCGCCGTACGGGCCATCAGCTCGATCGGGGAACCGCCGTCGGACCAGTCGGAGTGCATATGGCAGTCCCCGCGCAGCGCGGCGCACAGCTTCGCCGCGTCCTCGTCGGGCTCGAGCTCGGCCTCGGTGGCCTCGGCCTCCAGATTGGCCAGATATCCGGGCATCTGGCCCTTCAGTGCCTCCTTGACCACCTGTGAGGTCTTGGGCCCGAGCCCCTTGAGTGACCGTAGGGTGCCGTTGGTGACGCGCCGCTCGACCTCCTGGGGGTCCAGACCGGCGAGCACGGCCTGGGCCGTGCGGAAGGCACGCACCCGGTAGGTCGGCGCCTGGGCGCGCTCCAGGAGAAACGCGATCCGGTCCAGGGCCTCCAGGGGGTCCATCGCGCGCTCCTCGCTGTGTCCCGGCATCCGCGCTGTGTCGTCCGCGTCTCAGGCGCGGCGGTTCGGGCGGCGGCCGGGGGGCTGGTGGGGCTCGGGACGTGCCGTCAGCTCGGCGATGTCGCAGGTCTGGGAGGTCTTTTCGGAGACGGTGATGGGCCGGCCGTAGTGCCGGATCTCCATGGGGGCGCCCTCGGTCAGGGAGTAGGTGACGCTGCGGCCGGTGATCTCCACGCGCAGTCCGCGGCCCAGCACCTGCATGGTGAAGGCGAGCCGGGCCAGTTTCTCGGGCAGCTTGGGCGAGAACTCCAGCCTGCCGTCGCGGTGCCGCATCCCGCCGAACCCGGCGACCAGGGCGATCCAGGTACCGGCGAGCGAGGCGATGTGCAGACCGTCGCGGGTGTTGTGCTCCAGGTCCTTCAGGTCCATCAGGGCCGCCTCGCCCAAGTAGTCGTAGGCGAGCCGCAGATGGCCGACCTCGGCGGCCATGACGGCCTGGGTGCACGCGGACAGGGAGGAGTCCCGGACCGTCAGCCGTTCGTAGTAGTCGAAGTTGCGTGCCTTCTCCTCCTCGGTGAAGCACTCGCCGCGCAGATACATCGCCAGCACCAGGTCGGCCTGTTTGACGACCTGTTTGCGGTACATGTCGAAGTAGGGGAAGTTGAGCATCAGCGGGTACTGGTCGGCACGGGTGCCCTGGAAGTCCCACTCCTGGTGGCCGGTGAAGTCCGCCGACTGCTCGTGGACGCCCAGGGTCTTGTTGTACGGGACCGATATGGACTCGGCCGCGTCCCGCCAGGCGGCGGCCTCCTCGTCGTCGACGCCCAGTTCGGAGCCCTTGTCCGGGTGGCGTTCGATGATGTCCGCGGCGGCCCGCAGGTTCGACTGGGCCATGAGGTTGGTGTAGACGTTGTCGTCGGCGATGGCGCTGTACTCGTCGGGGCCGGTCACCCCGTCGATATGGAAGCGGCCGTGGTGGTCGTGGTGGCCGAGGGAGCGCCACAGCCGGGCGGTCTCCACCAGCAGTTCCACACCGGTCTCGCGCTCGAACTCCTCGTCGCCGGTGGCGGCGACATAGCGCACCACCGCGTCCGCCACATCGGCGTTGACATGGAAGGCCGCGGTGCCGGCCGGCCAGTAACCGGAGCATTCGGAGCCGTCGATGGTGCGCCAGGGGAAGGTGGCGCCCTCGTGGCCCAGTTGCTGGGCCCGCTCCCGGGCGGCGGGCAGGATGGACTGGCGCCAGCGCAGCGCCTCGGCCACGGACTCGGGGAAGGTGTAGGTGAGCAGGGGCAGGACGAAGGTGTCGGTGTCCCAGAAGGTGTGGCCGTCGTAGCCGGAGCCGGTGAGGCCCTTGGCGGGGATGGCCCGTTCCTCGGCGCGGGCTCCGGCCTGGAGGACGTGGAAGAGCGCGAAGCGCACGGCCTGCTGGATCTCGGCGTCGCCCTCGACCTCCACATCGGCGCGCGACCAGAAGTCCTCCAGCCAGGTGCGCTGCTGGTCCACCAGGCCGCGCCAGCCGGTGCTGGCGGCCCCGGCGAGCGCGGCCTCGACCTGGTCCCGTACGGCGGGCAGCGAGCGGGCGCCGGACCAGCCGTAGGCCACCAGCTTCTCCAGCCGCAGGACCTGGCCGGGCTCCAGCACCGAGGTGACGGTCAGCCGGGCGACGTCGTCGCCGCTCTCGCCGGCGTGGCGGGTGGGCGGCGGCCCGGTGATCAGGTGGTCGGCGGCGACCGCGACCCGCAGACCGCTGTCCTCGGTGCAGTGGATCAGCCGCAGCCGCTTGTCGTCGGCGGCGTTCTCCTCGGGGTTCAGCGCGGATTCCAGGGCCTCGGCCACCCGGGGGTCACCGGCGCGCTCGGGAAGCTGCTCGTTGGCGACCAGTTCGGACTGGACGACGACGCGGATCTGGGCGTCGACGGCCTCCACCTCGTAGGCGACGGCGGCGATGGCCCGCTGGGTGAGGGAGACCAGCCGGGTGGAGCGGACCCGCACACTGGTGCCGGAGGGGGAGGTCCATTCGCAGGTGCGGTGCAGCACCCCGGCGCGCAGGTCGAGCACGCGCTCATGGGAGCGCAGCCGTCCGTAGCGCAGATCGAAGGGCTCGTCGTCCACCAGCAGCCGGATGATCTTGCCGTTGGTGATGTTGATCATGGACTGGCCGGCCTCGGGGTAGCCGAATCCGGCCTCGGCGTAGGGCAGCGGACGCCGTTCGTAGACGCCGTTGAGATAGGAGCCGGGGAGCCCGTGGGGCTCCCCCTCGTCGAGATTGGCGCGCCAGCCGATATGGCCGTTGGAGAGCGCGAAGACCGATTCGCTCTGGGGCAGCAGATCGAGCCGGAGATCGATCTCCCGCAGCACCCAGGGGTCGACGACATACGAGGAATCGGTGATCACGAGTCGTCCTCCAGCAGCTCGGCGAGATCCTTGACCACGATGCCCGCGCCGTGCGCGCGCAGCGCGTCGGCCTGGCCCACCCGGTCCACGCCGACGACACAGCCGAAGTGCCCCGAGCGCCCGGCCTCCATCCCCGCCAGGGCGTCCTCGAAGACGGCGGCCGCCTCGGGGGCGGTGCCCAGCTCCCGTCCGGCCTCCAGGAAGGTGTCGGGGTGTGGTTTGCCGGGCAGCCCCCGCTCGGCGGCGACCACACCGTCGATCCGCACCTCGAAGAGGTCCTCGATACCGGCGGCGATCAGCACATCGCGGCAGTTGGCGCTGGAGGAGACGACCGCGATCCGCAGGCCCTCGGCGCGCGCGGCCGCCACGAAGCGCACCGAGCCCGGGTACGCCTCGACCCCCTCCTCGCGGATCTTCTCCAGGACCAGGATGTTCTTGCGGTTGCCCAGGCCGTACACGGTGTCCGCGTCGGGCGGATCGTCCGGCCCGCCCTCGGGGAGATCGATGTCCCGGGAGGCCAGAAAGGTGCGCACCCCGTCGGCGCGCGGACGGCCGTCCACGTACTCGTCGTAGTCGCCGGCCGAGTCGAAGGGCCGGAAGGAGGGGCCGTCGCGCCGCCGCAGGAACTCGTCGAACATCTGCTTCCACGCCGCCGCGTGCACCACCGCGGTCCTGGTCAGCACGCCATCGAGGTCGAACAGACAGGCCCGGATGGAACCGGGCAGGCCGAGCTTGGTCATGGCCCCCGATTCCCCCGGGAACGCCGGAATATGCGGGGCGTGACGGCGGGATCGGAACCTTCCCCCACTCGGCGCAGCGCTGCCGTCGCTCAGCGTGGTACGACCGTGCGCCCCTCGCGGCGGGAGCGGTCGGCGGCCTCCAGGACGGCGACGACCTCGCGGCCGAACCGCACGTCACAGGGGTCGGCGGCGCCGCCGTTACGGGCGGCGCTCAGCAGCCGGTCGACGGCCGTGCCGAAGGCCGCCACCGCGGTGGTCCCGGCCTCGGGGGCCGCGGCGATCCCCCGCTCGCCGTAGAAGTCGCAGGAGAATCCCTGGGCGGCGGGCCGGGCGTCCAGGGTGAGCGCGAGCGTGCCGATGGCGCCCGAGCGATGGCGCAGCAGCACATGCGCGGCGCCGCGCGGCCCGTCCAGGGCGGTGACCTCGGCCACCGGGCCGAGGACCGGGAGCAGGACGGACAGGGAGTGCGGGCCGACGTCCCACAGTCCGCCGCGCTCCCGCCGCCAGCGGGATCCGCCGTAGCGGCCGCCGGGCTGGAAGATCGAGGCGAAGGCGGTGGCACGGCCACCGTCCCAGCCACCGGCCGCCGCGGTCTCCTGGAGGAAGGTCTCCACGGGCGCCGCGAAGCGGTTGGTGAAGAACACCACCGAGGCCAGTGCGCGCTCGTCCACGGCGCGTACGATCCGGTCGGCCTCCTCGGTGCCGAAGGCCAGCGGCTTGTCCAGGAGCAGATGGCGCCCGGCCAGCGCGGCCCGCTCGGCGAGGCCGCTCTGGATGTCCGGCGGGAGGGCGATGGCCACGGCGTCCACGTCGGCGATCAGCGCGTCGGCGTCCGGGTGGGCGCGGGTGCCCCAGCGGTCCGCCAGCGCCTGTGCCTTCGCCGGGTCGCGGCCCCAGATCCCGGCCAGTTCGGCCACCGGGTGCGCGGCGAGCGCCGCCGCATGGGTCTCGGCCGCCCAGTGTCCGGTGCCCAGCAGTCCGAAACGCACTGTCCGTCCCCCTCCGCGCGAAGTCCCGGGGTCTTCCCCGGAGTCGGCCGCGATCCTACGCCCGTGCGGCCGCCCGCTTCGGCCGAGGGCGGTACGCCCCTCCCCCGCTTGGCCCCGGGCGGATGCCGGTGGGTGGGGGCGGTGCCAGGGTGAGGCCATGGCCGGCCACGGTGCGGGGGACGGCCGAAGCCCACCCTCACCGCTGGAGGAACCCGTGGCCCGTGGCTCGTCCCACTCCCGCGCGCTCCGGCGGCGCGCCACGGTCCGGGCCGTGGCGGCCCTGCTGCTGTGCGGGGCCGCGGTACCGTCCTGCGCCTCCACCAGTGAGCACCGGCCCGACCGGGCGAAGTCGGCGTCGGCGCGGCAGAGCGCGCTGGAGGCCGCCGCCGCGGCGAAGGCCGCGGCGAAGAAGAAGGCCGCGTCGGCCCGGCTGCTGCCGGGGATGCCGCCCCCGCTGGACCCCCATGACCTCTACGCGGCCGACCGGCCGGGGAAGCTGGCCCGGGCGGTGAAGGACTTTCCGTCGCGGGTGTACGTGCCCAATACGCTCTCGGACACGGTGAGCATCATCGATCCGAAGAAGTTCAAGGTCGTCCGCACCATCCAGGTGGGCCATCAGCCGCAGCATGTGGTGCCCTCATGGGATCTGAAGACGCTGTGGGTCAACAACGACCTGGGCAACACCCTCACCCCCATCGACCCCGCCAGCGGCCGGGTCGGCCGCCCGGTGGTCGTCCACGATCCGTACAACCTCTACTTCACCCCGGACGGGAAGTACGCCGTGGTGATGGCCTCCATGGACCGGGCGCTGGTCTTCCGGAACGCGCACACCATGAAGGTGATCAAGTCGGTGCCGGTGGACTGCTATGGCGTCAACCACGCCGACTTCTCGCCGGACGGGCGCTACTTCATCGTCTCGTGCGAATTCTCCGGTGAGCTGCTGAAGGTGGACACCGCGAAGAAGAAGGTGGTCGCCAAGCAGCGGCTGCCGATCGCCGGAGCCATGCCGCAGGACGTCAAGATCTCGCCCAACGGCAAGACGTGGTACATCGCCGACATGGTGGCGAACGGCGTGTGGGTGCTCAACGGCGACACCTTCGGCAAGCCGCGGCTGCTGCGCACCGGAAAGGGCACGCACGGCCTCTACGTCAGCCGCGACTCCCGTTCGATGTACATCTCCAACCGCGGCGAGGGCACCATCTCGGTGCTGTCGTTCAAGACCGGCAAGCTGGTGCAACGGTGGCGGCTGCCCGGCGGCGGCAGCCCCGACATGGGCGGGGTGTCCGGCGACGGCAAGGTGCTGTGGCTCTCGGGCCGCTACAACGCCGAGGTCTACGCGATCGACACCCGCAATGGCCGGCTGCGCGCCCGGATCCCGGTCGGCGGCGGTCCGCACGGGCTCGCGGTCTACCCCCAGCCCGGCCGCTACTCCCTCGGCCACACCGGAATCTTCCGCTGAGGCGGCCTTCCCTCAGGCGCCATGGGCGGCTGTGAGGCTCTCCACAGCCATCTGCATAGGCTGCCTATATAGAGGCATGATATAAATCTAGATGTGGAATACACGCAGCAGTCCGGCCCCCGGGAACCCGATGTCCCCGCGACCCGCGAGCAGGTCGCGGAGGCGCTGGAACAGTTGGCGTTCCTCGCGGTGCGCCACCTGACCAACCGGGACATCAGCTTCACCGCGGCCTCGACCCTCGGCCGGCTCAGCCGGGAGGGGCCGTCCCGGCTGACGGCCCTGGCCGCCGACGAGGGTGTCACCCAGCCCTCTATGACCCAGTTGATCCAGCGGCTGGAGCGGCAGGGTCTGGTGACCCGGGTCGACGATCCGCAGGACGGGCGGGTGGTGCTGGTGGCGATCACCGACGCCGGGCGGGAGCTGCTCGCCGAGCGGCGCCGCGGCCGTACCAACCGGCTCGCCGAACTGCTGGCCACCCTCTCCCCCGAGGACCAACAGGCCCTCGCCACCGCCGTCCACGCCGCCGCCCCCGCCTTCCAGCGGCTGGTCGACAACGCGGCACGGGCGCGCAAGGCCCCGGGGAGTACCGCTTCCTGATCAACCGGCACCCTGCCGCGCCACGGCATTGCCATGTCGTCACGGCTGGGGCCCTGAACGACGGAGCAGCTCTTGTCCGCTCATCCCAGCGCCCCCAACCCCTTCAAGCAGCCGAAGGCCGTATGGGCCGTCGCCTTCGCCTGCGTGATCTCCTTCATGGGCATCGGCCTCGTGGACCCGATCCTGCCCTCCCTCTCCTCCCAACTGCATGCCACACCGAGCCAGGTGTCGCTGCTGTTCACCAGCTATCTGGTGGTCACCGCCGTCGCCATGCTGGTCACCGGATTCGTCTCCAGCCGCATCGGCGCCAAGCGCACCCTGGTGGCCGGTCTGGTGCTCATCGTGCTCTTCAGCGCGGCGGCCGGGGCGTCCGGCAGCATCGACGGGATCGTCGGCTTCCGCGCCGGCTGGGGCCTGGGCAACGCCCTGTTCATCGCCACCTCGCTCGCCGTCATCGTCGGCTCGGCCAGCGGTGGCTTCGCGGGCGCGATCATCCTCTACGAGACCGCCCTGGGCATCGGCATCGCGATCGGGCCGCTGCTGGGCGGTGAGCTCGGCGGGATCAGTTGGCGCGGGCCGTTCTTCGGCGTATCGGCCCTGATGGCCATCGCGCTGATCGCGACCATCGTGCTGGTCCAGCCCACCCCCACCCCGGCGCGCCGGGCCTCGATCGCCGACCCGATCAAGGCGCTGCGCCACCGCGGACTGCTCACCATGGGGCTGACCGCGCTCTGCTACAACTGGGGCTTCTTCACGGTGCTGGGCTATGCGCCGTTCCCGATGGACCTGGGCACCCATGAGCTCGGCTATGTCTTCACCGGCTGGGGTCTGCTCGTCGCCTTCTTCTCGGTCTTCGGCGCCCCGTGGCTACAGTCGCGGCTCGGCATAGCGCGCTCCCTGTATCTGAACCTGGCGCTGTTCGCGCTCGACATCCTCGTCATCGGCCTGTTCACCGATTCGAAGACGACGCTGATCGTGGCGGTGATCGTGGCCGGCGCCTTCATCGGGATCAACAACACCATCACCACCCAGGCGGTGATGACGGTCGCCCCGGTGGAGCGGTCCGTCGCCTCCGCCTCCTACGGCTTCGTCCGCTTCATCGGCGGCGGTCTGGCCCCGTACGCCGCGGGCAAGATCGCCGAGCACAGCGGCGTACATCTGCCCTTCTACATCGGGGCCGCGGCGGTCGCGCTGGGCATCGGCGTCCTGGCCACCGGGCATTCGCTGCTCGCCGAGGCCGAGCGCGTCCAGGCGGCGGAGGCGGCCGGACACACCCCGGCCGAGGAGCGGCGGGAGACGCTGGAGAAGCAGGCGCTGGCCGAGGACCTGGGCTCGGCGGGCTGACGCGAGGAACGGGCCCGGCACGATGCGCCGGGCAGGTATGCAGCCCGAGACCCCGCCGGTCCGTTTCCCGCTCAGATCCGCCAGGAGCGGATACGGCCGGCCGCGTCGAACACATCGGCCTTGCTGGACAGGATGTCGCGGACCAGATCGATCAGCGCCCCGTACGGCGGGTCGATCCCCTCCCCCGAGGCGTGCATATAGGCGACCGCAGTCGCGGAGGCGAACCGCGCGTTGCTCGCCGGAAGCGGTCTGAGCAGCGCGATGGTGTGCAGCAGGGCCGCGGCCCGCCACGCCGGGTCGGGATCGACGCCCAGGCGCGGCGGGTCCACTCGGTGGCGGGCGACGGCTGCGACCAGACCCGAGAAGTCCGAGATGGCCGGCTGTTCCGGCATGACCTCCTCATGGCGCTGAAGCAGCCAGGGGACGTCGATATGCAGCAACGGGACCATGGTCAGGCGGCCTGCCCGGGATGGCGGTGCTCATCGTCGGGGAACGCGTCCGCGAAGGCGTCCGCGTTGTCCGCGAAGAACCGCCGGAAGACCTCGGCACCCTCCTGTAGAGCGCGGTGCCGCGCGATGTCGGCCACGGTCGCCTCCCGGACGAGGGCCTTCATCGTCGTACCGCGTTCCTTGGCGATCTGGCGGAGGTCCTCAAGTTCCCGATCGCTGAATTCCACGTTGAGTGCTGACATGCGGGACACCCTACTCACCAGGTACCCCGTCAGCAATCGCCCCAGCTCAGATCATGCTTTTGTAGGTACTTGACAAAGCGTTCCCGCCATTACGGGAGGCTGCGGCCGGGGACCGGACCGCCCTCGGGGCCCAGCCGCACGAAGGGTTCGCGCACCTCACGGCCCGTCAGGCTCCGGTAGGCGGCGGGGCGGCGGAAGGCGTCCCCCCATGCCTCCCGGCGCCGGTAGTCGCGCAGCGCGTCGAGGTCGAAAACCGCCGGATAGACCCCCTCGGCCTCGCCCGCCTCGACCACCAGGGTGTCCCGCGACCGCCCGTCGGCGAAGGCGACGCCGTCATGGGCGACGGAGTGGCCCCAGCCGGGGCCGGCGTAGTTGGCCATGGCCATCCCGGTCATGTTCTCCCCCGCGCGGGAGCGGAACTGGGAGAGCCGGTTGATCTCCAGCTCGCACGCGTTCGGGGTGAGGACGATCTCGGCTCCGGCGAGCATCAGGGCGCGGGCGCTCTCCGGGAACTCGCGGTCGTAACAGATCATCGCCCCGGTCATCACCTCGCCCACCGCCGTGTCCAGGGCGCACACCTCGAACCCCTCCCCCGGCGTCAGCGCGGCCTCGGGCAGGTCGAAGACGCAGGTGTGCACCTTGGCGTAGGTCAGGACCAGGCGGCCGTGCCGGTCGATGAGGGAGAGGGTGTTGCGCGGCGCTCCGTCCCAGCGCTCCAGATAGGTGAGCGCGATGGCCATCTCCAGTTCGGCGGCCAGCTCGCGGAAGCGGGTGACGAAGGGCGAGTCGCGGGTGATCGGCTCACCGAGCCAGACGGGCCCGGGCGGCGCCGCCGCGGCCTCGTCCCACAGCGACGGATGGCGGTAGAGATCGCCAGGGGCGACGCCGTCCGGGACGGCGGAGCTATAGCCGTTGCTCCACATCTCGGGGAAGAGCGCGATGTCGGCGCCCATGGCCCCGGCCCGGCGGCAGGCCGCCTCGCCGAGGGCGAGGTTCACGGACAAGTCGGGCCCGGGCGGGGAGAGTTGGAGCAGGGCGACGGTGAGGGTGGTCATGGCGGATGCCTCCTTCGGTCTCTGATGACGTGCGGACGGTGCGAAGGAGGTGTCCCGGCGGGCCCCGGGGGCGGTGCGGGTGTCACAGCATGCCGCCACGCTACCCGTGGGCGGGGAAGCTGACGAGGGGGCGGGTGGCGTGCCGTCGCCTCGTGCGCGATCCGGGTGCAGACCGGCGTCCCGGGGCCGGCCTCGGTCTACGGGGTGGCCTCGGTCTACGGGGTGGCCTCTTCCAGCGCGGGCGGCGGGGAGCGCTACGACTACGAACCCGCGCGCCGGGGATCGGGGCCCCGGGTGCTGCCCGCCGAGGAGAGCTGGGACACAGCACACCACCACCCCGCTGGCCATCGGCGAGGTCTTCAACCACGTCCACGACTACACCACCCTGCTGAGCGAGCGGCTGATCGACTATGTGCGCTCGGTGGTGACCCACACCGGCGGGGTCACCGCCATGCGCAAACTGCTGGACCTGGCCGCGGTCTACGGGATCAAGTCCGGCATCCACGGCCCGACCGACATCTCCCCGGTGGGCATGGCCGCGGCGCTCCATCTGGATCTCGCCATCCACAACTTCGGCATACAGGAGTACATGCCGCACACCGCCGACACCCTGGAGGTCTTCCGCACCACCTTCCGCTTCGAGGACGGGCTGCTGCACCCGTCCGACACCCCGGGCCTGGGTGTCGAGCTGGACACCGAGGCCGCCGGGCGGTTCCCGTACCAGCCCGCCTATCTGCCGGTGAACCGGCTGGCGGACGGCACGGTGCACGACTGGTGAGCGGGGGTACGGTGAGCGTCGCAGCAGGAGAGAAGAGGGAGCATGGAACAGCGTGAGTTCGGCCGGCTCGGCCGCAAGGTCTCGGTCGTGGGCCTGGGCACCTGGCAGTTGGGCGCGGACTGGGGCGAGGTCGGCGAGCAGGACGCCCTGGCCGTGCTGGACGCGGCCGTCGAAGCGGGCGTGACGTTCTTCGACACCGCCGATGTGTACGGGGACGGGCGCAGCGAGCAGCTCATCGGGCGGTATCTGCGGGAGCGTCCGGACGCCGGGATCTTCGTGGCGACCAAGATGGGGCGGCGGCTGCCGCAGCTCGAGGAGAACTACACGCTGGACAACTTCCGCGCGTGGACCGACCGTTCGCGGGCCAATCTGGGGGTGGACACCCTGGATCTGGTGCAGTTGCACTGCCCGCCGTCCCCGGTGCACTCCTCGGCTGCGGTCTTCGACGCGCTGGACACGCTGGTGGCGGAGGAGCGCGTGGCGGCGTACGGGGTGAGCGTCGAGACATACGCGGAGGCGCTGGCGGCGATCGCGCGCCCGGGGACGGCGAGCGTGCAGATCATCCTGAACCCGTTCCGGCTCAAGCCGCTGGAGGAGGTGGTGCCGGCGGCGCGGGAGGCCGGGGTGGGGATCATCGCGCGGGTGCCGCTGGCGTCCGGTCTGCTGTCGGGGAAGTACACCAGGGACACCGTCTTCGCCGAGAACGACCACCGCACCTTCAACCGGCACGGCGAGATGTTCGACCAGGGCGAGACGTTCTCGGGCGTGGGCTTCGAGGAGGGTCTCGAGGCGGCGGTGGAGTTCGCGGAGCTGGCGCCCCAGGGGGCCACCCCCGCGCAGACCGCGCTGCGGTGGATCGTCCAGCAGCCGGGCGTGACCTCGGTCATCCCGGGGGCGCGTTCGCCCGAGCAGGCCCGGGCGAACGCGGACGCGGCGGGGCTGCCCCCGCTGCCCGGCGCCACGCTGGACGCCGTCGGCGACCTGTACGACCGGCGGCTCCGGGCCCGGGTGCACCCTCGCTGGTAACGGTCGCCCGACAGGCTCAGAAACCGGCGTCCGCCGCCCACGCGTCAAGTTCGCGCTGGGCGGCGGCGCGCAGCTCCGCCGAGGGGGCGGCGGTGCCGTCGGCGATCAGCGCGTAGTGCACGGTGCCGGTGCCCGCGTCGGCCGGGGCGGAGAGCACCAGCCGGCGCGTGCCGGTGCCGCCGGGCTCCGCGGCGGTGGCGATGGGGTGGTCGGCGGTGTGGCCGTGCGCGGTGTACGCGGGCGGCCCGGTGACGGTGCCCAGATCGGAGACGACGGTGGTCCGGGCGGGGTCGAAGTCGCGGGGCAACCGCAGTTCGGTGGGCGCATCGGTGTCGCCGTCGGAGCGCCACACCAGCATGCCGTACCGGCCGGAGCCGGTCAGCTCGGCCACGTTCGGCAGGCTGCCGGGGATGCGGTTCCAACTGAGCGTGGTGGAGCCGTCACGCGCACGGTCCTCGAAGGTGAAGGCGAGGGTGCGGCCCGCGACGGCCCGCGGATAGAGCCGGTCGAGCAGCCGGGCGTCCTGGCGCAGCCCGGCGTTGCCGGAGTCGTCGAGGCGGACGGCCGAGAGGTCCTCGCCGTTCCAGGCGTCGCCCTCGGTGAGGACCTTGCCGGTGTTGCCGTTCATGGCCTCGTGGTGGCGGCCACTGTAGATGTCCCACTGCCACTGGGTGGAGGAGAGCACCGCGCCGGAGGCGGCCGGCCGGGTCCACCAGGTGGCGCCGGGGAGCCGGGAGTCCAGTGCCTGGTACATGCCCTTGCCGACGGTGGGGGCCTTGTCGGAGGTGAAGCCGGTCAGCGGATGGCCGAACTCGCTCATGACGGCCGGAAGGTCCAGGGCGGTGGAGCGGTCGCGCAGGGCGCCGAAGTCGCCCGCGTACTGGCCGTCGGCCGCCTTGCCGGGCATGAAGATCCCGGAGATGGCCTTCTGGTCGTAGTAGTGGGTGTTGAAGACATAGTCGGGGCCGGGCTTTCCGGCGTCGAGGAGCCCGCCCTCCTGGCGCTGGAAGTCCAGGTTGGAGTTCCAGAACATATTGGGCTCCACGAAGGCGGGCTTGTCCTGCCAGCCCGCCGCGT
Source organism: Streptomyces niphimycinicus (assembly GCF_018883605.1). GTDB lineage: Bacteria > Actinomycetota > Actinomycetes > Streptomycetales > Streptomycetaceae > Streptomyces > Streptomyces niphimycinicus. Next base: position 22,109 of record NZ_JAHLEM010000068.1, on the reverse strand, counting down.
CCATGCGGGCGCGGAACTTCTCGTAGAAGGGCCACAGCACGCTCTTCTCCCAGGTGCGGCTGTTCTGCCCGTCGTCGTACGCGCCCGCGTACGGCTCGTTGAGCGGGTCGAAGCCGACGACGCGGGTGAACTGGTCGTCGGTGAGGTGCCGGGCGAGGTAGGTCATGGTCGCCTCGGCGGTGGCCAGGAAGGCGTCCTGGACGCGGACGGTGCCCGCGCCGGTGGTCAGGGCGCGGTTGCGCCAGAAGTCCCGGGTGGCGCCTGTGACCGCCTGGTTCTGGGTGATGTTCTGGCCCCAGTGGACGCAGATGCCGCAGGACTCCTTGGGGTATCCGCCCGCCTCGATGACCCATTTCGGCGCGCCGTCGCCGCTGTACCAACTGCCCTTGTCGAAGAGACGGCCGGAGTACAGGTCCTGGTGGAAGTCGGGGAAGACCCGGATTCCGGCGTCCAGGAACGCCTTCATCTGCGCGGTGGCCTTCTCCAGATAGCCGGTGTCCACCTGGCCGGGCTCGGGCTCGGCGTGGGCCCAGGACAGCAGGAAGCGCACCGCGTTGGCCCCGGTCAGGGTCCGCATGGCGGCGGCGGATGTCCTGGCGTCGGCGGTGGAGGCGAACGGGAGCCCGCCGTTCTCCTCCAGTTTGGTCTCGCCGGACACATTGAAGCCGCGCAGCACGACCTCGCGGCCGTGTCCGTCGGCGAACCGGGTGCCGTCCACGGTCACCTGGTCCGCCGCCCGGCCGTCGAACCAGGGCGCCTCGGCCGCGGCCGCCGAAGTGCCCGGAACCGCGGCCGCCGCCAGCAACGCAGCGGCCACCCCGAGCAACCGGGTGCGACCCGGTCGGGGGCGGCCGATCCGTATCCCTCGCGTCTTTTGAGTCGGCATGGACCTACCGTCCAGTAGATCTGAGGGATCGTCAACTAGTTGTGCACAGAGCGAAGTTCGGCCCTGTGGTGGTGCGGATACCGACGGAATCCGGTTACTTCTGGAATGCCGCGCCCAGGGCCGCACCGGCCTCCGGCGCCCCGAGGGAGTCGGGCCCGAAGGAGACGACGCCACTCGTGGTGAGGCCGCCGGACTGGCCGCGCAGCACCCATGCCGCACCGCTGGTGGACTGGGCGCCGTCCTCGTCGGGGGCACCCACCGCCAGGTCGTCCTTGCCGTCGCCGTCGGTGTCGGCGAGCCGGACCGCCATACCGAAGTGGTCGCCCGCCTCGGCGGCACCGGGGACACCGGCGGTGTCCTGGGTGAACGCCTGGGCTCCGGTGCCGGACAGCCCGCTCCGGCCGCCGTAGAGCTGGACGACGCTGCCCGCTTCCTTCTGGCCGGCCTCAAGGGCCTCGTACGGGATGCCGACGGCGATGTCCGCGTAGCCGTCGCCGTTGACGTCGCCGGAGCTGAGCGAGTAGCCGAACTGGTCGCCGTCCTCGTTGACGCCGGGGACGCCCGCGGTGTTCTGGTCGATGGTGGTGGTGCGGGTGGTGCTCGGCCCCGAGGCGGTGCCGTAGAGGACCTTCAGGGTGCCGTGGTCGTACGGCAGGTTCTCGACGACGTTCCCCGGGACCGTGCGCAGCACCAGATCGCCGTGGCCGTCGTTGTCGACGTCGCCGATGGTCGCGGAGGCGGCGTCGGTGAGGTCCTTGACCTTCGGCGACAGGCCCTTGTCGTCCCCCTTGAAGAACAGGCTGGACTGGGACATCTCCTCGAAGGCGTGGGTGGAGACGAGGTCATCCTTGCCGTCGCCGGTGATGTCGCCCGCGGTCAGACTGGTCGGCCCGTCGAACCTGCCGGTGTCGGAGAAGGAGCTGCCCGCCTCCTTGCCGTCGCGGGTGAACGGGCCGAGACGGACGCGCAGGCCGGTCTTCTCGTCCTCCGAGCCCTCGTCGACGGTGACCACGTCGACCAGGTCGGCCTTGCCGTCGCCGTTGAAGTCACCGCCCACGATGTCGCTGGAGCCCCAGTGGTCGCCGTTGCCGGCGGGCAGCTTGGTGCCACCGGTCAGGCCGTTCGCCGAACCCCACAGGACCGTGATGGCCGGGGAGTCACCGGCCTGGACCGCCAGATCGGTGTAGCCGTCGCCGTCCAGGTCGCGGGCGACCGTACGGGCCCCGAAGTACGCCGAGGCGGTGGGGGCACCAGGGACGCCCTCGGTGGCCTGGCTGATGACCTGGCGGTGGGCGGTGTCCGCGCCGGAGGCGGAGCCGTAGACCACGGCGACATAGCCCGCCTTGGCCTTGCCGCCCACCGTGCCGGCGGGGGCGGAGACGGCGAGGTCGGCGCGTCCGTCCTTGTTGAAGTCGACCTTGGGGGCGGCGGCCGCGGCGGTGCGGGCCTCGGCGGCCCCCGCCGAGGGCAGGGCGAGTAAAGCGGGGGTGGTCACAAGTGCCGCCACTGTCGCGCAGCGCACGACGGTGGTGAGGGAACGGGAGCGCACAGATCCTCCTGCTCGTTGATGAGCGTTTACCTCATGTACACCCACCAGGACCCGTGACGCCGCCTCAGGGTTGCACCGCCGTTTCCAGGGATTTCCCAGGCGTTGGTGTTGCCGCCCGTGCGGGTGAGGGCGAGCGGGCGGCCGGCACCGTCGCAGGCCAGGTGGATTTTGCTGGTCAGGCCGCCTCGGGAGCGTCCGAGGCCGGGACTGCGGGTCCCCCTTTTCGGGCCCCGGCGGGCGTTCACGGACTCAATCGCGTTCGTCGAGCAGATGAACCTTCCGGATCTCGACGTCGAAGGAGAGGAAGGGAACGAACTCGGCCCAGGCGTTCTCCCACAGCTTGATGATCGCTGGATACTTCCGGCCCCAGGCTTCCTGGAACTCCCCGAACCGCTCCGTCGCTGCGTCTTCACCGGGTGCGGTGTATACGGGCTTGAGGGCTTTGGCGACCTTGTCCCAGTCCTGGCGGGCCGCGTAACGGAAGCTGTTGCGCAGGAGGTGGACGCGTCTCGAAACAACACGCCGGTTCCGCTTGCCGACCCCTCAAATGCGGTAAGCGGGCCGCTGACCTGCACGGGGCCGCTCGGCAGACGCGTGAGCGCCGCGCCACGGACGCAAGGGCGCCATCGCGGTTTGCGCAGGTCCAGCGCGCGCTACCACACAGCGGATCCCAGAACCGGAATCGGCGTGTTATTCATCTGCACGCCCGGTGAACCACGCAGGTCTGAAAAATCGTGCGAGGCCAGACGGTCTCCACCGCCTCGGGCAGGCCCTTGAGGCCATCGCAGACGAGCATGAGCACGTCGTCCAGGCCGCGGTTCTTCAGCTCGGTGAACACGTGCAGCCAGTACTTCGCGCCCGCACGGCCGTCGCCGGCCCAGATCCCCAGGATGTCCCGGGCGCCTTCGGCGGTCACCGCCATCACGACGTAGACCGGACGGTTCGCGACCTGCCCGTCCCTGATCTTGGTTCTGTCGACGATCTTGTGATCCGGACGGTTGAGCGGGTTGCGCCGACTGTTCGCGATCATGCATCGGGGGCTCTCGTGATGTGCTCCTGGAGTTGTTTCCGTACCTGTCCGCGCTGCTGATCGAGGAGGTCGAGCGAGGGCCGGACAAGGTAGTACTGCGGGCACGAGTGCGGTCGACGACGGGGTCCTGCCATTGCGGTCACAGCTCGTCGCGGGTGCACGGCGGGTATGTACGCAAGCTGCGTGATGCCGCTGTGGGCGGTCTCGGTGTCGTGATCGAGTTACACATACGTCGCTTCCGCTGTGAGAATCCCGCCTGCGCAGCAGTGACGTTCGCCGAGCAGATCGCGGGGCTGACGACTCCGCACGGCCGCTATACCCCTTTGCTGCGTGGGCTGTTGATGCAGATCGGATTGGCGCTGGCCGGCCGGGCCGGGGCCCGCCTGGCGGCCGCGGTTGGCATCACCGTGGGCAGGGACACGCTGCTGCGGATGGTCCGGGCTCTGCCCGAGCCGGAGATCGGCGAGGTTGAGGTGCTTGGTGTCGACGATTTTGCCTTCCGCAAGGGCCGCCACTACGGCACGATGCTGATCGACATGGCCACCCACCGGCCGCTGCATCTCTACGCCGGTCGCGAGGGTGAGGACCTGGCCGCCTGGCTCCAAGGCCATCCCGGGGTGAAGGTCATCTGCCGGGACCGCTCCAGTGGCTACGGGGAGGGCGCGCGGGTCGGTGCGCCGCAGGCCCAGCAGGTCGCGGACCGATATCACTTGTGGGCCAACCTCGGCCAGGCGGTCGAGAAGACGGTTGACGCCCACCGCTCCCGCATGGCCGAACCGCTTGCCGCAGCGGAGGACGGCCCCGGCCACCTGGAAGCGGAGCCCGAGGTGGTGCAGCCGTCGAAGGAGCTGAAGATCGTGACCCGGCTGCGGGAGCAGCATGCCGCCGCCCACGAGCTGTGGGCGCAGGGGATGTCGAAGGCGGCGATCGGCCGGAAGCTCGGGCTGCACCAGGCCACCGTCCGCAAGCTGGTCAACGCACGCTCCGCTGATGATGTCGTCGCCAAGAGCCTGCAGCGGGCTCATGTCGTCGACCCGTACGTCGGCTACCTGCACCGGCGCTGGAACGAAGGCATAAGAAATGTCGCACAGCTCCACCGGGAGATCCAGGAACTCGGCTATCCCGGAGGCGAGTTGGCCGTCCAGCGTCATCTGCGGCGCTACCGCACCGGGCGCGGACACGCACCCACCGTCGGTCCCAAGCCTCCCTCGGTCCGCGAGGTCACCTCTTGGATCATGACGCATCCCGAACACCTCCGCGACGGCGATGCCGACAAGCTGCACCGCCTGCGTGAGCGCGACTCCGAGCTGGACCGGCTCACCGGCCACGTCAGGAAGTTCGCCGTCATGATGACCGCACGCCACGGCGACCGGCTCGAGGAGTGGATCGCCGGCGTCGAGCGCGACACCCTGGCTCCGCTTGCGGGCTTCGCCCGCAACCTCCGCCGCGACTTCGACGCCGTCCGCAACGGTCTGTCCCTGCCGCATAGTTCAGGCGCTGTTGAAGGCAACATCAACCGGCTGAAGATGCTGAAACGCCAGATGTTCGGCCGTGCCGGCCTCGATCTCCTCCGCAAACGCGTCCTGCTCGCACGATGACGCCATCCCCACTGGATCACAAGATCGTCGACAGAACCCTGATCTTGACGTTGATGGCGTCCACGAACAGAACCGGATAGACACGGTCGAGCGGCCGGTTCTGCCATTCGGCCATTCCCTCCATCACCTTGTCGGCCATCGTGGAGATGGTCTGTTTGGACACCTCCGCCCCGTAGACATCGGCCAAGTGCGCGGAGATCTCCCCGTGGGTGAGGCCCTTCGCAGACAGGGAGAGCACCCTTTCGTCCACGCCGGACAGGCGGCGCTGCCGCTTCTTGACGATCTGCGGCTCGAAGCTGCCGGCAGTGTCCCGGGGCACCTCCACCTCGACCGGGCCGACGTCGGTCAGCACAGTCTTCGCACGAGTGCCGTTGCGGCTGTTGCCGTCGTTCTTCCCGGCCGGATCGTGCTTCTCAGCACGGCACTCGGAGCCGTGTGAACAAGCCACCGCCCGCCCGCCACCGCCCCACCGGTCCGCCCAGCGCCCTCCGCCTTGCCCAGGTCTCCTCCGTCGCACAATCGGGCCTTTCGCCGCCGCACTGATCACGGCGTCAGACGCGATCCGGAATTTCCTGTACCGATTAACGGGTGACGCCATGGACACCGGGACGATCCCTCGTCACCCCCACCAGCTCCGTCACCAGCAAGCGTTTCCAGCCACACGCACTAACCTTCTCTCTATATACGAGCATGCATTACTTCCCCCTCTCGCGCGCCTACTCCAGACGCATGATTGTCAGTCACTGGCAGCTCATGCATACTTCCAACGACACCCGGACGAACATCCCCAGAAAAGGATCTTGAGCGTGCCATCCCCGCAACTCCCCCTTCTCGCCGTCGGTCAAAATTCCCCCCACTCTCCCGATACTTGTAGATTCAAATGTGGAAACGCTTGCGCACGCGACGCTCCGAACAGGTCGGGAAATGCCTACTTTGGCGATCTATTACACATGGCTCTATCTCGCAGGACCTTACTCGGCGCCGGCGCCCTCGCACTGATGCCACTGGCCCCGACACCCGCAGGCGCCGTCGGTCCGACCGCGCAGGAGACGGCGGGACGGGGCTTCGATCCTGTGCCGCCCGACAGCGGAGACCGGGTCACCGTCCCCGCGGGCTTCACGCACGAGGTGCTGATCGGCTGGGGGGATCCGGTCCTGCCGGGCGCGCCGCCCTTCGACTTCGACCGCCAGACCGAGGCCGCGCAGGCGCTGCAGTTCGGGGTGAACAACGACTACTGCGCCATCGTCCCCCTGCGCGGCGACGGACGATGGCTCCTGGTCAGCAACCACGAGTACGCGACCGAGCCGCTGATGTTCCCCGACTGGGACCCCGCCGCCCCCACCGAGGCCCAGGTGCGCACTGCCTGGGCGGCGTACGGAATGTCCGTGGTGCTGGTGGAGCGGTCCCCCGACGACGGGAGGCTCCGCGCCGCGGTGGACGGGCGGTGGAACCGGCGCATCACACTGACCACCCCCTTCGAGGTGCGCGGCCCCGCAGCGGGGGCACCGCTGCTGCGCACCTCGGGCGACCCCGGCGGTACGCATGTGCTGGGCACGATGGCCAACTGCTCGGGCGGGACGACGCCCTGGGGCACCGTGCTCTCCGGCGAGGAGAACGTGCACATGGCCTTCGCACACGCCGACCGGGTGACCGATCCGCTGGTCAGTGAGGGGCTCAGGCGGTACGGGTTCCCCGAGGGACCTTCACTGCGCCGCTGGGAGACCTACGACGCCCGGTTCGACCTCGGCCGTGAGCCCCACGAGGCGCACCGCTTCGGCTGGATCGTAGAGATCGACCCCCTGGAGCCGGACTCGGTTCCGGTGAAGCACACGGCGCTGGGCCGCTTCAAACACGAGGGCGCCAACATCTCGGTCGCCCCGGACGGACGCGTCGTGGCCTACATGGGCGACGACGAACGCTTCGAGTACATCTACAAGTTCGTCTCGGACGGGCGCATGCGCGAAGGCCACGACGCGGCCGCTCGCGCACACAACAAACGGCTGCTGGACTCCGGGACGCTGTATGCCGCCCGGTTCAGCGGTGACAGCCCGCCGGAGGAGATCGACGGGGCGGGGCGGCTGCCCGGCGACGGCGCGTTCGACGGCTCCGGCATCTGGGTCCCGCTCGCGCACAACAGCCGCAGCTTCGTGCCCGGCATGAGCGCGGAGGAGGTGTACGTCTTCACCCGGATCGCGGCCGACCGGGCCGGTCCAACCCCGATGGACCGGCCCGAGGACGTCCAGCCGCACCCGGTGACGGGGCGGGTTTACGCCGCCATGACCAACAACGACCACCGGGGGCGGACCGGCCGGCCGGGGCCCGACGAGGCCAATCCGCGCGTCCAGAACCGCGACGGGCACGTCCTGGAGCTGTGCGAACGCGCTGACGACCCGACCGCCGAGCGGTTCGGCTGGCGGCTGCTCCTGGTCTGCGGCGACCCCCGGTCTCCGGGGACGTACTACGGCGGTTTCGACAAGAGCCGCGTCAGCGCCATCTCGTCGCCCGACAACCTGGCCTTCGACGCACACGGCAGCCTGTGGATCGCCACCGACACGGGAGGCCAGGGCGGCCGGAGTGACGGCTTGTACGTGGTGCCGCTCAGCGGCCCGGAGCGCGGCCGGGTCCAGCGGTTCTCACCTTGCCCACCGGCGCGGAGTGCTGCGGTCCCGTGATCGGGCCGGACTTCGTACTCGTCTCGGTTCAGCACCCCGGCGAGCTGTCCGACGCGTCCCCGCAGCGCCCCGCCTCGCATTGGCCGGACGGGGGTGCCGCCCAGCCACGTGCCGCCGTGATCGCCGTACGCCGCAGGGAGGGTGGGCCGATCCTGGGCACACGTCGATAGTCGGCCACGGCCACCGGCGCGGACACCGGCCGCGGCCGCCGGCGCACCGCAGGCCGCAGCGCGGGTACCCCCTGCCCGGCCGCACGGCGACGCACACCGCTTTCACGCCAACATCGTAAGAACGTCGCCAATCGCGATTCAGAAGGTTTTCACTTTACGTCTCCTTGGGGAAGGATGATCTGCCGTCGAGCACTTCAAGCTGTGTCCGCCGGCAGGCGGGCCAGGTATTCGCACCCGGGACTCACGACCTCGTGCCGCCGACGGCAGGGAGGTCTCAGTGTTTCGGGATTTCGGAATTCGCCGTTCCCATCAACAGTAATTATTCGGCACGAAAGCCCTGTTCTCTTCGGGGCCTTGTCCAGCCTTCTTCACCACGAATGACATGAATGAGTGGGTGGCAGTGCAGACGTCTGTGAACTTTTCCCCGGCATCTGATTTCTACGACAAGACACGTGGAGGTGAGGCGCGCGGCCGCAGGATCGCACCGGCCGTCGCAGAGCGCATCGCGAAGGACGAGCTGACCCTCGACGCCGGCATGGGTACCGGTGTGGTGGCCCTGGCGCTCATCGAGACGGGGCACTCCGTGGTGGGCATCGACCTATCGCACTCCATGCTGACGAAGGCGGTGCACCGCGTCGGGAACGTCGCCGCGGCCGCCTCCCTGACCGATCTGCCGTTCCAGGACGGGACCTTCTCCCAGATCTACAGCGTGTGGGTCACCCATGTCGTCGGCGACCTGCGCAAGGGCCTGTCCGAAGTGCACCGGGTGCTCAAGCCCGGCGGCCGGTACGTGGTCATCCCCGGCATGATCCTCTTCGACGACCACCCGGTCAGCAAGATCATGGAGCAGATCCAGTCCCGCACCGCCGAGGCCGACGACCGCGCCGAGCGGATCGTGCCGCTGGCCGAGTGGGTGGGCTTCACCGCCGTCGAGGTCGGCGAGCTGGAGGCGGCTGTGCACGAGCACAGCCCCGAGCAGATCGCCTCCGGCCTGGAACAGCGCATGCTGTACCACCTGTGGGCCGTGGACGACGCGGTCTTCGATGAGAAAGTGGCGCCCCTCGTCAGGGAGTTGCGCGCGCTGCCCGATCCGGACCAGCCGGTCGTACGGCAGACCAGGCGGCAGATCATCGTCCTTGAGAAACGAGTGTGACCATGGCCGACGAGCACCGTACCGAGTTGGCCGCCGCGGTCGCGGCCAGCCCGCTGATCGCCATGCTCACCGAGCCCGACTCCCCCGCCGTACCGGTGGTGACCGAGGAGCTGGGCAAGGCGGGCATCCGGGCCGTGGAGATCACCCTCACCTCGCCGAACGCGCTCGACGCCGTGCGGCGCAGTGTCGCCACCGGCGCCACCCTGGTGGGTGCCGGGACCGTACGCGACCGCGAGACCGCGCGGCACGCGGTGGACGCGGGCGCGCACTACCTGCTCACCCCCGGGGTGCTGCCGGATGTGCTGGACGAGGCCGGAACGCTCGGCGTCCCCGTGGTGTGCGGCGCGTTCACCACCACCGAGGTGATGGAGGCATGGCGGCTCGGCGCCGCCCTGGTGAAGCTCTTCCCCGCACGGCTGGGCGGGCCCGCGTACCTGGCCTCGCTCACGATGGCGTTCGGCGACATCCCGATCGTGCCGACCGGCGGCATCACCGCCGACGACCTGATCGACTACTTCGCGGCGGGCGCCCACGCGGCGGCGCTCGGCCGCCCCCTCGTCGGCGACGCGCTGCGCGGCGGCAACCCGGCCGACGTACGGCACCGGGCCGCCGACCTCCTCGCCCAGGTGCACGCCGCACGGGTCTGACCCCCCCCTGCCGGGGCGACCGGCACGCTCCCTCCTGCCGCGCCCCTTCCCGGGCTTGCCCCAGGCCGTACACCCCCCACCGTTGTCTCGACGAAAGGGAGACCCTTGGGTCTGCAACGCTCCTTCGCACTCGACAGCAAGGCCGAGCGGATCGACGCTCTGGCAGCCAAACGCAAGAACGTGATCGCCTCCGACCAGATGATCGAGGGCCACTACCCGGTCTTCGCCGACCGGGCCCACGGCGCCCATTTCTGGGACGTGGACGGCAACAAGTACCTCGACTTCTTCCTCTCGTACGGCACGGTCATCCTCGGCCACGCCGACCCGGACGTGGACGAGGCCGTGGTCCGCGAGATCCGGCGAGGCTTCGCCACCGGTCTGATGAAGCCCGTCCAGACCGAACTCATCGAGGAACTGCTGGAGATCGTCCCGGGCGCCGAGATGGGCATGCTGCTCAAGACCGGCTCCGACGCGACCGCCGCGGCCGTGCGGCTGTCGCGCGCGTCCACCGGGCGCGACCGGGTGGTGCGCTGGGGCTACAACGGCTGGCACGACTGGTGCGCCCAGTGGGACCACGGCATCCCGGCCGTCAGCCGCGCGCTGGTGGACACCTTCACCTACAACGACCTCGACTCGCTGCGCGCGGTGTTCGAGCGCCATCCCGGACAGATCGCCTGTCTGGTCATGATGCCGTTCATGGTGGAGCGCCCCGCACCCGGATTCCTGGCAGGCGTACGGGAGTTGACCCGCGAGCACGGCACTCTGCTGGTGTTCGACGAGATCCGCTCCGGGTTCCGGCTCGCACTCGGCGGCGCCCAGGAGTACTACGGGGTCACCGCCGACCTGGTGACGCTCAGCAAGGCGTTCGCCAACGGGTATGCGATCTCCGCACTGACCGGGCGCGCCGATGTGCTGCGCACCCTGGACAGGGTGCACATCTCGTCCACGTACTACGCCAATGCCGATGCCATGGCCGCAGCACTGGCCACCGTGCGCAAGCTGCGGTCGGGCGACCACCTTAAGCGGATCTGGCAGCTGGGCGAGCGGCTCCAGAGCGCGCTCGGTGCGCTCGTCACCGAGTTCGGGGCGCCGATCGAAGTGGTGGGGCACCCGCCGATGCCCTTCCTCGACTTCGGCTTCGGTGACGAGGACCGCAACCAGCAGGCCAAACGCATCTTCTACACGGCGACCATCGCCGAGGGCGTCTTCCTCCATCCCAACCACCACTGGTTCATCTCGGCGGCCACCACCGACGACGACATCGACATGGCTGTCCGCGCCGTGCGGTGCGGCCTGACGGCGCTGGCCACGGACGGGTGGCTCGGTGAGGGGCAGGCACGGCAGAAGGAGCACGGGGCGATATGACCGAGTCCGATATACGGCTCGCCGGACCCACCGACGGCGACGCTCCTGAGGCGGGCGACCACGGCTGGGGGATGCTGCAACCGCGCACTCGCACCGAGGCGCACTGGGCCGAGGAGCAGGAAGTGATCGGACCCGGACTGCAGGCGGTGATGCTGCTGTCGCGGCTGTGCGTGGTGGCGGCGGACGGCGCCGAGCTCGTCGACGTCGACGGCAACCGCATCATCGACTTCCAGGGTGCGGGCGGCGTCAACTCCATCGGCCACGCGGAGCCGCGCTTCGTCGCAACCCTCGCCGAGGAGCTGACGCGGGCCACGGCGGGCGCCTTCGCCACCCCCGCCCGGCTCGACATGGTGCGGGTGCTGCGCGACTTCCTCCCCGACGAGCTGGACACCATCCAGCTGTACAGCGGGGGTACGGAGGCGGTGGAGGCGGCGCTCCGGCTGGCCAAGTCGGTCACCGGCAAGCACGAGTTCCTCTCCTTCTGGGGCGGTTTCCACGGCAAGACCATGGGGAGCCTGGCACTGACCGCCGGTGCCCGCTCGGGTCTGGGACCGTTACCGCCCGGCTACTTCTCCGCGCCGTACGCCAACTGCTACCACTGCCCCTTCAAGCTCACCGCGCCCGACTGCGGCTTCACATGCGTGGAGCACGCCCGCGACGTGATCAAGGAGAACTCCACCGGGGCGCTCGCCGCGATCGTGGTCGAGCCGGTACAGGGCAGGTCCGGCAACGTGGTGCCGCCGCCCGGCTATCTGACGGCACTGGGCGAGGTGGCCCGGGAGTTCGACGCGCTGCTGATCTCCGACGAGATGATGACCGGTTTCGGCCGCACCGGCGCCGCCTTCGCCCACCAGCACGAGGACGTGCGCCCCGATGTGCTGACCGTCGGCAAGGGCATGGGCGGCGGCTACCCGGTCACCGGGGTCATCGCCGCCGGGGAGACCATGGCCGCGGCGCCCTTCTCCGACCCCAGCGCCAGTTCCTCCAGCTTCGGTGCGTTCCCCATGGCGTGCCGCGCGGTGGCCACCACCACGGGCATCATCGGCGACGACAAGCTCGTCGAGAACGCCGCCGAACGCGGCCGGGAGATGCTCGACCAGCTCAGCGACCTGGTGGAGCTGGCCCCACTCGTCGGCGACGTGCGCGGGTCGGGGCTCGCGCTCGGCATCGAGCTGGTGGCGGACAAGAAGAGCCGCAGGCCCGCGCCCAAGAGCGTGGTGCAGCGCGTCTACCTCGAACTGATGGAGGCAGGCGTGCTGGTGATGCTCGGCGGCAACGCCCTGCGGCTCTATCCGCCGCTGACGATCGGCCGCGAGCAGGCCGACACCGCCGTCGGCATCATCCGCGAGACCCTGATCCGCACCAGGGGTGAGGGATGACCGCTGTGCTCGACTCCGCCCGCCTCACCGCGACGGCCCTCAGGGCCGCGACGGCCGCCGGGGACGAACTGCTGCGCCGCAGGGGCGCCCCGCACTCGGTGCGCACCAAGGAGGGCGACGCGCTGGTCAGCGACGCCGACCTGGCCGCGGAGCACGGCGCGCTGGCCGTGCTGCGCGCCGAGACCCCCGACTTCGCGGTCGTGTCGGAGGAGACCAGCCCCGACTGGCCCGACGACGGGCGGCCGACCTGGATCGTCGACCCCCTCGACGGCACCACCAACTATCTGCGGGGGCTGCCCGACTACGCGGTCGCGCTGGCCCTCGTCGTCGCGGGCCGCACGGAGCTGTCGCTGATCCTGCTGCCCGAGTACGGCACGGTGTTCCGGGCCGCCGCCGGAGCGGGCGCCTTCCGCGACGAGGCACGACTGCACATCCCTGAACGGCCGCCGGGCCGCCCGCTCGCGGGCACCGGCTTCGGCACCGAGGGCGTGGTGCGCGAGCAACAGCGTTCGGTGGCCGACCGGTTGCTGCGCGGAGGCTTCGAGATACGGGAGCCGGGCAGCGCGTCCACCGGACTGTGCCGGGTCGCGTCGGGAGCGTACGACGGCTATCTGGAGTTCGGCATCGGAGTGTGGGACACCGTGCCCGGCGCGCTGCTGGTCAGCGAGGCGGGCGGGACGGTCACCGGATGGGGCGGCGAGGTCTTCACGCCGCGCGACGGCCACCTGGTCGCCGCGTCGCACGCCGTCCACCGGGAGCTGACCGAGGCCGGGGGCCCCTGCCCGCCGGTCGCGGAGTGGGGAGGGCCCGCATGAGCGAGACATACGGTGCGCGGGCACCGATCAGCCGGGAGGCGACGGTCTCGGTGGCCGTCGTCGGGTTCGGCACGGCGGGCGGCGCCCGGCTGAGCGGCTACGCGGCGGTGCCTGGCGTCGAGGTGGCGGCGGTCATCGACCCGTCGCCCGAGCGGCGCGAGCAGGCAGCGCGGCTGCTGCCACGGGGGCGGGTCTTCGCCTCGTACGAGGAACTGGCGGCCGGCACGGACACCCCCGTGGACGTGGTGGACGTGTGCACGCCGCCCGCGCTCCACGATCCGCTGACCCGGGCCGCGCTCGCCGCGGGCCGGCACGTCATCTGCGAGAAGCCGGTCGCGGTGCGCGGCGCGGACGCCCGGGAGCTGATCGCGCTCGCCCGCGAGCGGGGGCGGCTGCTGTTCCCTTCGCACAACTACGGGACGTCGCCCTTGATGCGGACGCTACGGGAAGCGGTGGGCGGCGGTCCCTCCCAACAGGCAACGGGCGAAGAGGGGACGGGCGGCGTCGGTCGGCTGGAGTCGGCGACCTTCCGCATTCTGCGCGACCGGCACGCCCGCGGGGTGCCGGGCTTCGCACCCGACTGGCGCCGCTCCGCCAAACTGGCGGGCGGCGGTATTCTGCTGGACCACGGCACGCACTGCATCTACATGGCGCTGCGGCTCTTCGGCCGGGCGCCCGTGAAGCTGTCCTGCACCGTGGAGCGGCCCGAAGGGGACCCGGCGGCGGTGGACGAAGCGGCCCGGCTGCGCCTGTACTTCGGCGACGGGCAGTGCGACATCGAACTGAGCTGGACCAGCGGCGAACGCTCCAACCACTACGCCGTCTCCGGCTCGGCCGGTGTGCTGAGCATCGACGACGGGGAGGTCACAGGCCGCACAGCGGCGGGCCAGTGGCGGCGCTCCCTCGTCTCGCCGAGCAAGGACCAGACGCACCTGGAGTGGTTCGCGCCGATGTACGAGGACTTCCGGCGGGTGCTGGCCGCGCCCCGGCTGTGGGAAGGACCCGCCCTGGAGATTGAGGACACCGCGCGGATCGTGGAGGCGGCCTACGCGTCGGCGGACGCGGGCGGCCGCACGATGCCGGTCTGACTCCCCCAGCCCTGGCGGGGCCCCGGCCGGTACGTCGGCCGCGACCCCGTCATCGGATCGCCCGGGTCAGGCCGCCGGGGCCCCGCCGATGGCGCGGGCGAGCAGCGGGCCCTCCTCTGTCAGGTTGTCGAAGGTGGTGGAACGTTCGTGGGAGGCGAAGTAGTGGCAGATCACCCGGTCTTCGATGGCGGGCAGCCAATCCAGGCGACCGGACCGGTAGGGCTCGCCCAGGTCGCGGGCGCTCCCGTCGCCGAGGCGTCCGCCGAGCAGCGAGTACGACATCTGCGTGACGTAGCGCGGGGCGAAGCTGATCTCCTGGGGCAGCGCCTTCAGGGTGCGCTCCAGGAAATCCGCGTCGAAGAAGGCGGCGGTGTCGACGGCGGCGAACCCGCAGCACATGTACGGCACGTACGGGGTGCCGGGCAGGTGGTCCACTATCCAGTGCACGCCCTGGGGCTCCCAGCCGAACTCGGGCGAGTACAAGAAGGCGGGACGCTCGCCCGGCTCGGCGGCCGCCCACTCGACGAGCGCCTGTGGACGCGACAGGAATACCACGTCGCTGTCCATGCTGACCACCAACGGCGCCTCGCTCAGCAGGAAGTAGTCGACGAGCTGGAGGATGCGGACGTTGTTGCGGCGGACGGCGGCGAGCGTGGGGTGGTCCGCGAGCTTCTCGGCCACGCGCCGGTCCGCCTCGGCGCGGCCGATGACCCGGACCTCGGGCACCTGGCGGCGCAGCCGGTCGGTGTCGCGCGCGGTGAGCGTCCCGTCGTCGTGCACCACCGGCGTCACCTCGGGCCAGTGGCGGGCCAGCGACTTGGCGGCGAAGAGGTAGAGGGGCACGTGGTCGGAGGAGACCAGGCTGTGCACCTCCACTCCGTGCTCCGCGGTGAATCGGGGGACCTTCGTGGCGAGCAGCCGACGGGTGAGGGCGAACGCGTCCCGAGTGCTTCCTGCGGTGACGTCTTCGGACTGACTCATGCGGGCCTCCTTGACCGAAGGACAAATATGAACGAACACCTTAATTATGATCAAATCTCCTCTAGGGGAGAAGAGTTGGGGTGGCTCTTCCTGACTCCGCACGAGGCGGACGTGGTCCGTGAGGCGACGGCGATGCTCGTCCCCGGACCCGCCGACGCTCCGGGCGAGACCGCACCCGGAGCCCGTGAGGCGGATGTCGTGCGGTACGTCGACCGCCTGCTCGGCGCGTTCGAGACCGATCCGCCCCTGGTCTACGCGTCGGGGCGCCCCGACGGGTCCTTCCTGCCGCTCTCACCCGCTCAGCAGATGGGCTGGCGCCGCCGCGTCGACGGTCTCCAACAGGCGTACCGGACGGGCGTCCTGGCCCTGGACCGGCTCGCGGACGGTGACTTCACCTGCGCCCCGCAGGAGGTCCGCCACCGGGCACTGTGCGACGCCGAGGCAACGGCCTTCCGGGACCTGCTCTTCGACCACGCGATCGAGGGGACCTACGGCGACCCGGTCTACCGGGGCCGGCCGACCGTGGTGGGCCGCACGGTCCTGGGGCTTCCCGGCCCCCGGGAGGGCCGCCCGGATCCCGTCCGGCCGTACGCCGGTGAGGGCCCCGACCCCCTCGCCACCCTGGCCCAGCACTTCCTGGAAGCGGCCCGTGCGGTCGCCTCGTCGGGGTGCTCCGATGACTGAGCGCGCGGTGGTCGTGGGCAGCGGCCCCGGCGGTTCGGTAGCCGCGATGGTGCTGGCCGAGGCCGGCTGGGACGTCACCGTGCTGGAGCGCGGTCCCAACCACTTCGAGGACCTGCGGGACCCGGCGCCGCGCCACGTGTTCTCCCCGGACGAGATCAAGGGCCCGGTGCGCGGCTTCGAGTACCCCGATCCGCTGGCCGAGCCCCGGGTGTTCCACGACCGCGGTTTCCCCGGGCCGCCGCACACCGGTTTCGTCAACGCCCTGCCCGCGGCCGTCGGGGGAGGCTCCGTGCACTGGGACGCCAAGACGCCCCGGCTGTGGGACCTGGACTTCGCCAAGCGCTCGATGCTGGGACCGCTGCCGGACTGCTCCGTCGTGGACTGGCCGTTCGACTACGCCGAGCTCGCCCCGTACTACACAGAGATGGAAGCGCTGCTGGGCGTGCAGGGCGACCGGGCCGCGCTGCCCGCCGTACCGACGCTGCGACACGCTCCGCGCGACGGGGACTTCCCCATGCCGCCGGGGCCCGACCAGGAGTCATCGGTACGGGCCGCGCGGGCCGCTCGGGAGCTCGGGCTGCGCCCGTACCCGATGCCGATGGCCGCCAACTCCCGCCCGTACGACTCCCGTCCGGCCTGCACCGACTGCGGTGCGTGCTGCGGATACGGCTGCCCGAACCAGTCGCGCGGCAGCGCGCTGCCCGCGCTGCGCCGGGCGGTGCTCGCCGGGGCCGAGGTGCTGCCGCTGGCCACGGCCGTCTCGGTACGGCATTCGGGGCGCCGGGCGAGCGGTGTGGTGTACGCGGATGCCGGTGGGCACCGCGTCGAGCTGCCCGCCGACCGGGTGGTGCTCGCGGGTTCGGCGGTGGAGAGCTGCCGACTGGCCCTGCTGTCCGAGCTGCCGGACCCCTCGGGGCTGCTGGGGCGCCATCTGATGTTCCACTGGTACTCCGTCGCCTACGGGCTGTTCCTGAGCGAGCGGGTGCGCAATGCGCGCGGGCGCAACATCACGCACGCCCTGGACGACTTCGCCGACCCCGACCACCCCGGTGCCCGGGAGGCTGCCCGAGAGGCGGGGCTGCCGTATCTCCGCGGCGGCGTGGTGGAGTTGGGCGGAGGACAGCCGGGGCCCGTGGAGGAGGGCCGGATCTACCGGCGGCTACTGCCGAAGCTCGCGGGCGCACCCTACGGCCCGGCCTTCCAGCGGCTGATGCGTGAAAGCCCGCTGCGGGACCGCCTGTTGGGCGTACAGATGCACGGTGAGGACGTCTCCCAGCGGGAGAACCGGATCGATCTGGAGTCCGGCACCCGCGACTGGCTGGGGGTGCCCGTACCCCACATCACCTGGGCACCGCACCGCCACGAGACCACGGCGCAGCGCTTCTACCTGCCCCGACTGGCCGCGCTGCTGCGCGCGGCCGGCGCGGACGAGGTGGCGGCGGTCCCGGAGACCCGCTCGCGGGCCTTCCCCGGTGAACCAGGCACCGTGCCGGGCAACTTCCACACCCTCGGCGGGATGCGGATGAGCGCCGACCCCGGGGCGGGCGTCACGGACGGGGTGGGCCGGATGCACTCCCTGGACAACGTCTTCGTCGCCGACGGCGGCCTCTTCCCCACCTCCGGGGCGCACAACCCGACCCTGACGATCATGGCCACCGCGCTGCGCAACACCAGGAGGACGACGTGAGCCACGCGACCGCCGAGGACGATCGGCCCTACGTCTTCGACCCCGCCACCGCCCTGGGCTGGAAGAACATCGGCCTCGACGGTCTGGGCTGCTTCCTGCGCTCGGTCGAGGCGGTGCTGCTGCACCAGGGGTACGGCGCGGCCGATGTGGCGCGCGGCCTGGCCGCACCGCTGGACCTGGTGCGGCGCGGCGAGTGGTACGGGCCGATGAGCGAGTTCCCCGCCTGCACCGCCCGCTGGTACCTGTCGGACATCGGCGAGGGCCGCTCCCAGTGGCCGCGCGTCGCCGAACTCGTCACGTCGGGCACACCCGTGGTGCTGATGCCCGACGGGCACCACTGGCCGGGCGACGACCACGAGGGCAAGGAGCACTACCACCACCACATGGTGCTGGCCCACCGGCTGGACGCCGAGGGCCTGCACCTGCTGGACACCGACGCCCCCGCCGATGGGGGCCATCGCAGGATCCTGCCGGTCGACGACGCACTGCGGAGCTCCTGTACCCGCTACGCGGTCCTGGAGCGAATCGACCCGCCGGGCGGCCGGCGGCCCGGGGAGCCTGCCACCGCGCTGGTGCGGCCCTCCCTGGTGCCGCTCGCCGAGGACATCGCCGAGCTGCGGGCCTTCCACGGCGAGGTGTGGTCGGGGGCGCGGCTTCCGCTGCTGCTGGCCAAGGGCATGGACGTGTGGGTGCTCGGGGACGTACAGCCGCAGCTGTTCCTGCTGGGCCACGCCCTGGCCGAGTCGGACGACCCGCGTGTGGCGGAGGTGTCTCGGGCATCGCTGGCGGCGGCGGCCCGGGCACAGAAGGTCGGCCTGCTGCTGCTCGGGCTGCACCGGTTCCGCTCGGAGGGTGTCTACGCGATGGCCCATGAGGAGATCGCCGTGCTGGCGGACGCCTGCGAGGAACTGCTGGCGGCGATGTGCCGGTACGCCGGAGTCGAGCGGCTCCGGGTGACGGGCGACGGCCTGCGGCTCGTACAGAGGCTGCGCGGCGAGGCCCAGTGGTGCTTCGGAGAGGGCCGCCCACTGCCCGATCTGTCCTTCGACTGAGCAACCGAAAACACCGATGACACCCTGCGGAAAAATTGGACCGCAGGAATGGAAAAGCACGCTCTGAATTAATTGCACAAAGGTTTGACAACCGCCGGTTATCGATTTAACGTATGGCCTGGATTTTATGCGATCCATGCTGCGAGCAGAGGAGTCATCATGACCCTGAACAGTGGAAACAGCAGTTCAACAGCGGATCGGACCGTCATCTTCGACGAGGTTCGAAAAGTCCTTGTGGAGCAGTGCGGAACACCCGATGACATTGTGGTCAACCTCACCGAACAAGACCTGATGGATGAGCTCGGACTCGATTCCATCACCCTCGCCTATGTGTTTACCTATTTCGAGCAGAAGCACGATCTGACTTTCGAGAACGACGACATCGACCCGTTGCGCTACCAGACGGTGAGCGAACTCATCGACGTCCTCGCCGGCCGTATATCCGAGGCCGCGGCGGAGGCCAGGTGACCGTGCCCCCGGGGACCGATGCGGACGCGATGGCCCCCGACGACCGGCTGCTGATGAACACCTTCATGTCCCAGTACCGGCTGCCCGCGGTCGTCGCCGCCGACCGGCTCGGGCTCTTCCCCGCGCTGGCCGAGGCACCGGCGAACGGCGAGGAGCTGGCGCGGGCGCGCGGTCTTGACCCCCACGGCACCTCGGTGCTGCTGGAGTTCCTCGCGGCCATCGGCCATCTCGCCGTGCACGACAGCCGCTACCACCTCACGCCTTCCGCGCACGCCTTCCTGCTGCCGGGCAGCGCCCGCTACTGGGGGCCGATGCTCGGGCTCGGCTGGGACGAGCGCTGCGCCGCCGTACGGCACGTGGTCACCACCGGCTCCCCGCACGGCTACCGCGGCAAGGGCATCTGGGAGACCCACGAGCACTCTCCGCGCCACGGCGTGCAGTTCGCCCGGGCCATGCACGCCCACTCCGCCGCACCGGCCGCCGTCCTCGCCGCCCGGCTGGACCTGGCCGACTGCGCCTCGCTGCTGGAGGTCGCGGGCGGCGTCGGCACCTTCGCCATGGCGCTGGCCCGCCGCAACCCGCACCTCAAAGCCATCGTCATGGACCTGCCCGTGGTCGAGAGGGAGGCGAACCGGCTGCTGGCCGACGCCGACCTCGCCGACCGGATCGTGCTGCGCACCGGCGACATGTTCACCGGCCCCTGGCCCGACGGCCAGGACCGGGTACTGCTCGCGGACGTCCTCAGCGACTGGGACGACGAGCGCTGCCGCGCCCTGCTGGAGCGCGCCCGCACCAGTCTGGCCGCCGACGGCCGACTGCTGGTCCACCAGGTGCTGCCCGACGACGCGGCCCGCCGCTCCCCCACCGTCACGGGCTACTCGCTGGCCCTCGCGGTGATGACCGGCGGCCGCCTGCGCACCCTGCCCGAACTCACGCGCCTGCTCACGGCGGCGGGCTTCACCGACTGCACCACCGTCCCCGTCTACGGCTACTACGCCCTGGTCACCGCACGACCTGCCTGACTCCGCCCGGCGCCGCACACCACGTCGCCGCATCCCCGCACCCGAATGGGAGAGGACATGGACAGCCCACCTCGCGTCACCGCGATCATCACCAGCCGCGAGCGCTTCTCGTACGCAGAGGAGTCCCTCGAGAGCTTCTACGCCCACACCGATGTCCCCTGCCGGGTCGTGTACGTCGACGTCAACTCCCCCAGCGACCGCTGGGAGCGGCTGCAGCGGCTGAGCGACATCCACGGGTTCACCTCCGTGCGCGTCAACAAATACGTCTCGCCCAACTGCGCCCGCAACATCGGACTGCGCTACGCCGAGGGCGAGTACGTCGTCTTCCTCGACAACGACGTGGAGTACACCCCCGGCTGGCTGGAGCCGCTCATCGACTGTGCCGACAAGGAGCAGGCCGCCATGGTCGGCCCGCTCTACCTGCACGGCCCGCTGGAGGAACAGACCGTCCACATGGCGGGCGGCGACATGGAGTTCTCCGGCACCTGGGGCACCCGTGAATTCACCCAGACCCAGCGCCACTTCATGAAGCCCGTCTCCGAGGTACCGGCCGACGAGCTGCACCGCCAGCGGTGCGACATCATCGAGTTCCACTGCGCCCTGGTGCGCCGCTCGGTGTTCGACCAAGTCGGCGGCATGGACGAGGGCCTGCTGACCACCCGGGAGCACCTGGACTTCAGCCAGCGCGTGCTGGACGCGGGCGGCACGGTGTGGTTCGAGCCCTCGTCGGTCATCACCTACCGGATGCCGCCGCCCTTCGCGCTCACCGACCTGCCGTACTTCATGCTCCGCTGGAGCGACGCCTGGACGGCCGAGACACTGAAGCACTTCGCCACCAAGTACGGCATCAAACCCGGCTATGTGGAGCGGGTCACCAAGAACCGCAAGGGCCGTCAGTGGCTGCTGTTCGAGCAGATCAAGCAGTACCTGCCGGACGCGCTCGGCCCAACCGCCACGAAGGCCGTCAAGCGCGCCTTCCAGAAGGTCGAACCGATCGGCAACCGCCTGCTGGTGGAGTTCATGGCGCTGCGCGAGCCCCCACTCGAGTGGCAGGTCCACCACAATTCCCGCCCGGCCGCCCGGGAACCGGCCGCCACAGCGGGCACCGCTTCATGAACGCCCGCCCCCCGGCCCGGCCCCGGATACTTGTCGTCACCGGCATCCCCGGCAGCGGCAAGTCGACGGTGGGGGCACTGCTGGCGCGCCGCTTCGACCCCGCCGTGCTGGTCGAGGGCGATGTGCTGCGGCGCATGGTGGTCACCGGCCGCGCCGAGATGACGCCCGCCCCCTCGCGGCAGGCCCTGCACCAGTACGGGCTGCGGCTGCGCCACCTGGCGCAGCTGACCCGCTCATACGCCGCCGAGGGCTTCACCGTGGTCGCCGAGGACAACCTGCTGGGCGAGCACCTGGAGCGGTTCGTCGGCCTGCTCGGGGACACCGGGCCGCGCCACGTCATCGCGCTCGCCCCGGACTGCGATGCGGTGCTGAGCCGGGACGCGAGCCGCGCCGACCAGGCGTACGACGGGGACGGCTGGGGGGCGCGGGAGCTGGACCGGGTCTTCCGCCGCGACACGGCGCGGCTCGGCCTGTGGCTGGACACCTCGGGCCAGAAGGCCGAGGAGACCGTGCAGGAGATCCTGGACCGGCTCGACGAGAGCGCGCTGCCGTGACACTCCAAGGGCACCGGGCCACCGTGGACGAGGACGCGGTGCACGAGGGGACGGTGCACCAAACGGTGCGCCAAGTGGAGGTGCACCAGGCCCTGGTGACGCCCGCGGCGGCCCGGCACTGCGCCGGGCTGCTGGACTCCACCGAGCGCGGCAGGGCCGCCCGGCTGCCCGCCCCGGCAGCCGCCCGGTTCAC
>NZ_JAHLEM010000679.1 GCF_018883605.1 Streptomyces niphimycinicus | reverse complement strand
GGGACGCGCGGGCCGGGGCGATCCGCCGCGCGAGCTCGGCGGCGTCGTGTGGACGGCCCTCCGGGGTCTTGGCCAGCAGATCGAGGACGGCCCGCTCGAACCGCTCGGGGAGTTCGGGCCGGTGGCCGCGCGGCGGGGCGGGCGGCGTGTGGCGGTGGCCGACGAGGACCGCCCAGGCGTCGTCGAGGGCGAACGGCGGCGCCCCCGTGGCCAGTTCATAGAGCACACAGCCCAGGGAGTACAGATCGCTGCGATGGTCGACCGGGCCGCCCGCGATCTGCTCGGGCGACATGTAGTGCGGGGTGCCCATGGCGACGCCGGTGCCGGTGAGCCGGGAGGTGAAGCCGACGTCATGGCCGAGGCGGGCGATGCCGAAGTCGCAGAGCTTCACGGTGCCGTCGGTGAGCCGCATGATGTTGGCCGGCTTCAGATCGCGGTGCACCACGCCCTGGTCATGGGTGTAGGCGAGGGCCGCGGCGACCTGCTCCGCGATGTCCAGCACCTCGGGGACCGGCAGCGGGCGGCGCTCGTTGTCCTTCAGCAGCTCGCTGAGGTTACGGCCCTCCAGCAGCTCCATGACCAGGTACAGCGCGCCCTCGTACTCGCCGAAGTCATGCACCACCGTGACCCCGCGATGCTGAAGCGCGGCGGCCACCCGCGCCTCCCGGCGGAAGCGCTCCCGCACCACACCGGTGAACGAGGGGTCGTGCCGCGACCCCAGCGGTTTGAGGCATTTGACGGCGACGCGCCGGCCGAGCGACTCATCGCGCGCCCGCCACACCTCGCCCATTCCCCCGCGCCCGATCCGGTCCAGCAGCCGGTACCGGCCCTGGATCAGTCCGATGTCCGCCATGCTCCCCCTGCCTTGGCGGAAGTCAGCTTCCGCCGCCCCCGTGGAGACCGGCCGCGTACGGCCGAGCCCCCGTCGCATCCCCGCTGTCCAGTATGGCCGCGTTTCTTCGCAGTTTGTAGGGCGAGGGGCGGCTGCCCGGCCCGAGCCGCTCGACCGCCCGCATGATGTGCTTCGGCGGCAGTTGCCAGCGGGCGGTGGGCGGGATGCAGCGCAGCGCCGTGCCCATCGCCCGCAATCGGCGGGTGACCACGGGGGGCGGGGGTGCGGGGCGCCCGTACAGTTCGTGGGCGTACGGGGGCAGGGCCCCGTAGGCGAGCGCCGCGAAGCGCCCCCAGATCGCCTCTCGCGCCGGGACGAGCAGGGCATGGACCGGGGGCCGCCGCAGAAAGGCGTCCACCTCGCGGGCCTCGGGGGTGTTGGCGAGTTGGGGGCGCACCTTGGTGAAGTACGCGGTGAGCGCCGCCGTATCGGCCGGTACGCCGGCGGGGTCGAGGCCGACCAGCCGGGCGGACACCACGTTCTCGGCGACATAGGCGTCCGCCTGGGCGTCGGTGAGCGGATAGCCGGAGCGCCGCATCACATGGAGGTACGAGTCGATCTCGGCGCAGTGCACCCACAGCAGCAGCTCGGGCTCGTCGACGCCGTACCGGACGCCGGTGCCGGGGTCGGTGAGGGAGAGCCTGCGGTGAATGCCCCGCACCTTGGCGCCCGCCCGCTCGGCGGCCTCGGTGGTGCCGTAGGTGATGGTGGCGACGAACCGCGCGGTGCGCAGCAGCCTTCCCCAGGCGTCCTTGCGGAAGTCGGAGTTCTGGGTGACGCCGCGCACCGCGAGCGGATGCAGGGCCTGGAGGTACAGGGCACGCACCCCGGCGATCCACATCACCGGGTCGCCGTGCATCTGCCAGGTGACCGACCTGGGGCCGTAGAGCCCCGGGTCGGCGTCCGATCCGCCCTGCCGTATGGCCGCCGCCATGGCCACCACCTCCCGACGGCCAGCCTAGGAGGTGTCCGGCGGATCGTGACGCCTGCGGCGGGCTGCTTCCTATGCGGCTCCGCCGCGTGGTCGGCCGGACACCCCGCAGGCGGCGCCGGACCCCTGGGCGGGACCCCCTGAAGGGCTCACTTCTTCAGGGGCTGGGTGAAGCGCAGCATATTGCCGGAGGGGTCGCGGAACGCGCAGTCGCGGACGCCGTAAGGCTGGTCCATGGGCTCCTGTAGCACCTCGCCGCCCGCGGCGCTGACGCGCTCGAAGGTGGCGTCGCAGTCGTCCGTCCCGAAGATGACACCGCGCAGCAGGCCCTTGGCCATCAGCTCCGCCATGACCTGTCTGTCCTCGGGCGAGGCGTTGGGGTCGGCGAGCGGCGGTTCCAGGACGATGTTGACGTCCGGCTGCGAGGGCGCCCCTACGGTCACCCAGCGCATTCCCTCGAACCCGACGTCGTTGCGGACCTCGAGGCCGAGGGCATCGCGGTAGAAGGTGAGCGCCTTGTCGTGGTCGTCGACGGCGATGAAGCAACTGGAGAGTGTGATGTCCATGGGGCTCACGCTACGGCCGGGCGGCGGGGCTCGCTTCTCCGTTCCTGACCGGCCGCGTGTGGATCTTGGCAATGCAGGCCGGGATGGCGGCGCCGTGGTCGTGGCTCCGGGCCCGATAGCTGCTCGGGCTCTCGCCGACCAGTTGTGTGAAGCGCGAGCTGAACGAACCGAGCGAGGTACAGCCGACCGCGACGCAGACCTCGGTCACCGTGAGGTCGCCACGCCGCAGCAGCGCCTTGGCCCGCTCGATGCGCCGGGTCATCAGGTAGCTGTACGGCGTCTCGCCGAAGGCGGCGCGGAAGCTGCGGGAGAAGTGGCCCGGCGACATCAGGGCGCCATGCGCCAGCGCCGGGACGTCGAGCGGCTCGGCGTAGTCGCGGTCCATCCGGTCACGGGCCCGCCGCAACCGGACGAGGTCATCGAGATCCTGCCGTTTCACCGGTTCAGTTTCCCACAGCGCCGGGGGCCGGGGATGAGGACCTGAGGTCCGACCGGCCGGGAGAAACCGCCGGCCGGACCGGTCAGGAATGGAGAAGCCCCGGTCACGCGGGTGCGGCTAGCGTCATGGCGGCGGCCCCGGCAGCCACGACCTGGGAACCGGACGTATTGTTCGAACCTGGTCGGATCGAGCCAGGCGACACCGCTGGAGATCGCGAAGGCGGCCCCGCCCGAACAGATGGAGACACGATGAGCATGGCCACGGACACGGACCAGCGGTCGCCTGTGCCTCACGCCGCCGACAGCCATGATCTGATCCGGGTGCACGGCGCGCGCGAGAACAACCTCAAGGACGTCAGCATCGAGATCCCGAAGCGCCGGCTGACGGTGTTCACCGGCGTCTCCGGCTCGGGCAAGAGCTCACTGGTTTTCACCACGATCGCCGCGGAGTCGCAGCGGCTGATCAACGAGACCTACAGCACCTTCGTGCAGGGCTTCATGCCGACCCTGGCGCGGCCCGAGGTGGATGTACTCGACGGGCTGACCAGCGCGATCATCGTCGACCAGCAGCGGATGGGATCCGACCCCCGCTCCACCGTCGGCACCGCCACCGACGCCAACGCGATGCTCCGCATCCTCTTCAGCCGGCTCGGCGAGCCGCATATCGGCCCGCCCGGCGCGTTCTCCTTCAATGTGGCCTCGGTCTCGGCGAGGGGCGGGTTCACGGTCGACCGCGGTGCCGAGAAGACCAGGACCGAGACGGTGAGCTTCAGCCGCACCGGCGGCATGTGCACCCACTGCGAGGGCCGGGGCTCGGTCTCCGACATCGACCTCAGCCAGCTCTACGACGACTCCAAGTCGCTCGCCGAGGACCCGTTCACCATCCCCACCTATACCGGTGGCGGCTGGGTCGTGCGGGTCATCACCGAGTCGGGCTTCTTCGACAAGGACAAGCCGATCCGGGAGTACACCAAGAAGGAGCGGCACGACTTCCTCTACCGCGAGCCCACCAAGGTGAAGATCAACGGGGTCAACCTCACCTACGAGGGGCTGATTCCGAAGATCCAGAAGTCGTTCCTCGCCAAGGACCGCGAGTCGATGCAGCCGCATATCCGGGCGTTCGTGGACCGGGCGGTCACCTTCGCCGAGTGTTCCGAATGCGGCGGCAGCCGGCTCAGCGAGCTGGCCCGTTCCTGCCGGATCGGCAAGATCAACATCGCCGAGGCATGTGCGATGGAGATCCGCGATCTGGCCGAATGGGTCCGCGGACTGGACGAGCCGTCGGTGGCGCCGCTGCTCGCCAAGGTGCGACACACCCTCGACTCGTTCGTGGAGATCGGCCTCGGCTACCTCTCGCTCGACCGGGCCTCGGGCACGCTCTCCGGCGGCGAGGCGCAGCGCATCAAGATGATCCGCCACCTCGGCTCCTCGCTCACCGATGTCACCTACGTCTTCGACGAGCCCACCATCGGCCTGCACCCGCATGACATCCAGCGGATGAACGACCTGCTGCTGCGGCTGCGGGACAAGGGCAACACGGTGCTGGTGGTGGAGCACAAGCCGGAGACCATCGCCATCGCCGACCATGTCGTGGACCTCGGCCCCGGCGCCGGTACGGCGGGCGGCACCGTCTGCTTCGAGGGCACCGTCGAGGGGCTGCGGGCGAGCGAGACCGTCACCGGCCGCCATCTCGACGACCGGGCCGGGCTCAAGGAGACGGTCCGCAAGGCCACCGGCACCCTGGAGATCCGCGGCGCGACGGCGAACAACCTGCGGAACGTCGACGTCGACATCCCGCTCGGCGTGCTCTGCGTCGTCACCGGCGTCGCCGGCTCCGGCAAGAGCTCACTCCTCCACGGTTCCATCCCGGCCCCGGAGGGTGTGGTCTCGGTGGACCAGACCCCGATCCGCGGCTCGCGCCGGAGCAACCCGGCGACGTACACCGGGCTGCTCGACCCGATCCGCAAGGCGTTCGCGAAGGTCAACGGCGTCAAGCCGGCGATGTTCAGCGCCAACTCCGAGGGCGCCTGCCCCACCTGCAACGGCGCCGGTGTCATCTACACCGACCTGGCGATCATGCAGAGCGCCGCCACCACCTGCGAGGAGTGCGAGGGCAAGCGGTTCGAGGCTTCGGTGCTGGAGTACCACCTCGGCGGCCGTGACATCAGCGAGGTGCTCGCGATGTCGGTGGCCGAGGCCGAGGAGTTCTTCGGCAGCGGTGAGGCGCGCACACCGGCGGCCCACAGGATCCTCCAGCGGATGTCGGACGTCGGACTCGGCTACCTCACCCTCGGCCAGCCGCTCACCACCCTCTCCGGCGGCGAGCGGCAGCGGCTCAAGCTGGCCGTCCACATGGCCGACAAGGGCGGCGTCTACATCCTCGACGAGCCGACCACCGGTCTGCACCTCGCCGACGTCGAGCAACTGCTCGGCCTGCTCGACCGGCTCGTCGACTCCGGCAAGTCGGTCATCGTCATCGAGCACCACCAGGCGGTCATGGCACACGCCGACTGGATCATCGACCTCGGCCCCGGCGCCGGTCACGACGGTGGCCGGATCGTCTTCGAGGGCACCCCCGCCGACCTCGTCGCCGAGCGCCCCACCCTCACCGGCGAACATCTCGCGGAGTACATCGGCGCCTGACCGGGGTGGCGGGCGCACGCCACGAGAGCCGCCGGAGCCGCGCCGCCCACCTCATCCCCCCGAACGGCGAGGGCGCCGACCTGGCCATGCTGGACGGCGCCGACCTCGGTGCGGCCCTCGCCGCACACCCCGGCGACATCGAGACCGCGCTCTTCGCATACGAGCGAGTGATGTTCCCTCGCAGCGCGAGCAGTTCGCGACAGCCGAGGACCCCGACCATCCCACCCTCCAGGACGTGATCAACATCTACGCCCTGGACGAGCGGCCCTCATGAGCCACCGGCCCGGACCGCCACGGTGACGGCCGCTCCCAGGAAGTCTTCGCGGCGTCGGGTCAGCCTGGATCGGGCGCCGCGGTACGGAGGGGAAGCCGGGTGTGGAACGCGGTGTCGCCCGGCACGCTGGTAAGCGTGACCGTGCCGCCGTGCGCCGCGATGACGGCCCGGACGATCGCCAGCCCCAGCCCGGTGCCGCCGGCGGTCCGGGACCGCCCCGGGTCGGCGCGGGCGAACCGCTCGAACACCTCGTCCTGGAGCGCCTCGGAAACCCCCGGCCCGTCGTCCGCCACGCTGAGCTCCACCCAGTCCCCGTCCACCGGTGCCAGCCTGACCGTGACCCGGGTGCCGGGCGGGGTGTGGGTACGGGCGTTGGCCAGCAGGTTGCCCACCACCTGCTGGAGACGGTGCTCGTCGCCGAGCACCGTCACCGGCTCCTCGGCCAGCTCCAGCGTCCAGCGGTGGCCCGGCCCCGCGGCGCGTGCGTCGCCCGTCGCGTCCAGCACCAGCCGGGTCAGATCGACCGGCCGGCGGGCCAGCGGCCGGCCCGCGTCGAGCCGGGCGAGCAGCAGCAGATCGTCCACGAGCGTGGACATCCGCTCCGACTCGGCCTGGATCCGCCCCAGCGCGTGCCGCACCTCGTCCGGCACCGGACCCGGATGGCGCAGCGCCAGCTCGGCGTGGCCGCGGACGGAAGCCACCGGGGTGCGCAGTTCATGGCTGGCGTCGGCGGCGAAGTGCCGCAGCCGCTCCTCGCTCGCCTGCCGGCGGGCCAGCGCGTCCCCGACATGGCCGAGCATCCGGTTGAGGGCGGTGCCCATCCGACCCACCTCGGTGTGCGGATCGGTGTCCGGCACCGGCGGCGGCATGGCCACCTCACCGCTGGCCAGCGGCAGCTCGGCCACCCTGGCGGCGGTCGTGGTCACCCGCCGCAGCGGCCGCAGCGACAGGCGTACCCACAGTGCCCCGGCCACCCCGGTGACCAGCAACGCGCTGCCGAAGACCACGGCCTCCACGATCTCCAGCCGGTGCACGGTCTCCTCCACCGGACGCAGCGGCAGCCCGGTGACCAGGACATCGCCGTCGTCCCCGTGGACGGCGACCACGCGGTAGCCGCCGAGCGCGGACAGATGCACGCTGTGGCCGTCGCCGTCCACCGGCAGCCCCGCCAGGACCCGCCGGTCGGCGCCGGTCAGCGGTACGGCGGCGTCCGTCTGGTCGCGCACCACCGCCGCGTCGGTGGTCGTATCCCGCAGCAGCCGGGCGCCGAACGTGCGGTCCGACTGGCCGCGGGTGTCGGGCCGGTTGTCGGCGTCCGGGCGCCGCTCGCCGTGTTCCAGGCTGGCCGGGAACCGGCCTCCGGCCGCCGTCAACTGCTGGTCCAGCCGGCGCACCAGGAACCCCTCCAGGGCGAACACCGTGGTCAGCCCCACCGTCAGACTCGCCACCGCCAGCAGCACCACCAGCCCGGCGGTCAGCCGGGCACGCAGCGTACGGGGCCGCCACCCGGGCAGCCGGCGCCTCATGAAACCTCCGCCTTCAGCACGTAGCCGACCCCGCGCACGGTGTGGATCAGCGGTGCCCTCCCCGCATCGATCTTCTTGCGCAGATAGCTGATGTACAGCTCGACCACATGGGCCTGGCCGCCGAAGTCGTAGCTCCACACCCGGTCCAGGATCTGTGCCTTGGACAGCACCCGCCGGGGGTTGCGCATCAGGAACCGCAGCAGTTCGAACTCGGTGCGGGACAGCTCCACGGCCACACCCCCGCGGGTCACCTCCCGCGCCTGCTCGTCCATCACCAGATCCGCGACCACCAGCCGGTCCTCGCCCGGCTCCCGCGCCATCCCGGCCCGCCGCAGCAGTCCGCGCAGCCGGGCCAGCACCTCCTCCAGGCTGAACGGCTTGGTCACGTAGTCGTCGCCGCCCGCGGTTAGCCCTGCGATCCGGTCCTCCACCGAGTCGCGCGCGGTGAGAAAGAGCACGCACACATCCGGCAGCCCGGCCCGCACCGCGCGCAGCACCGCGAGCCCGTCGGTGTCCGGCAGCATCCAGTCGAGCACCACAGCGTCCGGGCGGAACGCCCGCGCGGCGTCCAGCGCGGACGCGCCGTCGGCGGCGGTGCGGACCTCCCAGCCCTCGTAACGCAGCGCCCCCGACAGCACCTCGGTCAGATCGGGCTCGTCGTCGACGACGAGGACGCGGACCCGGGCGCCGTCGGGCCTGTGCAGAAAACGGCTGGTGGTGTGCGTATCCATGATGCATCCAGCATCCCTCGCGGTGCGCCGTGCCGAGGCCCGCCCTTTCTCTGAGTTTCCTCTGAATCCGAGCGCTTCCGTCCGGGTTCAGAGGGTTCTCAGAGCTTCACCGGTGACGCTGACCTGGCACATCACCGAGAGGACCGCCATGCCCAGCACGATGCCACCGGCCCCGGCCCTGACCCGCCCGTCCCGGTCCGCACCGCGCCCGCCCAGCCCCGTCCCGGTGCTCGCGCGCCTGACGATCTGGGGCGGGGCCGCCGCCGTCCTGGCGCTGTGGTGGAGCGACACCCCCTCGGTCGTCGGCGCCGCCGGCTGGCTGACCGGCGCGGGGCGGATCACCGGACTGCTCGCCGGCTACACATGCGCGGTCCTCCTGCTGCTGATGGCGCGCGTACCGGTGCTGGACCGCGCCATCGGCACCGACCGGCTGGCCCGCTGGCATGCCATGGGCGGCCGGTACACGATCTCGCTGGCCTGTGCTCACGTCCTGCTGATCATCTGGGGATACTCGCTGGAATCGCACACCGGCGTGGTGGGCCAGACCACCACCCTGGTCCTCCACTACCCGGACCTGCTCAAGGGCACGATCGGCTTCCTGCTGTTCCTCCTCACCGCGATCGTGTCCGCGCGTGCCGTGCGCCGCCGCGTACCGTACGAGACCTGGCACTTTCTGCACTTCGCGACCTATCTCGCGGTCTTCCTGGCCTTCGGGCACCAGCTCTCCGACGGGGCCGACTTCGTCGGCGACCGCCCCGCCCAGGCGGCCTGGTACACCCTCTACATCGGAGCGGCGGCCCTGCTGGCCTGGTACCGGTTCGCCGTCCCGGTCCGCCGGGCGCTGCGCCACCGGCTGTACGTCGCCGAGGTCCGGCCCGAGGCTCCGGGCGTCGTATCGGTGTACCTGTCGGGCAGCAGGCTGGCGGAGCTGCGCGCCGAACCCGGCCAGTTCTTCCGGTGGCGGTTCCTGACCCGCGGCCTGTGGTGGGCCGCCAACCCCTACTCCCTGTCGGCCGCCCCGCACCCCGCGTACCTGCGGATCACCGTCAAGGCGTCCGGCGGCCACAGCGCGGCCCTCGCCCATCTCCAACCCGGCACCCGGGTGCTCGCCGAAGGCCCGTACGGCGCCTTCACCGCACGCCGCCGCCGCACCCGCAAGACCCTCCTGCTCGGCGGCGGCGTCGGGATCACCCCGCTGCGGACCCTCTTCGAGACGCTGCCCGGCGAGGTGGTCCTCGTCTACCGGGCCCGGCGCCCCGAGGACCTGGCACTCCGCGCCGAACTGGACGGTGTGGCCGCCGCGCGCGGGGCGATCGTCCACTACGTCGTCGACGAGCCGGCCGCCGGCTCCTCCCCGCTGACCGCCGGGGCACTGCGCGGCCTGGTGCCCGACCTCGCCGAACGCGATGTCTACCTGTGCGGCCCGCCGGGCATGACGGAGGCCGCGCTGCGCGCCCTGCATGACGCGGGGGTGCCGCGCCGCCGTGTCCACCACGAGTCGTTCGCGCTCTGAGTCCGACCCGCGCCGTACCCGAAGGAGACCCACCGTGCACAAGGCCGCCGTCACCGCCGTCTCGACCGTGGCGGGCATCGTCCTGCTGCTGTCACTCAAACCGCACCAGGACCCCGCCGCAGCCGTGGCGGAGTCGCCGCCACCCGCCGGGCCGCCGGGCGCGTCGTCGTCCCCGTCGCCCGGCACCGGCCCGTCGGGAGCCTCGTCCCCCGCACCGACCGGGAAGCCGTCCTCGGGCGGCACGTCCGGCACGTACACCGGCGACGTGAGCCATACCGCGTACGGACCGGTCCAGGTGTCCGTCACGCTCTCGCACGGCAGGATCACCGCCGTCAAGGCGCTCCGGACACCGTCCGACCGCCCCCGCTCCCAGCAGATCGCCTCCGACGCCGTGCCGCGCCTGACCCAGGAGGCGCTGAGTGCCCAGAACGCCCACATCGACGCGGTCTCCGGCGCCACCTACACCAGCGAGGGGTACACGCGGTCCCTCCAGAGCGCACTGGACCATGCCGGTGTCTGATGTGTCCGCCCCCGCGTGCGCGCTGCGTCACGTCGAGCATGCCATGGGCACGGTGTTCTCCTTCGATCTCCGTGACCCGGTCACCCGGCCCGTCCGCCGGGCGCTGGAGGAGGCCGTGGCCTGGTTGCACCATATGGACGAGGTCTTCTCGACCTACCGGCCCGGCAGCGTGATCAGCCGCCTGGGCCGAGGCGAGCCGGTCCCGGAGCGGTACGGGCCGGAGGTGGCCGAGGTGTTCGCGCTGTGCGAGGAAGCGGCTCACACCACCGGCGGCTGGTTCAGCCACGCCCCCGGCGGCCGGCTCGACCCCTCCGGGATGGTCAAGGGCTGGGCCGTCGAACGGGTCTCGCAGATGCTGTACGCGGCGGGCGCGCGCAATACCTGCGTCAATGGCGGCGGCGACATCCAGTTGCGTGGCGAGGCCGCCTCGGGCACGCCCTGGCGGATCGGCATCGCCCACCCCGCCCGCCCCGGGGAGCTGGCCGCCGTGGTCACCGGAGGCGATCTGGCCGTCGCCACCTCGGGGACGGCCGAACGCGGCGCGCATGTGCTGGACCCGCACACCGGCCGGCCCGCGACGGCCCTGCTCTCGCTCACCCTGACCGGCCGCCACCTCACCAGCACCGACGCCTACGCCACGGCCGCGTTCGCCATGGGAGCCGGGGCCCGTAACTGGGTCGAGGCGCTCGACGGCCACGAGGCTCTGGGGATCACCGCGGCGGGTGAGGTCTGGAGCACCCCAGGTCTTCCCGTGGCCACCGGGGCGGGGCCGTGACGGACGGCGTCCGGTCAGCGCCTCTTGACCGTCCCCTCGGGCGCGGTGTCCATACGTCCGCGCGCACGCCCCGGCATCCCGACTCAGCCAGGGGCCGGGCCGGGCGCTGAGCGGGCGCGGGGCGGCGGCCCCGGGAAGAGCCGCCTGTGTACCGGGCTGTGGCCACGGCCAGCAGCAGGAACGGATTGGCGAGGCCGCCCGGGCGGGCGCGGGAGCCCAGCGCGACACCGAGCTGGGTGGCACCGAGACCAGGAACATCATGGACTGCCATGGGCGGCCGGTCTCCCGCGCCCAGACGCCGGCGAGCCAGAGTGACACCGGCGACGAAGGCGCGTGGGCCCACGGCCGGCCGGTTGGTGGGGCAGAAAGCCGCCCATGGCGGCGCGCCCGTGTGAACCGAGCACCAACATCTCGGAGGCCGCGCCCTGGGCCGACAGGGCCTCGACGGCCGTCTCGGGGAGCAGTTCGGCGGAGACCGGCACCTCCGGGTAGGCGGCCGGCACACCTGCCTTGGCATGTTCCGCGGATGGTCATCCGTCCCGCCCATGCCGCGTCCCGGTCATTCGTGGGGGACCACGGCGACCGGACAGTCCGCGTGGTGCACCGCCGCCTGCACCACGGGACCCAGGCGGGGAACCGGCGCGGGCGGGTGCTCCCGGCGTCCGACCATGAGCAGATCGCTGTCGGTCGCGGCCTGTACGACGGCCCGGGCCGGGCTCTCCAGCCGGACCTCGTCGACGACCCGCACCCGGGGGAACTTCTCCCGCCAGGGCCGCAGTACCTCATCCA
>NZ_JAHLEM010000678.1 GCF_018883605.1 Streptomyces niphimycinicus | reverse complement strand
GCCCGTGCGTGGGAGTTGCGGCGACGCGGGGCCCCGTCAACGGCCCCCGCCCCACCACCGCGCCAGCGGGACGGGGCTGGACGCGAACGCAGCACCATCGCCAGTGGTGCCCGTTGCGCAAGCCCGACGCTTTAGCGCCGGGTAGTTTGACCAGAGCAAGCCGCGGATCGACGCGAGGGATGGCCAGTGCGCCGTCCGTCCACCTTCCTCGCTGGCAACTCCCGTACCGTATTCGGAAGTTGACAGGCGCTGGCAGGGCGACTCCACCGGTTGGCGAGATCGACGTGCCGGACATACCCCGTACCCCGGAACGGCTACATGCTCACGCGAGCGGTGAGGAGCACGCCATGGCGAGGACAGCGACCGTGGACTTCTGGTTCGACCCCGCCTGCCCCTACACCTGGCTGACCTCGCGGTGGGTGGTGGAGGCGGCCACGGTCCGGCCCTTGGACGTGCGCTGGCGCGTCATGAGCCTGGCGGTGCTCAACGAGGGTCGTGACGATGATCCCGAAGGGGACCCCGAGGGCTATCTGTGGGTGCCCGTACGCATCTGCGCCGCCGTCCTGCGGCAGTACGGTCAGGAAGGGCTGGGTGCGTTCTACACAGCCCTCTGGACCGATCGCGGTGACGGTGGCGCCAAGCAGTGGATGAACGACCCCGGGGTGGCGCTGGCCGACGCCGGGCTGCCTCCGGAGCTTGCCGAGGCCGGGTCCTGCGGCGACTACGACGGCGCGGTGCGCGCTTCCCACGCCGAGGCCATCGCTCTCCTCGGCCCTCATGTCGGCACACCGATCGTCGCCGCTCCGGACCCGGGTGGTGACGCCGATGCGCGGATCGCCTTCTTCGGGCCAGTGCTGTCCCGGGTCCCCCGGGGCGAGGAGGCCGGCCGGCTCTGGGACGCCACCTTGCTGGTCGCGGGCGCCCCCGGCTTCCATGAACTCAAGGGCGCACCGGCAGATCCGTCCCCCGACGTGAGCGGCTGGGCCGGTCGGCCGTGAGCCGGCGGGGCGCAATCCTCAGCCTCTCCCCATCGCACCCACAAGGCGATCGGCACCACGATTGCGGGCGGCGTCGCCGAACCGATGAGTTCTGTCGCTCCGGCCGGTCTGCACTCTCGACACGTTGACCACGCGACATCGACCGGCAAGGAGCAGTAACCGTGCGGAAGATCATCGAGCAGGCGGTAATCACCCTGGACGGCCAGATCAGCACGCCCCAGAACTGGCTCGCCACGCGGTGGGCCGGCGAGTTCGGGCAACTGTCCAAAGACCTGCTCTTCTCCGTCGACGCGCTGCTCTACGGGCGGGTCAGTTACGAGAACCACGCCGAGGTGTGGCCGACCTTGGAGGAGGCGTTCGGCGACTACGCGGTCCGGATGAACACCATCCCCAAGCATGTGGCGTCGCGCACCCTCACCGAGATGAAGTGGAACGCCACCCTGCTCGGGGACGACGTCGTCGACGCCGTACGCAAGCTGAAGGAACAGCCGGGCGGCGACATCCTCAAGGTCGGCACCGGCGGCTCGTTCAGCCGGACACTGCTCGAGCACGGGCTGGTCGACGAGTATCTGTTCTGGCTGTTCCCCGTCATCGCCGGCAGCGGCGAACGGCTCTACGACGGGATCGACACCACGGACTTCGACCTGATCGACGTCAAGCGGCTCACCAACGGCGTCGTCGGCCTCACCTACGTTCCGACCGCCCGCTGACACCACCGCGCCCCGCCGCGCGACGGCACCAGTGTCCTGTGGACGGTAGCGAGGCCACGACCACGGCGGCGATCGCCAAAGCGGCCGTCAAGCCGTCCGATCGGGGCGGTTGTGCGGCTGCTGGGCGCCGCCATCGAGGAGGGCCGGGGCCCGTCCTCGATGGCGGCATGCCGGCCGGCAGCGGCTACCGTCCGCTGCCGGTCCGACGGCCCGGTCTCACTTCAGATGTCGGGTGAAGAACTGGGCCGCGGCCTCTGCCGCGAATTGCGGGACGCCGGTGTGTCCGCCCATGTTGGCGTGCAGGGACTTCTCCTTGGAGCCGAAGGCGTCGAACAGGTCCAGGGCCGCCTGCCGGTCGTTGCCTTCGTCGTCCCATTGCAGCAGGACGTGCAGTGGAATGGTGATCTGCTGGGCCTCCTCGAATATGGCGCGTGGCACGAGACTCCCGGCGAAGAGACCGGCGGCCACGATGCGCGGTTCGACTACCGCCAGCCGGATGCCGATGGAGATCACTCCCCCCGAGTACCCGACCGGGCCGCCGATCTCGGGCAGCGAAAGGAGGGCGTCCAGGGTGGCCTGCCATTCCGGGACTGCCTTTTCGACCAGCGGGAGGGCGAGGGCGTCGACGATCTCGTCGCTGACCGGCCCGCCGGCGTCCATCGCCCGGCGCAGGTCGGCGCGGGCCTGCTCGGCGGCGGGCCAACGGGGCCGGTCGCCGCTTCCGGGGAGCTCGATGGTGGCCGTGGCGAAGCCCTCCGCCGCGGAGCGCCGGGCCCGGGCCACCAGTCGGGGGTACATCTTGCGCAGCCCGAGGGGAGGGTGGCCGAGCAGGATCAGCGGCACCGGTGCGGATGCGGACGCGGGTGCGGACGCGGATGTGGGAGTCCACAGGATTCCGGGGATCTCGCCGAGGGTGAATTCGCGCTCGAGGACGCCGTCGTCGAGGCGCTGTTCGGAAGTGAATAGCATGGTCGTGCCTTTCGGGAGGGCTCTGAAACGGCGCTCCCGGACGACCTATCGCCCGACCGTGACCCCGGAGGGGAGCACCCATGTCGATACTGCGTTCACGGGTACCACCTCCTCGTTCTCTCGCACGGCCTCCGGAAAGGTAGCAGTACTCGCCGTGGTCCGCCAACGGGTTTTTGCCGGGCCCGCCCGGCCCGGCCGCTCTCGGGGTGCGGCGGGCCGGTGCGGGTGCCCCCGGCGTCGAGGGGTTGGGGGCTGCTGTCGGTTGACAGCGCTTGAGGGCATTTTGGTGTGCGTGAGTGAGTATCGGGGACCGCATACCGAGCCTTGCGGGGAACGGAAGTTCTTGTGTCGTACGCGTGACCCTTTGTGGGTGATGCTCGTTGGTTGCGGTGACGGGAAGTTTTCGAGTGGCGTGAGGGGTGGGGCATGGGTGGTTTGCGCGAGGTGGCTGCCCCGTTCGTGGTGCCCGGCCCGACTGGTGTGGCCGTCCGCACCAGCCTCAAGGGCTTGAGCGGGCAGGACGCGATGGTCCTGCGTCTGGTCGGTGGCCGGCTGGGCTCCCTGGCCTGCCGGGATCTGAAGGCCCGCTGCGCGGCCGGGCTGGATCACAACAGTGACCAGTGGGCGCGGCGCAAGCGGGTGTTGACCGGGGACTCCTCCTCACGCTGGGCGGGCAGTATCACCAAGGCCACGCATGACCAGTGGGCGCTGGCCCGGCGCGGTCAGCTCGCCCATATCCAGCACCTTCAGGCGGGCATCGACATGATCGCGTCCCGGTTGTCGCTGCCGGTCGGCGCGAAGGGTTCGAAGGGTTCGCCGGGTGGTTACCGCTCCCGGCAGGAGTGGTTCGCCAAGTCCCGGCGCCTGCGGCTTCTGAAGGACCGCCTGAAGCGGGAGCAGAACGACCGGGATGCCGGACGCGTGCGTGTGGTGCGCGGTGGAAGGAAGCTGCCGCGCCATCGGCACCACCTCCAAGCCGCCCAGCCGGCCGAGGCACAGTGGCGTGTACGCTGCGAGGCCGAGCGCTGGTTCCTCCAGGCCGACGGCGAGTCGGGGAAGCCGTACGGGAATGAAACGATCCGTGTCAGCCCGGACGGTGAGGTGAGCATCAAGCTTCCGGCACCGCTGGCCGGGCTGGCCAACAGACCCCACGG
>NZ_JAHLEM010000677.1 GCF_018883605.1 Streptomyces niphimycinicus | reverse complement strand
GCGCTGGTTCCTCCAGGCCGACGGCGAGTCGGGGAAGCCGTACGGGAATGAAACGATCCGTGTCAGCCCGGACGGTGAGGTGAGCATCAAGCTTCCGGCACCGCTGGCCGGGCTGGCCAACAGACCCCACGGCCGGTACGTGCTGGCCTGCCGGGTCGGCTTCCGGCACCGGGGCGAGCAGTGGGCCGACCGTATCGCGGCGAACCGCGCCGTGGCTTGCCGCATCCACTACGACATTGACCGCGATCGCTGGTACGTGACCGCCTCCTGGCACATTTCGCCGGTGAAGACGGTGTCGTTGCAGGCGGTCCGGTCCGGCGGGCTGACAGGCGTCGACATGAACGCCGACCATCTGGCCGCCTGGCGTCTGGACGCCCATGGCAACCCCGTCGGCGAGCCGCGTCGGTTCGGCTACGATCTGTCCGGCTGCGCACCGCACCGGGACGCGCAGGTGCGGCATGCGCTGATCCGCCTCCTGCACTGGGCCAGGCGTCATCGGGCGTCCATCGCGGTCGAGGACCTCGATTTCGCGGCGGAGAAGACCCGCGAGAAGCACGGGCGCAGGAAGCGGTTCCGTAAGCTGATCTCCGGCATGCCCACCTCCAAGCTACGGGCACGGCTGGTATCGATGGCTGCCGAGCTTGGCATCACCGTCGTGGCCGTCGATCCCGCCTATACCAGCCGTTGGGGCGCCCAGCACTGGAAGAAGCCCCTCACCGGCAAGAACAGGAAGCCCACTCGCCATCACGCGGCAGCGGTGGCGATCGGCAGGCGCGCCCTGGGATACCCGATCCGGCGACGGACGCAACCGCCCCCACCGCACCGGAGCGATGCGGTGGGGCAT
The DNA here is from genome assembly GCF_018883605.1 of Streptomyces niphimycinicus. Lineage (GTDB taxonomy): Bacteria > Actinomycetota > Actinomycetes > Streptomycetales > Streptomycetaceae > Streptomyces > Streptomyces niphimycinicus. The sequence continues at coordinate 145 of NZ_JAHLEM010000677.1, read as the reverse complement.
CGGAGCGTCCAGGCCGCATCGGGCATCCCGGGGCGTGAGGAAACCCGCCCCCGCATTCCCGGACCACGGACACGATCCGTCGGCGCCGGACGCGGAGCGAAAGCGGGAGACCAGGGGGTACCTCCCAGCGGTAGCTGGGGGAGTG
>NZ_JAHLEM010000676.1 GCF_018883605.1 Streptomyces niphimycinicus | reverse complement strand
GCGTCCAGGCCGCATCGGGCATCCCGGGGCGTGAGGAAACCCGCCCCCGCATTCCCGGACCACGGACACGATCCGTCGGCGCCGGACGCGGAGCGAAAGCGGGAGACCAGGGGGTACCTCCCAGCGGTAGCTGGGGGAGTGCCCACAACCGTTCGGGGCACACGGCTGAGCACCAGTCCTGGCACCAGGACTCACTCCCGCTCAGTCTTTAGAAACGGTTCAGGCGGATGTGGTGGTCGAGGCCGTGTCGGTGCGGGGCTGCTGACCGGTCGTCGTGTCCGGGGCCTGGGGCTTGTCACCCTGCTCCTCGGGGAGCTTCAGCAGGAGTGTCAGCACGAAGGCGACCAGGTAGAGGGCGAGGAAGATCAGGGTGACTCCGCCGGCGCCGAAGAGGGGGAAGAAGAGGCTGGCGATCGCCGGGCCGACGAAGGCCGCGCCGCCCGCGCCCAGGTTGAGCAGGGCCATCGAACCGCCCTTGTTCTCCGGGGCCATCGACGGGATGAGCGCCGAGATGGGGACGAATCCGGCGAGGGTGGCGCCGTAGAACATGCCCGCGAGCACCGCGACCCAGTAGTAGTCCGCGCCGAGCCACGTCGGTACGAAGTACAGCGTCGTGACGCTGATCGCGCAGCCCAGCGCGCCGAAGCCCGCGATGGTGGTGCGCCAGCCGATGCGGTCGGAGAGGACGCCGAAGATGAGGTTGAAGAAGATGTTGGTGCCGTAGATGATCGCCAGCAACTGGAGCCACTTGTCCTCGCCGAAGCCGACGTCGTCGGAGAAGATCCGCGGCAGGTACACCAGCATGCCGAACTCCGGGGCCGTGTTGATGACCCGGACCAGGCAGCCCACCAGTACGCGCGGATGGGTCCAGATGATGGAGACGGAGTTGAGCAGGCTCTGGCCGGTGGTGACCTCCGGCGGTGCCATCCGGTCGCCGCCGGGCCTCCTGCGGGCGCCGACCAGGGCGATGGCGCCGCCGAGGAGGATCAGGGCGAGCGCCGACCACAGCGTGCCCAGGCGGCCGAACGAGGGGATCGTCAGGCTCGACCACAGCGAGCCGAGGGTGGGCAGGCCGCCGGTGAAGGCGAAGTAGAACCAGCCCACCGCGGTGCCCAGCCGGGCCTTCGGCGCCGTGTTGGTGATCCATACGAGGAAACCGAACGCGAAGAGCGGGTAGCCGAAGCCCCGGATGCCGTAGAAGAGCAACATCAGCGGGTAGTTCTCGGTGCCCAGCGCGAAGAGCAGGTACGCGGCGTCGAAGACGGCCCAGATCGCCAGGCCCGTCCACATCACCCGGCGTGGCCCCCACACCTGGCAGAGCGCACCGGAGAACCACGATGCCAGCATGACGGCGATGCCGTACACGGTGATGACGTACCCGGCGCGTACATCCGTCGACGCGCCGTGGTCGGCCATGTACGGGGCGATGAACCCGGCTTCGACACCATCGCCGATCATGAACAGGAGTACGCCCAGATAGCCCAGGATCAAGGGTTTCGGCATCGCTCGACCTCCACTCTGCGGTGATGTAAGGAGTACGACCGCAGATACTCAAGCGCGCCGAGAGAAATATCAAGGGTCTTGGTAAAGATAACGGGATCGAGTGGTAACTACTCCGTCTCGATGACCCGCACATCCGTCAGCTCGCGCATCTCCCGCACCAGCTCCCCGTCCACCGGGCCGGTCAGCAGAACGTGGTCGAAGGAGTCCACGCCCTCCAACTGGTGCAGCGCCCGGCGGCCCACCTTGCTGTGGTCCATGAGCAGCAGGCTCGTCGCGCCCGCCTGCCGGGTCGCCCGCTTGATGCTGACGATCTCCTGCTCCTGGTGGAACGTCATGCCCGCGGTCATCGCGGAGGTGGAGAGCACGCTCAGATCGACGGAGATGCCGCCGATCATGTCCATCGCCGGCAGGCCGATCCATGAGTCATGGGTGCGCGAGTACTCGCCGCCCACACAGATCAGCCGGATGCCCTCGGCGCCCCTCAGCTCCTCGGTGATCAGGCGGTAGTTGGTCACCACGGTCAGCGGCCCCACCTCGGGCAACAGCCGCGCCAGGGCCAGCGCCGAGGTCGAGTCGTCCAGCATCACCGACATCCCCGGGGCCACGAACGGCAGGGCCGCGCGGGCCAGTGCCCGCTTCTCGTCGGCGTGTGCGTGCAGCCGGAAGTCCGAGCTGGACTCGAAGACCATCGAGGGCTGTGCGGAGACGCCGCCGTGGTACTTGCGCAGGATGCCGCGGTCCGCCAGTTCGGCGATGTCCCGGTGGACCGTCATCAGGCTGACGCCGGTCAGCTCGACCAGTTCGGCGACGGTGGCGTCCCCCCGGGCCAGAACGTGGTCGACGATCACTTGGTGCCGCTGCTGCCGCGCACCGCGCGACGACGGGGGAGTAGTCATGCCCCCATCCTGCCGTGTTCGTTTCTCACATTGAACCAGTGACAACTCACGCCGCCAATGTTAATTTCGCTGTGCCGGACACCACCGGGGGCTACGGACAGCGCCCCGGTGCGACGGGCACCGCCCAGTGTGACGGGCACCGCCCAGTGCGACGGGCACTGTCCGTCGTGACGGGCACCGCCCGGTGTTCCGGCACAGCCAGAGATCATCAGCCAGGAGATCAGGGGTACGCATGGCCGACGCAGTGGTCTTCGACATGGACGGCGTACTGGTGGAGAGCGAGCATCTGTGGGAAGAGCTGTGGGCCGGATACGCCGCCGCACGCGGCCGCACCTGGGGCCCGGATCAGACGCGCGACGTCCAGGGGATGAGCGCCCCCGAGTGGGCCGCCTACCTCACCCGGTTCTGCGGGGCGGGTGACCCCCCGGCGAGCACCGAGGAGGTCGTGGTCGACGGCATGGTCCAGGCGCTGGCAGACGGCCGCATCGGCCTGCTGCCCGGAGCGCGGGAGATGATCACCGCCACCGCCGAGCTCGCACCCATCGCGCTCGCCTCCTCCGCGCCGCGCCGGGTCATCGACGCCGTCCTCGTCCACCACGGTGTCGACCACCACTTCAAGGCGACCGTCTCCAGCGCCGAGGTGGAGCGCGGCAAGCCGAGCCCGGACGTCTATCTGGCCGCCGCGCGCACCCTCGGCGTGGCCCCGGAGCGCTGTCTGGCGGTGGAGGACTCCAGCAACGGACTGCGCGCCGCCGCGGCCGCCGGGATGATCGTCGTGGCCATCCCCAATCCGCAGTACCCACCCGCCGACGACGCCCTGGCGGCCGCCGCCTACCGTTCTGCGGACCACCATGCCGTACGTGACTTCCTGCTCAGCAGGCTCGACACCCGAGGGGAGTGACCGACATGACCGCGGTCCTGGCATCCGGCGACGACTTCATCGCCCCCGAACTCTTCGCCGCCGCTCTGAGCGAGAGCCTGCCCTCCGCCGGGCTGAGCTTCCGCACCCTGCGCACCCGCTGGCCGAACGAACCCTTCGGCCCGGTGGGCGCCGACGGGCAGGGGAACGGGGGTGTGAAGGAGGCCAGCGGCACCGAGGAGCAGGTGCTCGAGGCGCTCGGCGACGCGAGTGTCGCCCTGACCCAGATGGCTCCGTTCACCTCCCGTGTCATCCGCGAGTCGCCCCATCTGAAGTTCATCGGCGTGGCCCGTGGCGGCCCGGTCAACGTGGACCTGGCCGCCGCCACCGCCGCCGGGATACCCGTCACCTTCACACCGGGCCGCAACGCCGCCGCTGCCGCCGAATTCACCATCGGCCTGATCCTCGCCGCCATGCGCCACCTCACCTTCGCCGACGCGGCCCTCAAGGAGGGCACCTGGCGCGGTGACTACTACGCCTACGAGAACGCGGGGCTGGAACTCGACGGCGCCACCACCGGCCTCATCGGGTACGGAGCCATCGGCTCCATCGTGGCCCGGGTGCTGCGCGCCTTCGGCGCACACGTCCTGGTCGCCGATCCGTACACGGATCCGGCCCGGGCGCGGGCCGACGGTGTCGAGCTCACCACCCTGGACGACCTGCTGCGGCGCAGCTCCGTGGTGAGCCTGCACGCCCGGGTCACCCCCGAGACCCGGCATCTGCTGAACGCCGGCAACCTCGCGCTCCTGCCCGAGGGCGCCATCCTCGTCAACTCGGCCCGCGGCGAGCTGCTCGACTACGCCCCGCTGCCCGGCCTGCTGGAGTCCGGCCGGCTCGGCGCGCTCGCCCTGGACGTCTACGACATCGAGCCGCCCCCGGCCGACTGGCCGCTGCACAAGGCCCCCCGTGTCATCACCACGCCACATCTGGCCGGCGCCACCCGGCAGACCGCCGACCGGGCCGCCCTGATCACCGCCGCCGAGGCCGCCCGCTTCCTGCGCGGCGAACCGCTGCGACACGTGGCCAACCCGGAGGTGCTGACCGGGGGCCGGCCATGATCGTCGGAGTCGACATCGGCACCTCGGTCACCAAGGCCCAGCTCATCGCCCGCGACGGCCGGACCACCCCCGCCCACGAGGCCCGCAGCACCGTCTACACGCTGCCAGGACACCGCGTCGAGCAGGACCTGGACGACGTCGTGGGCACCGTGGAGACCGTCGTACGGGCGGCACTCGCCGACGCCGCGCAACTGGGCGACGAACCGGCCGAGGCCCTGGCCCTCACCGGGCAGGGCGACGGCCTGTGGCTGCGCGACGCCACGGGCGCCCCCGTCGGCCGCGCGCTGTCCTGGATGGACGGCCGGGCCGCGGACCGGCTCGACCGGTGGACCGCCGACGGCACCCTGCACGCCCTGCACCAGCGCACCGGCGTCGGCCTCTTCCCCGGCTCCGCGGCACCCCTGCTGGCGCATCTGGCCGAGCACGAGCCGGAGCGGCTGGCGGCGGCCCACGTCGCCGGATACTGCGTGGACGCCGTCGTACAGCGGCTGACCGGCGCCGTGACCGTCGATGTCTCCGACGCCTCGCAGCCGTTCCTCGACGTCGCCACCCGTACGTACGACGAGACCGCGCTCGAGCTGTGCGGACTGTCCGCACACCGCCGGCTGCTGCCGGATCCGGCGCCGCCCGGCACCCTGCACCGGCTGCTGCCCGACGCCGCCCGGCGGCTGGGCCTGCCCGCCGGGCTGCCGGTCTCCGCCGGTCCGTTCGACATCCCGGCCTGCGCCTTCGGCTCGGGCGTGGCCGAACCGGGCGAGGGCAACCTCATCATCGGCACCACCCTCGCCGCCCAGGTCCTCGACACCGAGCCGCGCCCGGCCATGGCCGAGGACCCGGCCGGGATGCTGCTGGCGACCCCGTACGAGAACCGGTATCTGCGGGTCATGCCCGCCATGATCGGCACCGCGGGCCTGGACTGGCTGCTGAAACTGCTCGACGTCAAGATCGAGGCGCTGGACGCGCTGCTCGTCCAGTCCCCGCCCGGCGCCGCGGGCGTCACCGCACTGCCGTTCCTGTCCGCCAGCGGCGAGCGCGCACCCTTCGTCGACCCGCGGGCCCGTGGCCGCCTGGACGGCCTGTCCCCGCTGGCCGGCCGCGCCGACCTGGTACGGGCGCTGTGCGAGGCCGTCGCCTACTCGGCCCGGCACTGCATGGAAACCCTCGGCGTCACCCGCACCGTCACCGCCTGCGGCGGCGGCGCGCGCTCCGGGGAGTGGGCACGCATCTTCGCCGGTGTCCTCGGGGGCGACCTGGAGGTCTGCGACGACGCCGTGGGCATCCGTGGTGCGGCCCATGTCGCCTGGCGCTCCCTGGGCACACCGGTCGACCCCGGTGCCTGGCGCGCCCGTCTGCGCACCGTGACCGCCGAGCGCGAGCTGATCGACCACTACGCCGAGGGCTACGCCGCCTACCGCCACGCCCTCGACATCGCACGCGAAGGCTGGAGCACCCGATGACCAGGCTCTTCAACGACCCCGCCCGGTTCACCGACGACATGATCACCGGGTTCGCCGCCGCCCACCAGGAACACGTACGGGCCGTGCCCGGCGGTGTGGTGCGCGCCCGCCCCACCCGTACGGGAAAAGTGGCCGTACTCACCGGTGGCGGCTCCGGCCACTACCCCGCCTTCTGCGGTGTGGTCGGCCCCGGATTCGCCGACGGTTCGGTCATCGGCGATGTGTTCACCTCCCCGTCGGCCGCCCGCGCCCGCTCGGTCGCCGAGGCCGCGGAGGCGGGCGGAGGCATCCTCTTCCTCTTCGGCAACTACGCCGGGGACGTGATGAACTTCGGCCTCGCGGCACGGCAGTTGATGGACGACGGCATTCCCGCCCGCTGCTTCGCCGTCACCGATGACATCGCCTCGGCCCCCGCCGACCAGACGGCGCGGCGGCGGGGCATCGCGGGCGGCCTCGTCGTCTTCAAGACCGCGTCGGCGGCGGCCGAGGAAGGCGCCGGTCTGGACGAGGTCGTGCGCGTGGCCGAGCACACCAACGCCCGTACCCGCACACTCGGAGTGGCCTTCGACGGCTGCACCCTGCCGGGCTCCGACGCGCCCCTGTTCACCGTTCCCGAGGGCCGCCTGGGCCTCGGGCTCGGCATCCACGGCGAACCAGGGGTCAGCGAGGACACCCTGGGCAGCGCCGAGGACCTGGCCCGCGTCCTGGTGGCGGGGCTGCTGGCGGACCGGCCCGCGGACACGGACGGCGAAGGGCGGGTCGCGGTCGTCCTCAACGGCCTCGGCGCCACCAAGTACGAGGAGCTGTACGTGCTGTGGGGCGCCGTGGCCCGGCTGCTGGACGAGGCGGGGCTCACACCCGTACGCCCCGAGGTCGGCGAACTCGTCACCAGCCTCGACATGGCCGGTTGCTCCCTCACCCTGAGCTGGCTGGACGACGAGCTGGAACGCCTGTGGCTCGCACCCGCCGACACCCCGGCCTTCCGCCGGGGGACACCGCGGGAATCCCCGGTGGACGACGCCGCCGTACGGCCGGCCGCCGCCCCGCGCCGCCCGGAGCGGTCCGCCGCCACG
>NZ_JAHLEM010000675.1 GCF_018883605.1 Streptomyces niphimycinicus | reverse complement strand
CCGTAGCCCCTGCCCCGTGGATCCTGCGGCGGCAGCCGCTGCCGGGGCTGGCGCGACGGTCCGCCGGACAGGGCGCCGCCCGCCGGACGGGGTCTGGCCCGCCGGCCGACGCCCTCCCGCGGGGTGAGGGCATTCTGTGCGATCTCTTGTCGTGCCCATGGAGCCGCCTTACTCTGAGCCCGATCTCAAGTCTGAATAGCGTTCAGATATCTGATTGGAGTGCTCAATGGGTGCACCTCCAGCGGGACGCGGGCGGTTCGCCCGGGCGCTCGTCACCGCCTCCGCCCTCCTGGCCGTCCTGGCGATCCCCGTCGCGCCCTCCGCGCAGGGCGCCGAGTCCACGCGGCATGCCGGCTCGGTGCCCCGGACGGTGGTGCTCGACGGGCCCCGACTGTCCCTCACCAAGCTGAAATTGCAGTTGGGGGACCGGAATCTGCGGCGGACCGTACGCGACCTGACCGCCCAGGCCGACCAGTGGATGAAGCAGGGCCCCTGGACGGTCACCGACAAGGACCAGGTGCCGCCCAGCGGCGACAAACACGACTACTTCAGCCAGGCCCCCTACTGGTGGCCCAGTAAGCCCAAGACCGACGACAATCCGTACGGCTGCCCTTACGTTCAGAAGGATGGCCAACGGAACCCCGACGTGGACAAGATGACGGACCGTCCCGAGGTCGGCAAGGTCTTCGAATCCGCCTACGAGCTCTCCCTGGCCTGGTACTACACCGGTAAGCGGGCCTACGCCGAGCACGCCGCAGACATCCTGCGCACCTGGTTCGTCACCCCGGCGACCCGGATGAACCCGAGCCTGAACCACGCCCAGTTCATCCCCTGCATGTACGACGGCCGCTCGATCGGGATCATCGACTTCTCTCAGGGCTTCACCAGCCTCCTCGACGCCGCCGCCCTGCTGGACACCGGCGCCCCCGGCTGGTCCAAGAGCGACCACGACGGCTTCCGCACCTGGAACAAGCAGTTCCTGGACTGGCTGGTGAACAGCGACTTCGGCAAGGAGGAAGGCGCCGCCGAGAACAACCACGGCACCTTCTACGACATGCAGGTCGCGGCCATCGCCACCGCCGTGGGCGACCGGGACCGTGCCCGCCAGGTGCTCCGCGACGCCCGCACCAAGCGCATCGACACCCAGATCGCGGCCGACGGCACGCAGCCGCAGGAGCTCGAGCGCACCCGCAGCTTCCACTACTCGACGTTCAACCTCGTCGCGTACACGCGGATGGCCGCCATCGGCAAGCATGTCGGTGTGGATCTGTGGCACTACACCGGGCCCGGCGGCGGGAACCTCTTCAAGGCGGTCGACGTCCTGCTTCCGGCGGCCACCGGCGCCGCGCCCTGGCCTTATCCGGAGCTGGACCTCCGCGCCTACGCGGCGAGCGACATCGTCCACGCGGCGGCCGACGCCGGGGACCGCAAGGCCCGCGCGGCGGTGGACAAACTCCAGGCCCCGCCCGGCGGCGACCTGTGGGCCCTGCGGCCGGCGGTGGAGCAACTGGACAGCATCGCGCAGGGGTAGCGGGGCACCGGCCCTTCTCCCCAACCCCGCCCCTCCCCGAACCGGGGGCAAGCCCCCGGCCCCCGGCTCCCGTTCGGGACCAGCCTGAACGCCGCGCATGCCGCCCTGCCCCGGCGCCCGACAGGCGCCAGGGGCAGAGCGTCCCCGCGGCGGTCTTCGGACCGGCGGTCGCGGAGGCGCTGGCCCGGGACCCCCGGGGCCGGGGTTCTGCACCCGTTCGGGGCCGGTCTGGATGCCGATGAGTCCGTTGAGGTCCCGGCGCCTCTGAGGTGACCGGGGCAGGTGTGGGTCCGCGCCCGGTCGCCGGTGGTGGACGCGTCGGTCCGGGGCTGCCGGGGCCCGGGGGCCCGCCCCCGGTTCGGGAAGGGACGGGGTAGGGGAAACGTCCCCCGGCCCGGGGTGGGTGAGGGAGGCCACATTGAGGTTGGCTCCCACCTGCGCCGATGGCCATGGCACACTGGGGGCGTACCAGTGACGTCAGCGCACTCCGGGGTCGGTGAAAATCCGAACCGGCGGTTACAGTCCGCGACCCGTCCGCCGCCAGCGGCCGGTTGACCAGGTGAAATTCCTGGACCGACGGTGAAAGTCCGGATGGGAGGCAGTGCGCGGCGGTAGCGACATCACCGGTGCGCCGCCTCGGCGGTCCGTCCTCGCGTATGCAGGGCGGGCCTTTTGTCGAACCTGGCGTGCCGGCGGCGGCGTTCCCGTTTCCTTGTCATCTCGACAGCCCCGGAGTCCGTGCCCGAAGAGGCAGGAGGACCCGGTGGCCACCGCAGCCGAAGCCCAAGCGATGCGCCATGCCGTCGCGCTCGCAGCCCGCGGCCTCGGCCACACCAGCCCCAACCCCGTCGTCGGCTGCGTCATCCTCGACGCCGGCGGCCGCGTCGTCGGCGAGGGCTGGCATCAGCGGGCCGGCGGTCCGCACGCCGAGGTTCACGCACTGTGCGCCGCAGGGGAGCGGGCCCGTGGCGGCACCGCCCTCGTCACCCTCGAACCGTGTGACCACACCGGCCGCACCGGCCCCTGCTCCCAGGCCCTGATCGCCGCCGGGATCGCCCGCGTCCACTACGCCGTCGGCGACCCCACCGCACAGGCCCGGGGCGGCTCCGCCACCCTCGCCGCCGCCGGGGTCGAGGTCGACGCCGGGCTGCTCGCCGAGGAGGCCGAGGCGGTCAACGAGCCCTGGCTGACCGCGATGCGCCGCGGCCGCCCCTTCGTACTGTGGAAGTTCGCCGCGACCCTCGACGGCCGCAGCGCCGCCGCCGACGGCACCAGCCGCTGGATCACCTCCCCCGAGTCCCGCGCCGATGTGCACCGGCTGCGCGCGGAGGCCGACGCCGTCGTCGTCGGCTCCGGCACCCTGCGCGCCGACGACCCCCACCTGGCCGTACGGGACCGGGAGGGAGCCACCCAGCCGCTGCGGGTCGTCGTGGACACGGCCGCGACCATCAAGCCCGGCGCCCGGATCCTGGACGACGCCGCGCCCACGCTGCTCGCCGTCGCCGAGGACGCCAGCACCGCCCATCTGCCCCGGCGGCCGGGCGTGGAGACCGTAAGGCTGCCGCGCGCGGACGGCGGCCTCGCGATCCCCGCGCTCCTGGCCGAGCTGCACGGCCGCGGGGTGCGCTCCGTCCTGCTGGAGGGCGGGCCCACCCTCGCCGGCGCGTTCCTCGCCGCGGGCGCCGTCGACAAGGTCGTCGGCTACCTCGCTCCCGTCCTGCTCGGCGCGGGCCCCGCCGCCCTCGCCGACGCCGGAATCACCACCATCGCGCAGGCGTTGCGCCTCGAGACGGCCGACGTCACCCGGCTCGGCCCCGACCTGCGCGTCACCGCCGTCCCCGTCACCGCCGTCTCCGTCGCCCCCGCCCCCCTCGCCGAGGAGAACTGAAGTGTTCACCGGAATTGTCGAAGAACTGGGTGAGATCGTCGCCATCGAGCACCTGGGCGACGCCTCCCGCTTCCAGGTGCGCGGCCCCGTCGTCACCGAGGGGGCGAAGCACGGCGACTCCATCGCCGTCAACGGCGTCTGTCTCACCGTCGTCGACCTCATCGAGGACGCGGAGGGCACCCGGTTCAGCGCCGACGTCATGGCCGAGACCCTGGGCCGCTCCAGCCTCGGCGCGCTCGACATCGGCTCCCGGGTCAACCTGGAGCGCCCCATGGCGCTGGGCGGGCGGCTCGGCGGCCACATCGTGCAGGGCCATGTGGACGGCACCGGCGCCATCGTGGACCGCAAGCTCTCCGAGCACTGGGAGATCGTGAAGATCTCGCTGCCCGCCGAGCTGAGCCGCTATGTCGTCGAGAAGGGCTCCATCACGGTCGACGGCATCAGCCTGACCGTCGTCGACGCGGGCCCCGACTACTTCACCGTCAGCCTCATCCCGACGACCCTCGCGCTCACCACGCTCGGCGTCAAACAGGCCGGGGACCCGGTCAACCTCGAGGTGGACGTGCTCGCCAAGTACGTCGAACGGCTGCTGGGACGGGACAACGGCAACAACCCGCAGGGCAACAACCCGCAGGGCAACAACCCGCAGGGCAACGGCACGCAGGACAAGGAGGCCACAGCATGAGCGAGGCATACGCGGTCACCGACCCGCACCCGAGCGGTCCGGCCGCCCCGGCCGCTCCCCTGCGAGCCGCGCACTGGCCCGATGAACTGGCCCTGGACCCCATCGAGCGGGCCATCGCCGACATCGCCGCGGGCCGCCCCGTCGTCGTCGTGGACGACGAGGACCGGGAGAACGAGGGCGACCTCGTCGCCGCCGCCGAGATGATCACCCCGGAGATCGTCGCGTTCATGATGAACGAGTGCCGGGGACTCATCTGCGCACCCATGGAGGGCACCGACCTCGACCGGCTCCGGCTTCCCCAGATGGTCGAGGAGAACACCGAGTCCATGCGGACCGCCTTCACCGTCTCGGTCGACGCCACCGCCGAACACGGCGTCAGCACCGGAATCTCCGCCGCCGACCGGGCCACCACCCTGCGGCTGCTGGCCGACCCGGGCACCGTCCCCGGCGACCTCGTGCGCCCCGGCCATATCTTCCCGCTGCGCGCCCGCCCCGGCGGCGTGCTCGCCCGCGACGGCCACACCGAGGCCGGCGTCGACCTGGCCCGGCTCGCCGGACTGCGCCCGGCGGCCGTGATCTGCGAGATCGCGGGGGAGGACGGGGTGATGCTGCGCCTGCCCGACCTGGTCGCCTTCGCCCGCAAGCACGGCCTGGCGATCGTCTCCATCGCCGATCTGATCGCGTACCGCAAGCCCGCCGAGCCGCTGGTGCGGCGCGAGGCCGAGACCCGGCTGCCCACCGCCTTCGGCGACTTCCGGGCGTTCGGCTACCGCGCGTCCGACGGCGTGGAGCACATCGCGCTGGTCCAGGGCGAGATCGGGGACGGTGAGGACGTGCTGGTCCGCGTCCACTCCGAATGCCTCACCGGCGATGTCTTCCACTCGCTGCGCTGCGACTGCGGCCCCCAGTTGCACGCCGCGCTGGAGCGGGTCACCGCCGAGGGCCGTGGCATCGTCCTGTATCTGCGCGGCCACGAGGGCCGCGGTATCGGGCTGCTGTCCAAGCTGCGCGCGTACGAGCTTCAGGAGCTGGGCCGGGACACCCTGGACGCCAATCTGGAGCTCGGCCTGCCCGCCGACGCGCGGGACTACGCCGCGGGCGCGGAGATCCTCGCCGACCTCGGCGTGCGCTCGCTGCGGCTGATGACCAACAACCCGGACAAGACCACCGGGCTGGTCCGGCACGGGCTGCGGGTCACCGGCCGCGAGCCGATGCCCGTCCAGGCCGGGGAGCACAATCTCCGCTATCTGCGCACCAAGCGGGACCGGATGGGGCACGACCTGCCCTGGCTGGACGGCGACCGCGCCGAGCCGGTATCCGCCTGCGGCAACCAGTGACCACCTCATATACCCCCGTACACCAGCACATCAGCGAAAGCACCGAGGAGAGACGTGAGCGGTAAGGGCGCCCCCGAACTGTCCGTGAAGAACTGCGGGGACCTGCGCGTCGCCGTCATCGCCGCACAGTGGCACGAGAAGGTGATGGACGGGCTGCTCGACGGCGCCCTGCGCGCCCTCGGCGAGCTGGGCATCGACGAGCCCACCGTGCTGCGGGTGCCGGGCAGCTTCGAGCTGCCAGTGGTCGCGAAGGTGCTCGCGGGCCGCGGCTATGACGCGATCGTGGCCCTGGGCGTCGTCATCCGCGGCGGCACCCCGCACTTCGACTATGTGTGCCAGGGCGTCACCCAGGGGCTGACCCAGGTCAGCGTGGACACCGGCGTTCCCATCGGCTTCGGCGTGCTGACCTGCGACACCGAGGAGCAGGCCCTGGACCGGGCCGGGATCGCGGGCTCCAGCGAGGACAAGGGCCATGAGGCGGTCACCGCGGCCGTCGCCACCGCCACGACTCTGCGGTCGGTCGCCGAACCCTGGCGCTGAGGGGTGTCGCACGGCCCAAGTAGGATGACGCACACCATGCCCAAGAAGACGTTCGAGGAGCTCTTCACCGAGCTCCAGCAGAAGGCCGCCACGGCCGACCCCGCCACCTCCCGCACCGCCGAACTGGTCCACTCCGGTGTGCACGCCATCGGCAAGAAGGTCGTGGAGGAGGCCGCCGAGGTGTGGATGGCCGCCGAGTACGAGAGCGACGAGGCGACCGCCGAGGAGATCTCCCAGCTCCTGTACCACCTTCAGGTGATGATGGTCGCCAAGGGGCTGACCCTCGACGACGTCTACGCCCACCTCTGACACCCCCCCGCAACCTCACCCTCGCAACCGAAGGAAAGAGCACTCATGCTGCGCATCGCCGTCCCCAACAAGGGTTCACTGTCCGAGCCTGCGTCGGCGATGCTCCATGAGGCGGGCTACCGGCAGCGCAAGGACCGCCGGGAGCTGGTCCTCGTCGACGCGGCGAACGAGGTGGAGTTCTTCTTCCTCCGCCCCCGCGACATCGCCGTGTACGTGGGCTCCGGCCGGCTCGACATCGGCATCACCGGCCGCGATCTGCTGCTGGACTCCGGCTCCAAGGCCGAGGAGATCATGCAGCTCGGCTTCGCCGGGTCCACCTTCCGCTACGCCACCCGTCCCGGCACCGCGAAGGACGTCAGCGAGTTCGGCGGGATGACCGTGGCCACATCCTTCGCCGGACTGGTCACCAAGCACCTCGCCGACAACGGGGTGGACGCCGCCGTGGTCCACCTCGACGGCGCCGTCGAGACCGCCATCCAGCTCGGTGTCGCCGAGATCATCGCGGATGTGGTCGAGACCGGCACCACCCTGCGCAACGCCGGGCTGGAGATCATCGGCGAGCCCATCCTGGAGTCCGAGGCGGTCGTCATCCGCCGCACCGGCGCCCCCGGCGACGACCCCAAGGTCCAGCAGTTCCTCCGCCGGATGCAGGGCGTCCTGGTCGCCCGGCGGTACGTGATGATGGACTACGACATCCGGGTGGAGCAGGTGGAGCGCGCCGTCGCGCTCACCCCGGGCCTGGAGTCGCCCACCGTCTCCCCGCTGCACCACGAGGGCTGGGTCGCGGTCCGCTCGATGGTCCCCGCCAAGGACGCCCAGCGGATCATGGACGAGCTCTACGACCTGGGGGCCCGGGCCATCCTCACCACCGGCATCCACGCCTGCCGCCTCTGACGGCCCGCCCCGCCTTCCCTCCCGTTCCCTTCTCATCCGAGAGGCCGACCCACGTGTCCGCCGCCGCGCCCCCGCCCGCCCTGCCCGTCACCTTCCGGCCGACCAGGACCCGCGCCGTCCTGATGACCGTCGGCGTCGCCGTCCTGGTCGTCCTCACGGTCGTCGCGCTGCTGCTGGAGCGGCTGGGGCCGGGGGAGAAGGCCAGCTTCATCATCACCGGGCTGCTCTTCTTCGGGGTGCTGACGCTGCTCAGCCGCCCCAAGGTGGTGGCCGAGGAGGACGGCGTGACCGTCGTCAACCTCACCACCAAGCGGCGGCTGGAGTGGGCGGAGGTGCTCCGGGTCAATCTGCGCCCCGGCGACCCGTGGGTCTACCTGGACCTCGCCGACGGCACCAGCCTGCCCGCGATGGGCATCCAGCCGGGCATCGCCAAGGCGCGGGCCATCAGCGACGCGCGGGCTCTGCGCGCCCTCGCCGAGCAACACGGCACGGGCCGTGCCATGGACTGAGCCGCCCGGCCGGGCCGCCCGGCCCCAGCAGTGCTGAGCTGCCCCTTTTCGCCCGTTTCCGCCCGTGCTGGGCGGGTCCCATCGGACCGGCCGGGAAACTGATCGGCACTCCAACGGCGTGAGGGGCCTGCCCGTCACGCCCCATCCTTGATTACCCTGTTGCCGGGGCCGAACCGTGCCCCGCCCCGCCTCTCCCTGTGCGCACGCACCCCGTGCGCCCCGGCGGGCTCCCCTGCGACCCGAGGAGTGACTCCCTCCGCAGATGGACGGATCGTCCTGTAGTACCTGCGCCGCCGCCGACCACAAGGCGGCGGCATGAGCACCACCCTGTCCCTCCTGCTGCTCTGTGCGGCACTTGTCCTGATCCTCGCCAACGGCTTCTTCGTGGCCGCCGAGTTCGGCCTGGTCACCGTCGAGCGACCGGACGCCGAGCGAGCCGCCGACGAGGGCGACAAGCGCGCCCGTACCGTCGTCGAGGCGCTGCGCGAGCTGTCCTTCCAGCTCTCCGGCACCCAGCTCGGCATCACCATCACCTCGCTGATCGTCGGCATGCTGGCCGAGCCCGCGCTCGGCCATCTGCTGACCGCGCCGCTGGAGGCGGTCGGACTGCCGCACGGCGCCGTCTCCGGCATCGCCGTCGTCCTCGGCATGCTGCTGGCCTCCGCGGTCCAGATGGTCATCGGTGAGCTGGTGCCCAAGAACTGGGCGGTCTCCCGGCCGCTACAGGTCGCCCGCTTCGTCGCGGGCCCGCAGTACGCCTTCGCCCGCTTCTTCCGGCCCGTGATCGCCCTGCTCAACACCGTGGCCAACCGGCTGGTGCGGGCGCTGGGCGTCGAGCCCACCGAGGAACTGGCCTCCGCCCGCACCCCCGGTGAGCTGGTCTCACTCGCCCGCCACTCGGCGCGGGCCGGGGCGATCGAGCAGGACACGGCGGATCTGTTCGTCCGCACCCTGTCCCTGGGCGAGCTGACCGCCCAGCATGTGATGACCCCGCGAGTGCGGGTCAGCGCCCTGCACTCCTCGGCGACCGCCGTGGATGTGCTCAACCTCACCCGGGCCACCGGGCTGTCCCGCTTCCCCGTCTACCGCCACCGGCTGGACGAGGTCATCGGGATGGTGCACCTCAAGGACGCCCTCGCGGTGCCCTCGGAGGAGCGGCTGCGCACCTCCGTCAGCCGGATCGCCCAGCCGCCGCTGCTGGTCCCCGAGACGCTGCCGGTCCAGCCGCTGCTGGAACGGCTGCGCAGCGAACAGCCGATAGCCGTGGTCGTCGACGAGTACGGCGGCACGGCCGGGGTGGTCACCCTGGAGGACATCGTCGAGGAGCTGGTCGGCGAGGTGCGCGACGAGCACGACGACGAGGCCGCGGAGACCCCGGACCTGGTGCAGGCCCTCACCGAGGACGGCCGCGCCGCCTGGGACGCCGACGGCGGCTGCCGCGTCGACACCCTGCGCCGGATCGGCCTCGACGCGCCCGACGGGCCGTACGAGACCGTGGCCGGGCTGGTGGCCGATCTGCTGGCGCGGATCCCCGTCCCCGGCGACACCGCCGAGCTGCCCGGCTGGAAACTGGCCGTCCGCCAGGTCGGCCACCACCGGGCGGAGCTGGTGCGCATCGTCCGTACGAAGCCGGGTACGCCGCTGAAGGTGGCTGCCTGCGCCGCGGCCGGGGAGGGGACCGGACGATGAGTGTGGTACAGCTTCTCTTCGCCGTCCTGCTGGTCCTGGCCAACGGCTTCTTCGTGGGCGCCGAGTTCGCCCTGGTCTCGGTGCGCCGCAGCCAGATCGAACCGCGCGCGGCCGAGGGCTCCGGGCGTGCCCGTACGGTCCTGACGGGCCTGGAGAACCTGCCGCAGATGATGGCGGCCGCCCAGTTCGGCATCACCATCTGCTCGCTGACCCTCGGCGCGGTCGCCGAGCCGACCGTCGCCCAGCTTCTGGAGCCGGTCTTCCACACCGTCCATCTGCCCGAGCAACTGGTGCACCCCCTCGGCTACGCCATCGCGCTCGCCGTGGTCGTCTGCCTCCATCTGCTCATCGGCGAGATGGTGCCGAAGAACCTGGCCATGGCGGCGCCGGCCAAGACCGCGCTGTGGCTCGGCCCCGGGCTGGTCGGCTTCGCACGGCTGTGCCGGCCGGTCACCGCGCTGCTGGGGGCGTCCGCCCGGCTGGTGCTGCGGCTGTTCCGGGTGGAGCCCAAGGACGAGGTCGAGGCCGTCTTCACCAGCGAGCAGCTCACCCATCTGGTCGAGGACTCCCGGCAGGCCGGGCTGCTCGACCCCGGTGAGCACGAGCGGCTGGCGGACGCCCTGGAGCTGGGCAGCCGCCCGATCACCGACGTCCTCCTGGACCCGGCGGGCCTGGTCACCGTCGACCCCTCGGTCACCCCCCGGGAGATCGAGGAACTGACCGTGCGCACCGGCTACTCGCGCTTTCCGGTGCGTGGCCCCGGCGGCGCCTTCATGGGCTATCTGCATGTGAAGGACGTCCTGGAGCTGGAGTTCCCGGAGCGGGCGGTGCCGCAGCGGGTCTGGCATCCGATCGAGACGCTCCGGGCGGAGCTGCCGCTGGACGACGCCCTGACCGCGATGCGCCGGGCGGCCTCCCACCTGGCGGCCGTCGCGGACGGGTCGGGGGCCGTGCTGGGGCTGGTGGCGCTGGAGGACGTACTGGAGAAGCTGGTGGGCGAGGTGCATGACCCCGCGCATCGGGGTGGGGCCCGGGAGCGGGTGGCCGAGCCCAGGGGCGAGGCGGCGCCCGCCCTGTCCAAGGAGCAGCGGGCGATGGCCGGCTGACCGCGCGGTAGCGCCTGCGGCGGGCCTTTCCCCTGCCCGCCCCTTCCCACAACCGGGGCTCCGCCCCGGACCCCGCTCCTCAAACGCCGGAGGGGCTGATTTCAGCCCGTCCGGCGATTGAGGACACGCCCGAAGCCCGCCGCAGGCGCGTGCTACCCCAGGGGCGGGTCCTGGGG
>NZ_JAHLEM010000674.1 GCF_018883605.1 Streptomyces niphimycinicus | reverse complement strand
CCCGCCCCTTCCCACAACCGGGGCTCCGCCCCGGACCCCGCTCCTCAAACGCCGGAGGGGCTGATTTCAGCCCGTCCGGCGATTGAGGACACGCCCGAAGCCCGCCGCAGGCGCGTGCTACCCCAGGGGCGGGTCCTGGGGGTCGCGGTACATCGGACCGCGACCGGACAAGACCTCCCCGTACGCCTGCATCAGATCCGGCAGCCGCAGCGTCGCGAGGTCGTCACGCGTAGGCGTACCGCTCCAGCCGGACAGCCGCAGATCCCGATACGCGCAACTCTTCTCGTACAGCGTGCGCAGGAACCGCCCGTTCCCCAGCTCGTCGATCCAGCTCTGGTCCACCACATGGCCGCTGATGCTGCGCAGCTCCTCCACTGCCTCCTCGTCCCACACATCCCCGTTCTCCGCCGCCAGCACCTCACCGATGCGGGTGAGCTCCAGCGGGCGGTAGCTGGGGAAGTCGACGCGGGTGGTGAAGCGGGAGCCGAGGCCGGGGTTGGCGGCCAGCAGCCGGTCCATGCCCTCGGGGTAGCCGGCGAGGATCACCACGAGCCGGTCGCGGTTGTCCTCGGCGCGCTTGAGCAGCACCTGGAGCGCCTCGTCGCCGTACGCGTCGCCCTTGCTGTAGCCCGAGTTGGACAGGGAGTACGCCTCGTCGACGAAGAGCACCCCGCCGAGCGCCGAGTCGATCAGCTCATTGGCCTTCACCGCCGTCTGGCCCAGGTATTCGCCGACCAGATCGGCGCGCCCGGCCTCCACCAGATGGTCGCCGCCGAGCAGCCCGAGGGCGTAGAAGACCCGGCCGAGGATGCGGGCCACGGTGGTCTTGCCGGTGCCGGAGGGGCCGGAGAAGACGAAGTGCCGCTTGGGCGGCTGGACCGGCAGGCCCTGCCCGGCGCGCAGCCGCGCCATATGGAGCTGTGCCGACAGCGCCCGCACCTGCCGCTTGACCGGCTCCAGGCCGACCATGCGCTCCAGCTCCTGGAGCGCGCTCTCCAGCAGCACCGGATCCGAGGGGCCGGGCTGGGAGGGCAGACCGGCCCGGGCGCGGGCGCCGCCCGCGCCCACCACGGCGGGTCCCATCAGCGGCG
>NZ_JAHLEM010000673.1 GCF_018883605.1 Streptomyces niphimycinicus | reverse complement strand
CCCGCGCGCCGCGACCGCGCCGGCGCCCGACCCGGCCGAGCAGCGGCGTCGCGACCGGCGCAGCCGCCGCTACCGCTGGGATGTGCGATGGAGCCCGTACGCCTTCGTCGCCCCCTTCTTCGTCTTCTTCGCCGCCTTCGGCCTCTTCCCCCTGCTCTACACGGGGTGGGCCTCGTTGCACCAAGTGGAGCTCACCAACCCCACCCATATGGAGTGGGCGGGGTGGCACAACTACTCCAGGCTGTGGGAAGACGAGTTCTTCTGGAAAGCGCTGCGGAACACCTTCACCATCGGGGTGATCTCCACCGTTCCGCAGTTGATGATGGCCCTCGGGATCGCGCATCTGCTCAACTACCGGCTGCGTGCCTCGATGTTCTTCCGGGTGGCGATCCTCACCCCGTACGCCACCTCCGTCGCTGCCGCCACGCTGGTGTTCGCACT
Organism: Streptomyces niphimycinicus; assembly: GCF_018883605.1. GTDB lineage: Bacteria > Actinomycetota > Actinomycetes > Streptomycetales > Streptomycetaceae > Streptomyces > Streptomyces niphimycinicus. The sequence continues at coordinate 10,229 of NZ_JAHLEM010000673.1, read as the reverse complement.
GCTCTTCGGGCATGACTACGGCATGGTCAACTGGTCGCTGGGGCTGGTCGGGCTGGACAGCATCGACTGGCAGAACGGCACCTGGACCTCGCAGATCGCGGTCTCCACGATCGTCATCTGGCGGTGGACCGGCTACAACGCGCTGATCTACCTGGCCGCCATGCAGGCCGTACCGAACGATCTGTACGAGTCGGCGGCGCTGGACGGGGCCTCGCGCTGGAAGCAGTTCCTGCATGTCACCGTCCCGTCGCTGCGGCCCACCATCCTCTTCACGGTCGTCGTCTCCACGATCGGGGCCACCCAGCTCTTCGGTGAGCCGCTGCTGTTCAACACCGCGGGAACGGCCACCGGCGGCGCCGATCACCAGTACCAGACGCTCGGCCTGTACATGTACGAGCAGGGCTGGGTGAACCTGCACCTCGGCCGGGCCTCCGCCATCGCCTGGACGATGTTCCTGATCCTGCTGCTGATCGCCGCGGCCAACGCGCTGTTCGCGCGACGGCTGCGAAAGAGCCAGTGAGGGAGACGAGGAGAACCATGAGCGCCACTGTCTCTTCCCGGCGGACACCCGATCCGGCAGCTTCCGCGCGCACCACTTCGCGAGCCGGAAAGGGCCGCGGCCGAGCGGGCAGGCAACTGCACGGGGGCAAGATCACCTACGCCGTGCTGATCCTGTTCACCATCGGCTCGCTCTTCCCGCTGGTGTGGACCGCCATCGCCGCCTCCCGCACCAACACCCGGCTGGCCCAGACACCCCCTCCCCTGTGGTTCGGCGGCAACCTCTTCAACAACCTGGACAAGGCGTGGAACGGCGCCAACATGGGCACCGCGCTGCTCAACACGACGGTGGTGGCGGGCACGGTCGCGGCGTCGACCGTGCTGTTCTCGACCATCGCGGGCTTCGCCTTCGCCAAGCTGCGCTTCCGCTTCAAGAACATCCTGCTGATGCTCACCATCGGGACGATGATGGTGCCGCCCCAGCTCAGCGTCGTGCCGCTGTACATGATGGTGGCCAAGCTGGAGTGGACCGACCAGCTCCAGGCGGTCATCGTGCCGACACTCGTCAGCGCCTTCGGGGTCTTCTTCATGCGGCAGTACCTCTCCCAGGCGCTGCCGACCGAGCTGATCGAGGCGGCGCGGATGGACGGCGCGAGCAGCTTGCGGATCATCTGGCATGTCGTCTTCCCGGCGGCGCGTCCGGCGATGGCGGTGCTGGGCATGCTCACCTTCGTCCAATCGTGGAACGACTTCTTCTGGCCGTTCATCGCGCTCACCCAGAACGGCAACCCGACCATGCAGGTGGCATTGACCGGTCTGAGCCGGGGGTACACCCCGGATCAATCACTGATCATGGCGGGGGCGCTGCTGGGCACCCTGCCGCTGCTGATCGCCTTCGTCCTCTTCGGCAAGCAGATTGTGGGGGGCATCATGCAGGGCGCGGTCAAGGGCTGAGCGACCCGCCACCACCACTCGGTCCTCCCTCCCCGTTTCCCCCTCCCCACGACCTCCCCACGATCTCCCCACGACCTCGAATGGGAGCGCTTCCATGACTCTTACCTTCCCCCCCGGATTCCTGTGGGGCGCTGCCTCGGCCGCCTACCAGGTCGAGGGCGCCGCGCAGGAGGACGGCCGCACCCCGTCCATCTGGGACACCTTCAGCCACACCCCCGGCAAGGTGCTCGCCGGTGACACCGGTGATGTGGCCATCGACCACTACCACCGCTTCCGCGAGGACGTCCGGCTGATGGCGGAGCTGAACCTGGCGGCGTACCGCTTCTCGGTGTCCTGGTCCCGGGTGCAGCCCACCGGCCGGGGACCGGCCGTGCAGCGCGGGCTCGACTTCTACCGCTCGCTGGTGGACGAGCTGCTGGGCGCGGGCATCCAGCCGGTGCTCACCCTCTACCACTGGGACCTCCCCCAGGAGCTGGAGAACGCAGGCGGGTGGCCGGAGCGCGAGACCGCCGAGCGGTTCGCCGAGTACGCGGGCATCGTGGCGGGGGCGCTCGGCGACCGCGTGGAGTACTGGACCACCCTCAACGAGCCGTGGTGCACCGCCTTCCTGGGCTATGGCTCGGGGGTGCACGCCCCGGGCCGCACCGAGCGGCTGGCCCCGCTGCGTGCCGCCCACCATCTGAACCTCGCCCATGGCCTGGGCGCCCAGGCGCTGCGCGCCGCGCTCCCCGCCCGCGCCCAGATCGCCATCAGCCTCAACCCGGCCGTGGTCCGGCCGCTCAGCGACAAGCCCGAGGACCTGGATGCTCAGCGGCGTATCGACGCGCTGGCCAATCGCGTCTTCACCGGGCCGGTGCTGCGCGGTGCGTACCCCCCCGACCTGATCAAGGACACCGCCTCGATCACCGACTGGTCGTTCGTCCGGGACGGCGATCTGGCCGTCATCAAGCACCCCCTCGACGCGCTGGGCATCAACTACTACACACCGTCATTGGTAGCAGCAGGCACCGACAACGAGGGCTCGCCCGCCCGCCACGACGGCCACGGCGCCAGCGCCCACTCCCCCTGGCCGGGCTCGGAGCAGGTGGCCTTCCACCAGACGCCGGGCGAGCGCACCGAGATGGGCTGGACGATCGACCCGACCGGACTGCACGACCTGCTGATGCGCTACACCCGTGAGGCGCCGGGCGTACCGCTGTACATCACCGAGAACGGCGCCGCGTTCGACGACAAGCCGGACGCGGAGGGCGCGGTCCACGACCCGCGGCGGATCGACTACCTCCGGGACCATCTGGCCGTCGCCCACCGGGCCATCGCGGACGGCGCCGATCTGCGCGGCTATTTCCTGTGGTCGCTGATGGACAACTTCGAATGGGCGTACGGCTACAGCAAGCGCTTCGGCGCGGTCTATGTCGACTATCAGACGCAGGCCCGGGTGCCGAAGTCCAGCGCCCGCTGGTATGCCCAGGTGGCCCGCACCGGAGAGCTTCCGGCGGCGTAGGCGGACCCGCGTCCGCGGCGCCGCCCGCTGGGGGGCGGGCGGCGCCGCGGATGGCGGTCGAGGCGGCGTGCGGGGCCGCAACCGGGCCGGTGCGTTCTTCCTTCAAAGGGGTTACACCCTGACCCACCCGGCCGAAGAGCGCCGTCATCCATGGAGAATGCCTGGTAAACCCATTGAGACATGAGAGCATTTCCGGAGCGCCGACAGCGGGTCCGCGATGAGGGATCCGGTCGGCGCGCGCCCGCCGGAAAAGGCGAGGCCCTCGCCGACTGGTTCGACGGTCGGGTGGGCCTCTTCAAGATGGCCAAGGCCAATCTGCGCAAGGTCTTCCCCGACCACTGGTCCTTCCTGATCGGCGAGATCGCCCTCTACACATTCGTCATCATCATTCTGACCGGTGTCTATCTGACCCTGTTCTTCAAACCGGCGATGAACGAGGTGGTCTATGCCGGCCGGTGGACACCGCTGAACGGCATCCGCATGTCGCAGGCGTACGAGTCCACCCTGAACATCAGCTTCGATGTGCGCGGTGGACTGCTGATGCGGCAGGTCCACCACTGGGCGGCGATCATCTTCATCGCCAGCATGCTCGCCCATATGATGCGGACGTTCTACAACGGCGTCTTCCGCAAACCCCGCGAGATCAACTGGCTCTCCGGCGCAGGTCTGCTGATTCTCGGAATGTTCGACGGCTTCATGGGCTATTCACTGCCCGACGATCTGCTGTCCGGCACCGGGCTGCGCTTCATGGAGGGCGCGATCCTGTCGATCCCGATCGTCGGCACCTATCTGTCGTTTTTCTTCTTCGGCGGCCAATTCCCGGGAGACTCCATCGTGCCACGGCTGTTCACCGTGCACGTACTGCTGATTCCGGGCATCATGGTCGGGCTGCTGGCGCTCCATATGATCCTGCTCGTCTATCACAAGCACACGCATCTCCCGGGGCCCGGCAGAAAGAACATGAATATCGTGGGCCCGCCCCTTTGGCCGGTCTATGTGGCCAAGTCCGGCGGTTTCTTCTTCCTGGTCTTCGGCGTCACCACGCTGATGTCGGCCATCGCTCAGATCAACCCGGTGTGGGCCTACGGCCCCTACCGGCCCGACCAGGTGTCCACCGACGCCCAGCCCGACTGGTACATGGGCTATTCCGAAGGGCTGATCCGGCTGATGCCGGGCTGGGAGATCAATCTCTGGGGCCACACCCTGGTGCTCGGGGTGCTGATCCCCTTCCTGGTCTTCCCCACGGTGCTGCTGGTGATCTGGCTCTATCCGTTCCTGGAGGCATGGATCACCGGGGACAGACGCGAGCACCATCTGAACCAGCGCCCGCGCAACGCCCCGACCCGCACCGCCTTCGGCAACGCCTGGGTCGCCCTCTACGCGGTCCTGCTGGCGGGCGGCGGCAACGACCTCATCGCCACCCACTTCGATCTGTCGATCAACGCGATCACCTGGGCCTGCCGGATCGGCTTCTTCGTGGTGCCGGTCGTGGTCTTCATCATCTCCAAACGGATCTGTCTCGGCCTCCAGCGCAAGGACCGGGAGCTGCTGCTGCACGGCCGCGAGACCGGCATCATCGAGCGGCTGCCGCACGGCGAGTTCCTCGAAGTGCACAAGCCGCTGTCGGCGGCGGAGAAGTACACGCTGACCGCGTACGAACAGTACGAGCCGCTGGAGCTGCCGCCGACGGTCGACGAGGCCGGGGTCGCCCGCAAGCTCTCCTTCATGCAGCGGCTGCGCGTCTCGCTGTCCCGGAGTTACTTCGGTATCGACGGCCAGATCGCCAAGCCCACGAAGGAGCAGGTGGCGGAGCACGAGGAGCATGAGGAGGCGGAGCGGGCCGAGGAGCCCCAGCGACCCTAGGGCGACGACTCCTAGAGCGACGGAAACGGCGGGGCGCGGCGGGTGGGGGATTCCGTCCGCGCCCCGCCGTGTGGGGGGTGCCGTGGGGGGTGGTGATGGTGGGGCTCATGGGGCTGAGGGGCCCCGCGGCTCATCCGGCCGACGGGCGGTGCGGGGCCGCCCCGGTGTCAGCCGACGTCAGCCGCTCAGCCGCTCAGCCGCTCAGCCGCTCGGCCGTTCAGCCGTTGTAGGCGCCGAACGCCTTGGCGAACGCGAACTCCTCCTGGTCGATCGAGCTGCACGTCGGCGACGCGGTGTCCTGCGGGCTGGGGCACTGCTTGTCGCGGGTCGCGGACCACATCGACAGCCAGGCCAGCCCCTTGGACTTGGCGAACTCCACCAACTGGGAGGCGTCGTCGACCTTGAATATCTCGTTCTTGACGTCGTTGACGCCGATCATCGGGGTGACCGCGACGGCCTTCCACGCCTCGTCGTCGCTCAGCTCGAGGGCGCCCTTGATCTGGCCCTGGGTCGCCGTGGCGGCGTCGATGGCGTACTGGCCCATGTCGTCGTCGAACGAGGCGCCGTAGTCCATCGCCATGATGTTGACGGCGGAGACCTTCACCCCGTTCTTCTTGGCGTCGGCGACGAGGTCGACACCGTCCTGGGTGAGGCCGGTCGGGAGCACCGGCAGGGTGAAGGAGACATCCAGGTCGGAGTGCTGCTCCTGGAGCTTGGCGATGGCCTGGGCGCGGCGGGTGTTGGCCTCCTTGTTCGGAAGCGCGCTGCCCTCGATGTCGAAGTCCACCTTGGTGAGCTTGAGGGTGTCCACGACCTTGCCGTAGGCCGCGGCCAGCTCGTCCACCGAGGTGCAGGCCAGGCCCAGCTCGGAGCCGGAAGCGCCGCCGAAGGAGACCCGGACGTCGCCGCCGGCCGCCCGCAGTTGCTCGGTCTGCTTGGCCACCGCGTCGTCGCCGACCTCGGTGACGCCGCCCCACTTGGGGGTACAGCCGCCGCCGGAGGTGATGAAGGCGAGGTTGAACTGCTTGACGCCGGTCTTCTCGGCGGTGCCCACCATGTCGTAGGCGGGGTAGAGCGAGGTGTCGATGTACGGGGCGAAGCCGCCGGTCGCCGCCGCGGCGGCCTTCTCGGAGGCGACGGGCTTCTCGGAGACGGTGCCCGCGTTCGCCGCCCCGCTGAGCGCGAACGCCGTGCCGCCGGCCACGACGGCGGCGACGGTCACGCCGATCGCCTTGGTGGTCCGGCTCGCCTTGCGACGGTGCGTGCTGCTCATCAGGTCCCTGCCTTCGCTGTGCGGATGTGGGGGGTGATGGTGCGGGCGCCACGCTAGCGAGGGGAAGTCGGACAAACGGCAGGATCCGTGCACCGGCCATGGATCTTATGGCTGCCTTAAGGAACCCATCGGCGGCGATTAATGCTCCGCGGGCGCCTTGGGCCGGGTGCGGCCCCGGGTCTTCCGCTTACGGCCGCGCCGCCGCTGCCCCGGGTCCGCGGAGCCGCCGCCGTTCAGCGAGAGCCACACCCGTACCTCGGTGCCGCCCAGCACCGACCGCCCGATCCGCAGATCGCCGCCCGTGGACTCGGCGACCCGGCGCACGATGTCCAGGCCGAGGCCGGTCGAACCGGGGCCGCCGTCGCCATGGCCACGCCGGAGCGCCGCGTCCGGATCGGCGATCCCGGGGCCCGCGTCGGAGACCAGGATGATCACACTGTCCTCACCGTTGTGGACGTCGACCGCGAGCGCCGTCCCCTCCGGCGTGTGCCGGAAGACATTGCCGAGCAGGGCGTCCAGCGCGGCGCCGAGTTCGGGGCGGGCCACCGGCACCCGTACGGTCCGGTCGACCCCGGCCAGCCGCACCGTACGGTCCTCGTCCTCGGCGAGCGCGGACCAGAACTCCATCCGGTCCCGGATCACCTCGGAGGCGTCACAGCCGGAGGGCGTGTGCGTCTTCTGCTGGCGCGCGGTGCGGATGATCTGGTCGACCTCGCGCTCCAACTGGGCGACAGCGGCGCGGGTCTGGTCGGCCGCCGGTCCCTCGCCCAGCGAGGCGGCGTTCAGGCGCAGCACGGTGAGCGGCGTACGGAGCCGGTGGGAGAGGTCGGCGGCCAGCTCGCGCTCACCGGCGAGCAACTGGACCACCTGGTCGGCCATGGAGTTGAACGCGGCGGCGGCCGCCCGGAGTTCGGCCGGGCCGTCCTCCGGGACCCGCACCCCCAGCTCGCCATGGCCCAGGTCGTGGGCGGCGTCGGCGAGCCGCCCGGCCGGACGCACCAGCCGGGTGCCGAGCCGGTCGGCGGTGGCGACCGCGCCGACGATCAGCGCGAGGCCGACGCCCGCCAGCACCAGCCAGGACGTGGTCACCCCGCTGGTGACCACCCCACGCGGGACGAACACCTCCACGACCGCGACCTGACCGCTGCTCAGTGCCGTCGGCTGGAGCAGCGCATAGCCCCCGGGGGCGGCGGACACCGAGGCGCGGCCCAGCCGCCGCGCGGTGGCCAGCTCGCCCTTGGCCGCACGGCTCTTGCCCAGGTCGTAGCCGCTCCCCGGCTCGTCCGGCTCATCGGGGACATGCAGCGCCATCCGGCCGTCCCCGCCCGCCTGAGTGCTGGCCACCGCGCGCTGGAGCCGCGCCCGCTCGGTGGTGATGGCGAGCGCCGGGCCGATGGTGGCGGCCTGCCGCTCGGCGTCGGCGAACGCCCGGTCCCGGGCCAGTTCCTTGACGACGAGGCCGAGCGGTACGGCGAAGGCGACCACCACCATCGCGGTGACCGCCAGGCAGACCTTGACCAGGGCCCATCTCACGCGGGCTCCGCCGGGGGCTCCAGTTTGACGCCGACCCCGCGCAGCGTATGGAGATAGCGCGGCCGGGCGGCCGTCTCGCCCAGCTTGCGGCGCAGCCAGGACAGATGGACGTCTATCGTCTGATCGTCCCCGTACGCCTGCCGCCACACCTCGGCGAGAAGCTCCCGGCGCGGCACCACGACGCCGGGCCGGCCCGCCAGATAGGCCAGCAGATCGAATTCCCGCCGGGTCAGATCGAGCGTCACCCCGTCCAACTGGGCCTGGCGGCGCAGCGGATCGACGGCCAGCCCGCCGACCCGGAGCACTGTCGGGGGCGCCGCCGCACGGCCCGGTTCGCCCGCCCCGCCGCCGCGGACGCGGCGCAGCACGGCGGTCATCCGGGCGGAGAGATGCGCCACGGAGAACGGCTTGACCAGGTAGTCGTCGGCGCCGTCGTTGAGCAGCCGGACGATCTCGCCCTCGTCGTCCCGGGCGGTGGCCACGATGACCGGCACATCGGTGATGCCGCGCAGCATCTTGAGTGCCTCCGCCCCGTCCAGATCGGGCAGGCCGAGGTCCAGGATGACGACGTCGAATCCGATCTGTGCCACCTCGCGCAACGCCTCCAGGGCGGTGCCGACACTGCGCACGGTATGGGACGCCTCGGTCAACTGCCGGATGAGGGCTGAGCGTACGAACTGGTCGTCCTCGACGACGAGCACACTTGCCATGAGCGGCACCGTACGCCATTCGGGTGAGGCAGGATGGGGAAGATGCGAAGAGGTCTGGTCCAATGTCTGGCGTGGGTCCTCGCGACCGGCGCCGCGGTCACGCTGTCGTGGTACGGCGTGCGGACCGTGCTGACCGGGACGGCCTACGATCCGCCGCGCGCGCTGCCGATCGCGGACGGCTCCCGTTCGGCGAACGGGGCCTGGTCCTCCTCGACGCACCGGCCCAAACCGCCCTCGTCCTCGGCGACTTCACCCTCTTCCTCTTCCTCGTCCCCTTCCTCGTCATCGCGTCCCGGGACGGACGCGGGGGCCGACGGGGATAAGGACAAGGGGTCCGGTTCCGCCGGGCGCACCCGTAAGCCGACGCAGGCGCCGACCCGGCGGGAAACGGCGCGGCCGGAGGACAGCGGCGAGGTACGCAGCTATCCGGCCAAGGGCGGCCGGGCGGTCTTCGACATCCGGGCGGCGTCGGCGGATCTGGTCTCGGCCACACCGGATGGCGGCTGGCAGATGCAGGTGTGGAAGCAGACCGAGTGGATCCGGGTGGACTTCGTCTCCGGGGCCGACACCACCACGATCTTCTGTACATGGCATGACGGCCCGCCGCAGGTCCGTATCGACGAGCATTAGCGGTGGCGCGGGACGTGGGGTCCGCTCGGCTCGGCTCAGGTGAAGACGGCGGGCGGCGGGGCCGGGGAGGGGGCGGCGGTCGCGTCGGTGACCGGGGCCGCGCCACCGGTGAAGTCCGCGAGTGCGCGCCCGTGTTCGACCCGGGCGGGGTGTGGATCTCCGGCGGCCCGGCGGGTGAGCTCGGCCAGCGGCAGCTCGCGGTCGGCGGCCAGCAGCACGGCGTTCCCGAAGCGGCGGCCGCGCAGCAGGGCGGGGTCGGCGGTCAGACACACCTCGGCGAACGCGGCCCGGGCGGTGGCGATCTGGGCCTTCAGATGGGCCAGCGGCGGACCGTCGGCGAGATTCGCGGCGTACCACCCGTCCGGGCGCAGGGCGCGCCGCACCTCGGCCAGGAACTCCACACTCGTGAGATGGGCGGGCGTACGGGCCCCGCTGAAGACATCCGCGATGATCAGATCCGCCCAGCCGTCGGGCACCTTGGCGAGCCCGGCCCGGGCGTCGGCACCGCGCACCCGTATCCGGTCGCCGGGGTCCAGCGGCAGCTCACCGCGGACGAACTGGACGAGCGGGGCGTCGATCTCGATGATCTGCTGGGTGGAGCGGGGGCGGGTCGCCGCGATATAGCGGGCGAGCGTGAAGGCGCCGCCGCCCAGATGGACCGCGTGCAGCGGACGGCCGGGAGGGGCCACGAGATCGGCGAGGTGGCCGAATCTGCGCTGGTACTCGAAGTCGAGATACCCGGGGTCGTCGAGATCCACATGCGACTGCGGCTTGCCGTCGAGCAGCAGCGTCCAACCGCGCGGCCGGTCCCGGTCCGGCACGAGCTCGGCGAGCCCCCCGTCGACGGATGCGGTGACCGGCTCGGGGCTGCGCCCTCGCGCCGCTCCGCGCCCGCGCGCGGCTCGCTTGTTCGTGCCTTTCGCCATGTGACCCAGTATGCGGTGGACCACTGACAGCCGGTCGCCGGCAGCAAGGGCCGGATGGTCACCGCTGGTGGCGGCGGTCACCCGGAGTCCGGATTCACTGGCAGCGGTCGACGGCCTCGATCGTGCGCGCCGCCTCACCGAGCGCCGCCCGTAGCTCGGCGGGGTCGGTGGCGACCGTGTACGCCGCGTCGGGCGGCACCAGCCAGCCGGTGCCGATGCCGGGTGGCGGCTCGTCTCCGGCCGCTCCGGACGCGGTGCCTCCGGCTTCGGGGTCTCCGAAGGCGCCGTCTGCGGACGGGATGTCCCAGGGTCGCGTCTCTCCGGTGTGGGTGTCTCCGGCT
>NZ_JAHLEM010000672.1 GCF_018883605.1 Streptomyces niphimycinicus | reverse complement strand
GGCTCGTCTCCGGCCGCTCCGGACGCGGTGCCTCCGGCTTCGGGGTCTCCGAAGGCGCCGTCTGCGGACGGGATGTCCCAGGGTCGCGTCTCTCCGGTGTGGGTGTCTCCGGCTTGGGTGTCTCCGGACTGGGTGTCTCCGGACTGGGTGTCTCCGGACTGGGTGTCTCCGGCTTCGGCGGGGGTGCCGGTGCCGGAGCCGATATTTATCCGGATGCCACGCCCGGATGTCTGGGTGCACGCCGAGCCCGGCAGATCCCAGCCGTCCGCCGTTCCGGGCGGCACCAGGAAGCCCAGGGTGTCGCAGGCGTTGTCATGCAGGACGGGACCGAGGCCGTCGCACGCACGACGCAGGATGTCCACCGCCTCCAGCCCCTGGCGGGCGGGCACGGTGACGAGATCGCAGTCCTGGCGCTGGGGGTGCTGGGCAGTAGTCCGCGAGCGGCTGATGTCCACTCCGGCCTCCCTCCTCATCGGGTCGCACCTGATTCAACGCGCGGCGGTGTCAACGGCTACGGCCGAATGCCGCCGTAAAGGATGGCAGTTCATGGCAGATCATGGGCGAGATGTGACGTTTGCCGGAAATCTCCGAGTGTCGGAGATTTCGCAGCCGGTACGGTTCTCCCCCGCCCACCTGGCATCACCAAGGGAGAGGCACAGCATGACGCCGCTTCCGGAGCCCCCGCCTCCCCGGCCGAACACCGCGTTCCGCCGACTGCGCGGACAGCTCTCGCCCTCCGAGTTCGCGGCGTCCGTGCGCCGCGCGGCCCTCGAGATCGGCGAGCAGGTCTCCTGCGACGCCCGCTATATCGGCCGTGTCGAGTCGGGGGCGATCCGCTGCCCCAACTACGCCTACGAGCGGGTCTTCCGCCATATGTTCCCCGGTCGCACCCTTACGGATCTCGGCTTCGCCTCCCGTGAGTCGGTGCGCGGCCACCAGGCCCGCGGCCCCGCGGGCCCTCCCGTATCCGTACCCGTAACCGTCTCCGTATCGGTCCCCGGCCCGCGGCCCGGGCCTTCCGAGCCCCAGGGCAAGGGGACCGTAGACATCTTCGAGGAGAGCGAACTGCTACGGCGCTCGTTCATGACCGGTGGGGCGGCGGCCGCCGCCGTGGCCGCCGCGCCCCGGACCGGGCCGCCGCCCC
>NZ_JAHLEM010000671.1 GCF_018883605.1 Streptomyces niphimycinicus | reverse complement strand
TCCAGCACCGCGGCCAGCGCCTCACGGTCCGCGGCGTCACACGCCGCCACCGTCACCCGGGCACCGAGCCCTTCCAGCTCCGCCTTCAACTCGGCGGCGCCCTCGGCCGCCATGCCACTGCGGCTGGTCAGCACCAGATGCTCGGCACCCGTACGCGCCAGCCAGCGGGCAACGTGACCGCCCAGCGCACCCGTACCACCGGTCACCAGCACCGAACCACTCGGCTGCCAGCCATCCACGGTCGTGGCATCGGGCGCGGAGGCCCGCACCAGCCGCTTGGCGAAGACACCGGAGCCGCGCACCGCCACCTGGTCCTCGGACTCCGCACCGGCCAGCGCTCCGGCCAGCCGGGCCACCGCACGGTCGTCGATGGTCTCGGGCAGGTCCACGACGCCGCCCCAGCGCTGGGGGTACTCGGCCTCCAGGATCCGGCCCAGGCCCCACACCATCGCCTGGATCGGGCTCACCAGCCGGTCGGAGCGCCCCACCGACACCGCACCCCGGGTGCCGCACCACAGCGGGGCCACCACATCCGCATCGCCCAGCGCCTGAACCAGCGTCACCGTCGCGGCCAGCCCGGCCGGGACCACCTGGAAGGACTCATGCGCCGACTCGTCCAGGCCCAGCAGCGAGAACACACCCGCCACGGCCGACGGCTCCACGCCGTCGAGGGCCACGCGCAGCCGCTCCGTCATCGCCTCACGGTCATCCGCCGCCCCGACGGTTACGCGCACCACATGCGCACCGCGCCCGGCCAGCCCGTCCAGCACGGCGGCGACCAAAGTGTCGTCACCGCAGGCTTCCGGAACGGCCACGAGCCAGGTGCCCGAGAGCGTGGTCCCGGAGGCGGATGCCAGGGGCTTCCAGACAATCTGGTAACGCCAGCCGTCCACCTTGTTCTGCTCGCGCCGCTGACGGCGCCAGGACGACAGCGCCGGAAGCAACGCCGTCAACGACGACTGCTGCTCCTCGTCCGCCACCTCCAGGGTGCGGACCAGCGCCTCCAGATCCTCGTGCTCCACCGCCTCCCAGAAGCGCGCGTCCACCGCGTCCGTGCTCAGGCCGCCACCGGCGGCCGCCACCTCGGCGGCCGAGGTGGCGTCCAGCCAGTACCGCTGGCGCTGGAAGGCGTAGGTGGGCAGGTCGACGGGGCGGGCACCGGTCCCGGCGAACACCGTCCGCCAGTCCACGGCGATACCGCCGACGTGGGCCTCGGCCAGGGAGGTCAGGAACCGCTCCGGACCGCCCTCCGCACGGCGCAGCGAGCCGACGGCCGCCACGGGGGTGCCGTGGTCGTCGGCCGTCTGCTCGATGCCCATGGTCAGGACGGGGTGGGCGCTGGCCTCCACGAACGTCTGGAAGCCTTCGTCCAGGAGCACTCGTACGGTCTCGTCGAAACGCACCGTCCCGCGCAGATTG
>NZ_JAHLEM010000670.1 GCF_018883605.1 Streptomyces niphimycinicus | reverse complement strand
GCCGTCTGCTCGATGCCCATGGTCAGGACGGGGTGGGCGCTGGCCTCCACGAACGTCTGGAAGCCTTCGTCCAGGAGCACTCGTACGGTCTCGTCGAAACGCACCGTCCCGCGCAGATTGCGGTACCAGTACCCGGCGTCCATCTCCGTGGTGTCCAGCACCCCGCCGGTCACCGTCGAATAGAACGGCACCGAGGAGGACCGCGGGGCGATCCCGGCCAGAGTGCGCAGGATCTCCGCTTCCAGGCTCTCGACGTGAGCGGAGTGCGAGGCGTAGTCCACCGGGATACGGCGCGCCCGGATCTCCTCCTCGGCACACGCCGCCAGCAGCTCCTCCAGCGCGTCGGCGTCACCGGAGACCACGACCGCCGAGGGCCCGTTCACCGCCGCCACCGACAGCCGCTCACCCCACGCCTCGAGCCGCTCCCGCACCGAGTCCACCGGCAGCGACACCGACACCATGCCACCGCGCCCGGACAGCACGGGCAGCGCCTGGCTGCGCAGCGCCACCACCTTCGCGGCATCCTCCAGCGACAGCGCACCCGCCACACACGCCGCCGCGATCTCACCCTGGGAGTGACCGATGACCGCCGCGGGCTCGACACCGTAGGAGCGCCACAGCTCCGCCAGCGACACCATCACCGCCCACAGCACCGGCTGGACCACATCCACCCGCTCCAGCGCCTCCGCGGCGCCCTGACCGCCGCGCAGCACCTCCGCCAGCGACCAGTCCACCAACGGCGCCAGCGCCGCCGCGCACTCCTCGATCCGCCGGGCGAACACCGGCGAGGCATCCAGCAGCCCCGCCGCCATGCCCACCCACTGCCAACCCTGACCGGGGAAGACGAACACCACCCCGGCGCTGCGCCTGGCGACACCTTCGACCAGCCCCGAAGTGCCCCCGCCCGCGAGATGACCGGCCAGCGCCCGGACGGCCTCCGCACGGTCCTGGGCCAGCACCACCGCACGGTGGTCAAAAGCGGTCCGCGTGGTGGCAAGAGACAGTCCGATGTCCCCGGCCGCCACCTCCGGACGCTGTTCCACATGGTCCAACAGGCGCCTGGCCTGGGCGCGCAGCGCCGCCTCGGACTTGCTCGACAGCAGCCAGGGGACCAGCGGCAGCGCCGTCCGGGGCGCCTGTGCCTGCTCGGCCGCCTCGGAGCCGGAAGCCGCCTCGGTGGCGTCGTCCCGCGTCACCTCGGGGGTGGCGGACGGTGCCGGTGCCTGCTCGATGATGGCGTGGGCGTTGGTCCCGCTGATGCCGAACGAGGACACCCCGGCCCGGCGCGGCTCCTCGCCCTCGGGCCATGCGGCGGCCTCGGTGAGCAGCTCGACCGTACCCGTCGACCAGTCCACATGCGGCGACGGCTCGTCGATGTGCAAGGTGCGGGGCAGTGTGCCCTGCTCCATCGCCAACACCATCTTCATCACACCGGCCACGCCGGCGGCCGCCTGGGTATGGCCGATGTTGGACTTGACCGACCCCAGCAGCAGCGGACGCTCCGCGGTGCGCTCACGGCCGTAGGTGGCCAGCAGCGCCTGCGCCTCGATCGGGTCGCCCAGCTTCGTACCCGTGCCGTGCGCCTCCACGGCGTCGACCTGCCCGGCCGTGAGCCCGGCGTTGGCCAGCGCCTGACGGATCACCCGCTGCTGGGACGGCCCGTTGGGGGCGGACAGCGCACTGCTCGCACCGTCCTGGTTGGTCGCCGTCCCCCGGACAACCGCCAGCACCCGATGCCCGTTGCGCTGCGCGTCGGACAGCCGCTCCAGGAACAGCATCCCCGCGCCCTCGGCCGCCCCGAAACCATCGGCCGCCGCCGAGAAGGGCTTGCACCGGCCGTCCAGCGCGAGCCCGCGCTGCCGGCTGAAACCGACGAACGTACCCGGCGTGGCCATCACGCTCACACCGCCGGCCAGGGCAAAGGAGCACTCGCCCTGACGCAGCGCCTGCACGGCCAGATGCAGCGCGACCAGCGACGAGGAGCACGCGGTGTCCACCGTCACCGCCGGGCCCTCGAGCCCGAGCGTGTAGGCCACCCGTCCGGACACCACGCTGATGGCGCTGCCGGTCACCAGATGCCCCTCGACACCATCCGGTGCCTCATGCACCCGCG
>NZ_JAHLEM010000067.1 GCF_018883605.1 Streptomyces niphimycinicus | reverse complement strand
GGGCCCGGCGCCGCCCGCCGCGAGGAATCCGGCGAGCGAGGCGTCGCCCGCCCCGACGTTGCTGCGCACGGCGGCGACCCGCGCGGTGCCGAAGTACGCGCCCGTCTCGTCGACCAGCAACTGACCGTCGGCGCCCAGGCTGGCCAGCACGGCACGGGCACCGAGCCCGCGCAGCTCCTCGGCCGCCTTGACCGCCTCGCCCACGGTGGCCAGCGGACGGCCCACGGCCTGCGCCAGCTCCTCGGCGTTGGGCTTGACCACATCAGGACGCTCGCGCAGGGCGGCGGTCAGCGAGGGGCCGGAGGTGTCCAGGGCGATCCGGGCGCCCGCCCGGTGGGCCCGCGCCACCAACTCGGCGTACCACTCGGGTGCGAGCCCGCGGGGCAGGCTGCCGCAGCAGGCGATCCAGTCGGCGCTCTCTGCGCTCGTCCGGACGGCCTCCAGCACCGCCTCGGCCTCGGCGTCGCTCAGTTCGGGCCCGGCCGCGTTGAGCTTGGTGAGGGTGCCGTCCGGTTCGGCCACGGAGATGTTGACCCGGGTCGAGCCCGCCACGGGCACCCCCGCCGCCTCGATGCCCAGCTCTCCCAGCAGCCGTGCGAGCAGCGCGCCCTCCGGTCCGCCGAGCGGCAGTACGGCCACCGTGCGATGCCCCGCGGCGGCCACGGCGCGCGAGACATTGACGCCCTTGCCGCCGGGGTCGACCCGGTCGGCCGTGGCCCGCAGCACGGCGCCGCGCTCCAGGGCGGGGATCTCGTACGTACGGTCCAGGCTGGGATTGGGGGTGACGGTGAGAATCATGCGCGTGCCACTTCCGTGCCCTGACGCTCGATGGCCAGGGCGTCCTGCGGGCTGAGCCCGGTGTCCGTGATGAGCAGATCGACATCGTCCAGGCCGCCGAACCGGGCGAAGTGCTCCCGGCCGAACTTGGCGGAGTCCGCGAGCAGCACCACCCGCCGGGCTGCCGCGATCATGGCGCCCTTGACGGCGCCCTCCGCGAGATCGGGTGTGGTGAGCCCGCCGTCCAGCGAGAAGCCATTGGTGGCGAGGAAGACCACATCGGCCTTGATCTCGCCGTAGCCGCGCAGCGCCCATGCGTCCACGGCGGCCCGGGTGCGGTGGCGGACCCGTCCGCCGACGAGGTGCAGCGCGATACCGGGGTGGTCGGCGAGCCGGGCGGCGACGGGCAGGGCGTGGGTGACGACGGTGAGCTTGGCCTCCAGCGGGAGGGCGGCGGCGAACCGGGCCGCCGTGGAGCCCGCGTCGATGATCACGCTGCCGTCGGACGGCAGCTCGGCGATGGCGGCCCGCGCGATGCGGTCCTTCTCATCGGCGGCGGTGGACTCGCGCTCGGCGAGATCGGGCTCGAAGTCCAGACGACCGGCCGGAATGGCGCCCCCGTGCACACGGCGGACGAGCCCCGCGCGGTCGAGGGTGCGCAGATCACGCCGTACGGTCTCGGCGGTGACCTGGAACTCCTCGGCGAGGGACAGAACATCCACCCGCCCGCTTTCACGGGCGAGCCGGAGAATCTCCTGCTGACGCTCCGGTGCGTACATGTGGGTTTACGTCCCTTCCATGCCCGAACCTGTGATTTCGCGGCCAGATTACGTGGGCGATGCCGGAAAGTAAACAGACTCGGGCACGAAACGAACTCGACCGGGCATGCGTGGGTCGCGACCGCTCGGCAATCGCTCAGCGATCACTCTTCCCGCCCCGCTCATCGCCGCAGCGCACCGTCCGTATCCCGCCGGACTTCCGCCACCCGCCCGGCCAGGATCGAGCCATGTCCCCCTCATCGGGAGGGACCACCGCACAGCGGAATTTTCCGCGCATAATTCACACACAAGGAGAAGAGATGACACTCGACGGCAAGGCGGCCCTGGTCACCGGCGGCAGCCGGGGCATCGGCGAGGCCGTGGCGATCCGGCTCGCCGAGGACGGCGCCGATGTCGCCCTGACCTACCACAGCCAGGCCGACCGCGCGGCGGACGTTGTCGACCGGATCAAGGCGCTCGGCCGTCGGGCCTGGGCGGTGCGGGTGGACGGCGCCGACGCGCAGGCCGTGCGCGCCGCGGTGGAGGGGGCCGCCGCCGAGTTCGGCCGACTGGACATCCTGGTCAACAACGCGGGCGTCGGCGCCCTCGGCCCCATCGCCGAGCTGTCGCTGGACGATGTGGACCAGGTCCTCGCCGTGAACGTCCGGGCGCCGTTCCTCCTGGCGCAGGCGGCCACCGCGCATATGGCCGACGGCGGGCGGATCATCAACATCGGCAGTTGCATGGCCGAGCGCGTCGCCTTCCCCGGCGGCAGCCTCTACGCGACCAGCAAGACCGCGCTCACCGGCCTCACCAAGGCCCTGGCCCGTGAGCTCGGCCCGCGCGGGATCACGGCCAACCTGGTCCACCCCGGCCCGGTGGACACCGATATGAACCCGGCGGACGGCGAGAGCGCCGCACTCCAGAGCGGCTTCACCGCACTCGGCCGCTACGGCCGTACCACGGAGATCGCGGCGACCGTGGCCCATCTCGCGGGCGACAGCGGCCGCTACATCACCGGGGCGTCGATCGCCGTGGACGGCGGCTTCGCCGTCTGACCGCCCGGCCCCGGCGCGCAACCGACCCCGACCACATCACACCGGGCGGCCCGCACCCGGACACAAGCGAGCCCCGGCGCCAGGGGGGAGGCGCCGGGGCTCGGTCCATGGTTGGAGAGGGTCTGGTGGCGGCTGGAGTCCGCTGTCCCGAGAACTCAAGCCGCTGCGTCGAAACCGGTCTGGCGGGCCATCTTCTTCAGCTCAAGCAAGGCATGCTTCTCGATCTGGCGGATGCGCTCACGCGTGAGGCCATGCTGCTTGCCGACCTCGGTCAGGGTGCGCTCCCGGCCGTCGTCGATGCCGTACCGCGCCTTGATGATGGAGGCGGTGCGGTCGTCGAGGCGGCCGATCAGGTCCTCCAGCTCCTCGCTGCGCAGCAGCGTCATCACCGACTGCTCGGGCGAAACGGCCGAGGTGTCCTCCAGCAGATCGCCGAACTGGGTCTCCCCCTCGTCGTCGACCGACATATTCAGACTGACCGGGTCGCGGGCCCAGTCGAGCACATCCGAGACTCGCTCCATCGTGGAGCCGAGCTCCTCGGCGATCTCGGCGTGCTCCGGCTCGCGGCCGTGCTCACGGTTGAATTCCCGCTGCACCCGGCGGATCCGACCGAGCTCCTCGACCAGGTGGACGGGCAGCCGGATCGTACGGGACTGGTCCGCGATCGAGCGCGTGATGGCCTGACGGATCCACCACGTGGCATAGGTCGAGAACTTGAACCCCTTGGTGTAGTCGAACTTCTCCACCGCGCGCACCAGGCCCGCGTTGCCCTCCTGGATCAGGTCGAGCAGGGGGAGCCCACTGCGCGGATAGCGGCGCGCCACAGCCACGACGAGGCGCAGATTGGAGCGGATGAAGATGTCCTTGGCGCGGGCACCTTCGGTGGCTATCGCCTCCAGCTCCTGGCGGCTCGCACCAGCGGCAGGGGCCTCCTCAACCTCGCCGTCCAGGATCTGCTGGGCATATACCCCCGCTTCGATGGACTGGGACAGCTCGACCTCCTTCGCCGCGTCCAGCAGCGGGGTACGAGCGATCTCGTCGAGATACATGCCGACCAGGTCGCGATCGGCGATCTCCCCGCCTGAGGCGCGAACGCTGTTGGCCCCATCAGCGCCACCAGCGGCGGCGGACTGATTACGGGCGACGGCACGGGTTGCCATGCGTGCTCCCTTACAGATGGATCGGGCGCGGACTATGGACGGACTCTCCGGTGTCGGGTGCCCCGTCCGAAGGAAACAACGACTGGAATCAGGACAGAATTCCCATCAGGCCCCCACCTTTTTACGATCATGCAGTATCCTGTCCACCCACACCGGGGTCAGTGCACTGCCGAAGCGGCGGGAAGCGCAGGTCAGACCCCCTGTGCCGGCGTCTGCTACGGCTCTTCCGCCCGTCTCTCATCCGTCAAGACGAATCTGGCGGGCTCCCGGTTGCCCGGATGGCCCATCGCGCCGGGTTGCCCGGCCCTCCGCATGGGTGTGCGCTGGAAAGTGACAGGTCAGGGCGGGGACGCGGCGACGAGGAGGTCCGGCCATGAATGCCCCCACAGCCCCGGTGAGCCACCACCATCCGCTGCTCCACCTCCCCGTGCACCCCTCCGCCTCCTGGGGCGTCCCCGTCGTACTGGCGGTGCTCTTCGGCGGCTGGGTGATGTTCGTGGACCACAATCAGGGCTCCACCATCCCCGCGTCCGCCGTCCTCGGCGTGGTGTCGGCGGTGGTGGTCGGGGCGCTCTGCTACGCCCTCGGCAGGATGACACCGGGCCTGATGCCGGAGATCCGGGCCATGCTCTACGGGACGCTCCTCGGCTGTGCGCTCGGCTTTCTGCACGCCGTGAGCGGAGGCTCGGTGTACCGGTCCGCGGGGATCGGGCTCGGGGCGGGGCTCGCGATGACGGGCATAGCGTTCTACATCTTCCACGTACGGGAGGAACGCCCTCCGCAGTAGCCCGCGGCCTGCCGCAGCCCGTACCCCCGGCCCGCACCCCCGGCCCAGACCTCCGGCCCAGACCTCCGGCCGAGGTCCCGGGCCGAGGTCCCCGGCCCGTCCACCCCGGCCCCGGCTTAGGTCGTTGGTCCCCGCACGCTTCCGCCCCCGGCCCGATTCGGGGCCGCGCCGCCCTCCCTAGCGTGAGCTCATGACAGACGACGCGAGTGGAACCCTCGACGAAGCCCTCGAGCGACTGCATGCCTCCGGCCCCGAGCGTGCGGGATGGCTGAGCAATCACGCGCCGATGGCCGTTGAGGCGCTGGTGCGTCACGGCCAGGGGCGCACCGTGCACCGGTGGCTGGACCGCTATCGCGACAAGCTGGAGGAGATGCCGGGCGGGTACGCCCGGATCACCGAGGAGAACTGGCGCGAGGCGCTCGGCGATCCCCGCCGTCTCGCCGACTGGCCCGCCTACTTCGACCGGGAACTCGCCGACCGCCCCTGGCGGGACGTGCTCGCCGTGTGGTGGCCACGGCTGCTGCCGGGCATCGCCGGCGGTGCGACGCATCCGGTGATCCGGGTCGGCCACGCCGTACGGACCCTCCTGGACGCCCCGGGCACTACGACCGCTCCCCGCACCGCCGAACTGGCCCAGGCCCTCGGCTACTGGGCCGCCCGGCACGACCCGCTGCCGCCGCTCCGGCAGCAGCCGGGCCCCGCCTCCGGGTCGGCGGCCGACGCTCTGGCCGCCGTGGAGCCGGTCGCCGACCAGAGCGGTGACATACGGGCCCGGCTGGCCCGCCTCACCGCCTTCCCCACCTGGCCGCCCGCCCCGCGGCCCACCAGCCGGACGACCACGCCCGACGCCCCCGACGCCGCCAACACCGCCAACACCGCCGACGCCGCCGACCCGCCGGAGCAGGCGCGCCGGCGGCTGACCGAACTCGTGCGGGCCGCGACCCATCGCTACGCCACCCACGGCCATGGCTCACCGGTCATGCTGGTCCACGCCGCGACCGCGCCCAACGCCGTACTGCGCGTCCTGCCCGCGCTGCCGCGCGAGCTGTGGGCGCCGAGCCTGGACGCGGCATGGGCGGCGAGCGCCGCGGTCACGGCGGTGTACGCGCCGCCGGAGCCGCTCCCGGCCGACCGGCTGCCGTCCGCGGCGGGCGTCACCCCCGAGGAGGTCTTCGCCCGCGCCGCCGCGCACGGCGATGAGCACGCCATCAAGCTCACCGACACCGCCCTCGACGTCGCCCAGGGCCCGGACGCCATGGCCCTCGACGTCGCCCAGCACCCGGACGCCATGGCTCTCGCCGCGGCACTCCACGCCTGCGCGATGATCGACCCGGCGTTCTGAAGCGGGCACGCGATCCGTCCCCACCCAGCCCCCTCACCGAGCCCCCACTCACCCCAACTGCACAGACCGCTTCGCCAGCCCCATCCAGAAGCCGTCGATCACGCTCCGCTGGCTGTCCAACTCCGCCTCCGCCGCGCCCAGCGTGACGAACAACGGCGCGAAGTGTTCGGTGCGCGGATGGGCGAGCCGTCCGGCCGGGGCCGTGTGCTCGAAGTCCAGCAGCGCGTCGATGTCCTGGGCATCCAGGGCCCGTTGCCCCCAGTCGTCGAACTCGGCCGACCAACTGGGCGGTGTCGGGCCCCGCTGCCGCATCGCGGCCAGGTTGTGGGTGAAGAAGCCGCTGCCGACGATCAGGACGCCCTCGTCCCGCAGCGGCGCCAGCTTCCGCCCGATCTCCATCAGCTTCCGCGGGTCGAGGGTCGGCATCGAGACCTGGAGGACCGGGATGTCGGCCTTCGGATACATCTCGACCAGGGGCACATACGCCCCGTGGTCCAGCCCCCGATCGGGGATGTCCTGGACCGGGGTACCCGCCGTGCGCAGCGTCTTGCGGATCCGCTCGGCGAGCTCGGGGGCGCCCGGCGCGGCGTACCGCACCTGGTAGTAGTGCTGGGGAAATCCCCAGAAGTCATAGACCAATGGCGCCTGTTGGGTGGCCCCGACCGCCAGGGGCGCCTCCTCCCAGTGGGCGGAGATCATGAGAATGGCCTGGGGCCGGGGCAGGCCCGCGGCCCAGGCGGCGAGCTGTCCGGGCCACACCGGATCGTCGGCGAGCGGCGGAGCACCATGACTGAGGTAGAGGGCGGGCATACGCCCGTCGAGCGCGGACATGAAGTCTCCTCGGCAGAGCCCGACAAGGTGTTTGAAGTCTCAAGCAATCACGGCATCACTGTACCGCACACTTGTTTAAAGTTCAAAAAGTGTTCTCTAGAATGGACGCGTGGACAACGCCATGAAGACCCCCTCAGACACCGACGAACCGCGTTGGCTGACCGATGACGAACAGCGGAGCTGGCTGGCGTACGTCCAGGCGCACATGCTTCTGGAGGATCACCTGGACCGCCAGTTGCAGCGGGACGCCGGTATGCCCCACGTCTACTACGGCCTGCTGGTGAAGCTCTCCTGGGCGCCACGCCACCGGCTGCGGATGACCGAACTCGCCGAGGCCGCCAAGATCACCCGATCCCGGCTGTCCCATGCCATCGCGCGCATGGAGAAGGACGGCTGGGTCCGGCGCGAGGACTGCCCCGACGACAAGCGCGGACAGAACGCGGTCCTCACCGACAAGGGACGCAAGGTGCTGGAGCAGACCGCCCCCGGCCATGTGTCCGCCGTGCGGACGGCCGTCTTCGACCGGCTCACCCCCGAGCAGATCGAGCAGTTCGGCACCATCTGCCGGATCATCGCGGACGGTCTCCAGCCGGAGGGCGCCGACCTCCCCTGGCTGCGCTGACACCGCCGCCCAAGCCCCCGCCCCGGCACGCCGAGGACCGCAGCGCGAAGGCCCCGCTCCCCCAGGATTCTCCCCAGGGGAACGGGGCCTTCGCCGCTGTACGGACACCGCCGTACGGACGCCGCCGTACAGATTATCTCCGCTGCACGAACGGCCTCTGTACGAACGGCCTCTGTACGAACGCCTCTGTACGAACCGCCTCGGCGCGTCAGTGCGCCATGACCGGAATGGCGTCCTCCGCCGCTCCTTCGTCGGAGCCGGCGACCGCGCCGCCGCCACCCTGATGTCCGGCGTTGACCATCGTGATGGCGATCACCGCGGCCAGCACCAGGATGCCGACCGCCCACCAGATGGCGGCGGTGTAGCCGTGCACCATCGACTGGAGCTCCAGCGCCGTACGGGAAGGGGCGCCCGCCGCATGCGACTTGGCGTACGCGGTGGTGGCGCTCGCCGCGATGGTGTTCAGCAGCGCGGTGCCGATGGCGCCGCCCACCTGCTGCGAGGTGTTGACCATCGCCGAGGCGACACCAGCGTCACGCGGCTCGACGCCATGCGTGGCCAGGCTCATCGCCGGCATGAAGGCGGTACCCATGCCGAGGCCGAGCAGCAGGAACCCGGGCAGGATCAGCGTGGGGTACGAGGTGTCCAGGTCGATCTGGGTCAGCAGCAGCATGCCGACCGAGGCGACCAGGAAGCCCGGCCCCATCAGCAGCCGCGCCGGGACCCGGGTCATCAGCCGGGCGCCGATCTGCGTCGAGCCGGTGATCATGCCCGCGACCATCGGCAGGAAGGCGAAGCCGGTCCTGACCGGGCTGTACCCCTTGACGACCTGCATGTAGTAGGTGAGGAAGAGGAACAGACCGAACATGCCGATGATGGCGAGGCCCAGCGAGGCGTAGACACCGCCCCGGTTCCGGTCGGTGACCACGCGCAGCGGCAGCAGCGGCGCCTTCACCCGCGACTCGACGGCCACGAAGGCGATCAGCAGCACGGCCGCGGCGACGAACAGACCGATGGTCAGGCCCGCGGACCAGCCGTCGGACTCGGCGCGGGTGAAGCCGTACACCAGCGAGACCAGACCCGAGGTGGCCAGGAGCACACCGGGGACGTCCAGCCGGGAGGTGTTGCGGCTCTCCACCGGGTCGCGGATCACGGCGACCGCGCCGATCCCGGCGACGATGGCGAACGGGATGTTCACGAAGAAGGTCCAGCGCCAGTCCATGTACTCGGTCAGCACACCACCGAGGATCAGACCGACGGCACCGCCACCACCCGCGATGGCGCCGAAGACGCCGAACGCCTTGGCGCGCTCCTTGGGGTCGGTGAACATCACCGCGAGCAGCGAGAGCGCGGAGGGGGCGAGCAGCGCGCCGAACACACCCTGGAGCGCACGCGCGCCCAGCAGCACGCCGCTGTTCAGCGCGGCGCCGCCGATGGCCGAGGCGGCGGCGAAGCCGGCCAGGCCGACGATGAAGGTCCGCTTACGTCCCCACAGGTCGGCGATCCGGCCGCCGAAGAGCAGCAGTCCGCCGAAGGCGAGGGCGTAGGCCGTGATGACCCACTGCCGGTTGCCGTCGGAGATGCCGAGGTCGGCCTGGGCGCTGGGCAGCGCGATGTTCACGATGGTCGCGTCGAGCACGACCATGAGCTGGGCGAGGGCGATGAATATCAGCGCTTTCCAGCGCCGGGGATCCACGAATTGTGCCGTTTCAGGCATGGAAGAGCCTACCTAGCGGTGCGGAGAGTGATAGATGGGACGAGTGGGGCCGGCCGAAGTCAGGCCGGCGCAGGCCGTTGGGTAACAGGTAGCGAGAGGCGTCGACGCACGTACAGAAGACTTGTGAACGCGCGCGAAATAAGCGGTGCTCCGGGATCGGCCGGGTGCGATCTACGTCACGGCCGGTGCTGAAGATCCTCCAAGGTCACGGACTTGCCGGGTAGTTCGGAGCGCGCCGGGGCCTGCAAACCGTCCAGGAACAGTTGCAGATGCCGGTGCACAAAGGCGTCGAAGTCCACACAGAAGCTGCCGGGCAGCGGCCGGGTGAGCTGGTTGAGCGCGACCATCAGATCACCGACTCCGATGTCGGTGCGCAGTCGGCCGTCGGCTTTCGCGGCCCCCATCAGGGCCTCGACACCGGCGGACAGACGGTCGCGGACGGCTATGAGATCAGGGTGCTCCTTGTCGAGGCCGTCGGAGAGCAGAAGGCACAGCGCGCCGATGCGCTCGTCCGCCGCGGCATGGACGAAACGCCGCAGCGCCGAGAAGGAGTCCGCCTCCTCGGCCAGGGCGGATTCGGCCTGGTCGGCGACGCCGGACATCACCGAAAGCGCCACATGGTGGATGAGCTCACGGCGGTCCGTGAAGTGCCGATAGATCGTGGCATTCCCGACCCCCGCCCGTCGAGCGATTTCATCGAGGGGGATATGGGCCCCGGATTCGACGATCACCTCACGGGCTGCCACGACGATACGCTCCCGATTGCGCAGGGCGTCCGCGCGCAGCCGGGGCTGCGCGGTCTTCGCGCTCATCGTGTCGGCGGTCATGGCAGCACTCCCTTCCGCGTACGGCATCCATGCGTACGGTTCTCCGGCGGCTTGGTGGCGACACCAGGCCCCGGCCCAGACGTTCGAGCTTCAACATTTCCGGGGAGTCAGTCCCCGTTTATGCGGTCATCGGGTTAAACGGGGAATCACTCCCCGGAATTTCCACGTCCGCAGGTGACCTGCCTCACACCTGTCCGGCACCCCCCACCGCCCGGACGGAGCAGGTCATTCCCCCACTCGGCGGCACCCCACGAGCGCCCCGGCCCGTGCCGTCACACCGTGGTCGGCAATGAGGCAGACGCATGGGAGCACCCGCCACCGCATACGAATACGCCGGCCCCACAGAGGCAGCGCATTCGCCACCGCCGCCTTGCTCACAGTGGCGGTGGTCGCCCCGGCGGCGGCTCCGCGCCCCACGTCCCCCGCACCCCCCGAGCTGGCCCCGGCGCCCGCCGGACGACCGGCCTTCGGCTCGCTCGCCCCCTGCGCCCTCGCCTCAGGACCGGGGCTCCAGATGTCCGAGGGCATACCCACCAGCCGCGGCTACAGCCGCAGCACCGGCACGGTCCACGCCCTCAACCTGATGATCGACTTCCCCGATGTGCGCGGCCAGGGCACCGCCCGCCAGCGCTTCGAGGAGTTCTTCCCCCAGACCACCCGGTGGTTCGCCCGCAGCTCCTACGGACGGCTGGACTACCGCCCCGAGATGCCGATCGCCCACTGGCTGCGGATGCCGCACTCGTTCCGCGCCTACGGCATCAAACGCGGCAGCCCCTTCGACCCGGGCTATCGCAAACTGGTGGCCGACATCGCCAAGGCCGCCGAACCCAAGGTCGACTTCCGCCGCTACGACCTGGTGAACGTCCTGGTCACCCCGAACGCCGGGCCGCCCGCCGCACATGCCGTGCTGTCCGTCACCTACGCCGACAACCAGCAGGCCCCGACCGCCGACGGGGTGCCGCTGGCCAATGTCTCCTTCGTCTACAGCCGCCAGGACGATGGCTCCGGCTCGCTGCGCCGCACCGGTTTCCGCGTCCTGCCCCATGAGAACGGCCATGTCTTCGGGCTGCCCGACCTCTACACCCGGGGCGGCGGCGACAAGGCCGGCCACTGGGATGTGATGTCCGAGGACTGGGGCGCCGGCAACGACCTGCTGGCCTGGCACAAGTGGAAGCTGGGCTGGCTCGGCCCGCGGCAGATCGCCTGCGCCGCCCGCTCCGGGGTCTTCGCGCACACCCTGTCCCCGCTGAGCCGTCCGGAGGGCACCAAGCTGGTCTTCGTCCCCGTCTCGCCGTCCACCGGCTACGCCATCGAGGCGCGCGCGAGCGGCGGCAACGACGAGGCGATATGCAAGCCCGGTGTGCTGATCTCCCGGGTGGACACCGGTGTCGACTCCGGCGGCGGCCCCGTCACCATCGTGGACTCCACCCCCCATGGCCGCGGCTGCACCCGGGAGCGCAATGTCCACCCCGGGCTCAGCGACGCGACCTACGCGCCCGGCGAGACCTTCCGCGCGGAGGCGAACGGCCTGCTGATACGCGTCCGGGTCACCGGCCGGGACGCGGCCGGGGACTTCGGCGTGGAGATCACCCGTCGCGCCAGTGCCGGCGCCCGAGGCTGATCAGCAGCAACTGCTTGCGCGCGGTGTCGGCGGCCCGCCGCTCCAGCCGTGGATGTTCCGGCTGCGCCTCCAGGAACGCCGTCGCCGTCATCACCATGTGGTCCACATACAGCTCCGCAAGCATCCGGACATCTTCCGGCGGCCAGCCGTCCGGCGTCAGCCGCGGGGAGAAGTCGGCGGCCACCTCATCGGCGAACCGGTCCAACTCGGCGGCGATGGCCGCACGCACCGCACGCACCCCGCCATGCCGCTCACGTGCGATGAAGCGGATATGCGCGGGATAGCGGCGGACATGTTCGGCGACCGCCTCGACGGTGGCGTCGATCCGCTCCGCGTCACCGTCCTGACCTGCGAGTATCGCGCCGATCATAGGGTGCAGGCTGCCCAGGGACTCCTCGACCAGCGCGACACCGAGATCGCTGAGATCCCGGAAGTGCCGATAGAAGGCGGCGGGCGCCATCCCCACCGCCCGCGTGACCTCGCGCAGCCCCAGACTGCTCAGGCTCTGGTCCTCCAGCAGCCCCAACGCCGCGTCCATCAGGGCGCGCCGGGTCTTCTCCTTCTGGGCCTGCCGGACCCCGCACCTGTGACTCATATCATTCAGTAAACAGGCGTTCGCTGAATTTTTCCAGGGCTCGGCGGGGGTACTCTGGAACTCAGTGAACAGTTGTGATTCCAACTGTTCACCCAACAACCAGCATCCGCACGCCAACCGCATCCGGATCGTCACTTCGAGAGAGGCTCATATGCTCTTCATCGTCGCGGCACTCGCCCTGATGGGAGTTCTTCTCGGGGCGGCGGCGCACACTCCGCTCCCCCTCTTCCTCGCCGCCGCGGGCGCCATCAGCGCCTGGCTGCTGGTCTTCTTCATCCGCGAACGCATCGGGCACAAGGAGAGCTGAGACCCATGGCACTCACCGCACCGTCCCGCACCTCACCCATCCGGGCGCGCCGGGACGCCGATGGCATGGCCGTCGCCTCCTTCGTACTCGGCCTGATCGGCCTGCTGCTCTTCAACGCGGTCTTCGGGCCCTGCGCGATCGTCCTGGGGACGCTCGCCCTCGCCCGGGAGACCCGCCGCAGGGGCCGGGCGCTGCTCGGCATCATGCTCGGCATCGCCGATGTGGCCCTGCTCATCGTCCTGCTGACGCTGAACCAGTCGGTCTTCTGGCAGTTCGGCGGCTGACCCGCCCGGCAGTTCACCGACACCTCCCCACGCGGCCCTTCCACTCAGCGGAAGGGCCGTTGCCCGTGCGTGACAGGCATCACCACGCTGGCACGCATGACCGCCTTCGCGAGAAATCAGTGGTACGTCGCCGCCTACGGCCGCGAGATCGGCCGGGAGCTGCTGGGGCGCACCATCCTGAACGAACCCATCGCCTTCTACCGCACCGAGTCCGACGACACGGTCATCGCGCTCGCCGACCGCTGCGTCCACCGCCGCTATCCGCTCACCGCCGGCCGTCTCGACGGCGACACGGTCGTCTGCGGCTACCACGGCTTCACCTACGACACCGGCGGCACCTGTGTGTTCGTACCGGGCCAAAAACGCGTCCCGCGCACCGCCCGGGTCCCCTCCTATCCCATCGTCGAGCAGGACTCGCTGGTGTGGGTGTGGATCGGGGACCCGGCGCTCGCCGATCCCCGCTCGGTGCCGCGCGCGCCCTGGCTGGCCGATCCGCGCTGGACGACCGTGGGCGGCATGGAGCCGATCGACGCCGACTACGGCCTGCTGGTGGACAATCTGCTGGACCTCTCCCACGAGACGTATCTGCACAGCGGCTACATCGGCACTCCCGAGGTCGCCGAGACCCCGATCACCACGGAGGTCGACGAGGGCGCGGGCGTCGTACGGGTCAGCCGGCATATGGACGACGCCGAGTGCCCGCCGTTCTACGCCCGTTCCACCGGCATCGACGGCCGCATCACCCGCTGGCAGGACATCGAGTACCACGCGCCCTGTCTCTATCTCCTGCACAGCCGGATCGCCCCGGCCGGGGTGCTGCCGAGGCCGGACGGCTCCGATCCGGACGCCTTCCATGTGGAGATCACCTACGCCATCACCCCGTCCACCGACCGCCATGTGTACGACTTCTGGGCCGTCTCACGGGACTTCGCACAGGACGACGAGGAGGTGACCACCTTCCTCCACGACCTCAACCGGACCGTGGTGCTACAGGACGTGGCGGCGCTGAATCTGCTCCAGAAGGCCCTGGACACCGAGCGCGAGGGCTATCAGGAGCTCAGCATCAACATCGACACCGGCGGTCTGGCCGCGCGCCGCATTCTCGCCCGCCTCGCCGCCGAAGGGGAGAAGACCGCGCCCGTGGTGGCGTCCCCGTGAGCGGCGCCCCCACGGCCGAGGTGTACCGGATCGACTGGCTGCCCGGCACCGATGTGCTGCACGGGGTCTGCCACTGCGGCGCCGAGCGCACCGCCGAGGACCCGGTCGAGCTGTGGCAGTGGATGCTCGCCCACCCCACCGGGCACCAGCCCACCGGGCACCAACCCGCCGATCACCGTGAGGAGATGACGTGACGAACCCCGGCGGCGAGTACGAGGACACCCTGCTGGTGGCCCGCCGGGAGGAGGTGGCCGCGGACGTGGTGGCGCTCACCCTGCGCCATCCGACGGGCCGTGAACTCCCCGCCTGGGAGCCCGGCGCCCATCTCGATCTCGTCCTCGACCCGGGCCGGACCCGGCAGTACTCGCTGTGCGGCGACCCCGCCGACCGCGCCTCCTGGCGGATCGCGGTGCTCCGCGCACCCGCCGGGCGCGGCGGCTCCGCCCGGGTGCACGACACCCTCACCGAGGGGAGCACGGTGCGGGTGCGCGGCCCGCGCAACCACTTCGCACTGCGCCCGGCGGCCCGCTATCTGTTCATCGCGGGCGGCATCGGCATCACTCCCCTCCTCCCCATGACGGCCGCCGCCGAGGCCGCGGGCGCCGATTGGCGGCTGCTGTACGGCGGGCGCACCCGTGGCTCGATGGCCTTCGCGGACCAGCTCGCCGCCCGTTACGGCGGCAAGGTGCGGCTGGTGCCACAGGACGAGGAGGGGCTGCTCGACCTCGCGCCGTATCTCGACGCCCCGGCCGGCCCCTCCGCCCCCTCCGCCCCCTTCTCACCCGGCACCCTCGTCTACTGCTGCGGTCCCGAACCGCTGCTCCGGGCCGCCGAGGAGGCGTGCCGGGCATGGCCGGACGGGGCCCTGCGCACCGAGCGCTTCCAGCCCCGTACGGACGCGGCGGGCGCCGAACCGGCGGGCGCGTCCTTCGAGTTGGTGCTCACCCGCTCCGGGCTGACCCTGACCGTGGAGCCGGACCGCAGTGTGCTGCGCACGGTCGAGGCGGCGGGGGTACCGGTTTTGTACTCCTGCGAGGAGGGCACGTGTGGGACGTGCGAGACGGATGTCGTCGAAGGAGAGGTGGACCACCACGACTCCGTGCTCACCGGCGAGGAGCGGGCCTCGGGCGAGACCATGATGATCTGCGTCTCACGCTGCCGTGGCCCCCGATTGGTGCTGGACCTGTGAATCCGCCCTGAACCGCCGGATGAGCCCCTCGATGTGAGGTTCGGAACGACCCCACCCGCTGGACAACCAGGTTGGTTAGGCTAACCTAACTACGTCCTCGGGTTGCCGTCCCACGAACCACGTCCCCGTATGCATCGAGAGAGAGCACCTTCATGCGCCAGGCCAGAGCACTCCCCCTCTCCCGCCGCGGTCTGCTCGCCGCGGGCGGCGCCCTCGGACTCGGAGCCCTGGTCACCGCCTGCGGCGACAACGGCGGTTCGGGCTCCGGCGGCGGTGACGGCGGCGGTTCCTGGTCGTTCACCGACGACCGCAAGAAGAAGATCAGCCTCGACGGCCGGCCCCAGCACATCGTCGCCTACATCGCCGCGGCGGCCGCGCTCTACGACTTCGGCATCGAGAAGCAGATCACCGGCGTCTTCGGGCCGACCACGCTGAAGAACGGCAAGCCGGACGTCCAGGCGGGCGACTTCCCCGTCGACCGGGCCACCTCCCTCGGCAACACCTGGGGCCAGTTCAACGTCGAGAAGTACGCCTCGCTCAGCCCCGATCTGCTGATCACCAACATGTACGACCCGGGCGCGCTCTTCTACATCCCGGACGACAGCAAGAAGAAGATCCTCCAGCTCGCCCCCAGCGCCGCCATCGGCACCGGCCGGGTCTCCATGGTCGAGCCCATCAAGCGCTATGCCGCACTGGCCGAGGCGCTCGGCGCCGACCCGAAGGCCAAGAAGGTCACCGACGCCAAGGCGCGGTTCGAGAAGGCATCCGAGACGCTGCGCAAAACCGTCAAATCCCACCGGATCAAGGTCATGGCCTGCTCCGCCAGCGCCGATCTCTTCTATGTCTCCAACCCGAAGATCAATGCCGACCTGATCTACTTCAGCGAGCTCGGCGTCGACTTCGTCATGCCCGAAAAGCCCGACAAGGGTGGCTACTTCGAGAGCCTGAGCTGGGAGAACGCCGACAAGTACGACGCGGATGTGCTCTTCCTCGACAACCGCACCGCGACCCTCCAGCCCGGGGCCCTGACCGCCAAGCCGACCTGGTCCAAGCTCCCCGCGGTCAAGGCCGGTCAGATCACCCCGTGGAGCAGCGAGCCGCGCTTCTCGTACGCCGGCGCCGCCCCGCTCGTCGAATCCCTCACCAAGGCCATCCAGGACGCGAAGAAGCTCCACTGAACGGTCAGCACGACCGGCCGGCCCGGCCTCCCCACGGCAAGCGAAGGGAAGACCCACCGCCATGACCACCGCAGCCACCACCACGGCCACCACCGCCATTCCGTTCCGCTTCTTCGACGCGCGGGTCGTACGGACCCGCCCGCTCGGACCGTCCATGGCACGGATCACCTTCGGCGGCGCGTGTCTGAAGGACTTCACCAGCGGCGGCCGCGACCAGCGCTTCAAACTGTTCCTGCCGCACCCCGGCCAGAGCGCCCCGGTGGTCCCGGCCGAGGCCGGGGAGGGCTGGTTCGCCACCTGGCGGGCGATGGACCCGGCCGAACGCGGCATCATGCGCTCGTACACGGTGCGCCGGCAGCGCCACGACCCGCACGAGATCGACGTGGACTTCGCGCTGCACGACGACAGCGGCCCGGCCGCCCGCTGGGCCGCGCGCGCCGAGGCGGGCGACCGCGTCACCCTGCTGGGCCCGGTCGTGGAGGACAACGGCGGTGTCGACTTCCGGCCGCCGTCCGGCACCGAGTGGGTGCTGATCACCGGTGACGAGACCGCGCTGCCCGCCATCGCGGGCATCCTCGAATGGCTGCCCGCCGATCTGCCCGCCAAGGTGTGGCTCGAGGTCCGGCACGCCGAGGACATCCAGGAACTGCGCACCGCGGCGAAAGCCGACATCACCTGGCTGGTCCGGGACGCCGTGGCCCCCGGAACCCCGCGCTCCGCGCTGCTGCGGAACGCCGTGAGCACCACCGAACTGCCCTCCGGTACGCCGTACGCCTGGATCGCGGGCGAGGCCGGGACCGTCAAGGAGCTGCGCCGCCATCTGGTGCGCGAACGCGGCTTCGACCGCAAGGCCGTGACCTTCACCGGCTACTGGCGCCTGGGCACCTGTGAGGAACAGCTCGTCGAGGAAGCCGTGTCGGGCACCGGCCCCGCGACCGACGACTGACCCCACGGATACCGAGCCCCCACAACCGAACCGCCACAGCCGAATCCCCCACGGGACCGCGAAAGACCGACCACTGGACGACGGGCGGCCACCGCTCGGCGCGCCCCCACGCGCCCTGCCGCCGCGTCCAGCGCCCCCGCACGCCCATCAGGCCGCGGGCGTGGGCCGAGGGCCGCCTCCCTCCCCACCACCAGCCGCATGCCCGCGCCCTCCGCACGCCCGCATGCCCATTTCCAGAAGGGACAGACCGTGAGTTTCCTCGCGCAGACCGCTGAGGACCCGTCGCCGGAGCCGATACCCGGGGCGGCGGATGGCAGGGCCCACCTGTTCAACGGCCGTACGGCGGAACGCTATCGGCGCTCCGTGACCGACGGCGTCGGCCTGGTGGCCTCCACCGTCGCCCGCACCGAGCGCCCCTTCACCGGCGTCACCCCCGCCGAGCTCGCCCCCGAGATCTCCGGAATCGACCTGGAGCGGCCGCTCGGCGATCCGGACGCCGCGCTCGAGGAGCTGGAGAGCGTCTACCTCAAGGACGCCGTCTACTTCCACCACCCGCGCTATCTCGCCCACCTCAACTGCCCCGTGGTGATCCCCGCACTGCTGGGCGAGGCCGTCCTCTCCGCCGTCAACTCCTCCCTCGACACCTGGGACCAGAGCGCGGGCGGCACCCTCATCGAGCGCCGGCTGATCGACTGGACCACCGAGCGCATCGGCCTCGGCGAGGCCGCGGACGGCATCTTCACCAGCGGCGGCACCCAGTCCAATCTCCAGGCGATGCTGCTCGCCCGCGACGAGGCGTGCACGCTGGTGGAGGAGGAGGCCGCCGCGGCCGGCGAGACCGTCGCCAAATCCGCCATCCTGCCGCGGCTGCGCATCCTCACCTCCCAGGCCGGCCACTTCTCCGTCCAGAAGGCCGCCGCCATCCTGGGGCTCGGCTACGAGGCCGTCATCCCGGTCCCCTGCGACCAGGACCGCCGGATGCGCACCGTCGCCCTCGCCCGTGAGCTGAACCGCTGCCGTCGCGAGGGCCTGATCGTCATGGCCGTCGTGGCCACCGCGGGCACCACCGACTTCGGCTCGATCGACCCGCTGCCCGAGATCGCCGAGCTGTGCGACCGGCACGGCACCTGGATGCATGTGGACGCCGCGTACGGCTGCGGACTGCTGGCCTCCCCGACCCGCCGCGGGCTGCTCGACGGCATCGAGCGCGCCGACTCGGTGACGGTGGACTACCACAAGTCCTTCTTCCAGCCGGTCAGCTCCAGCGCCGTGCTGGTCCGCGACCGCGCCACGCTCGGCCACGCCACGTACCACGCCGACTACCTCAACCCCGAGCGCAGCGCCCGCAACCTCATCCCCAACCAGGTCGACAAGTCCATCCAGACCACCCGCCGCTTCGACGCGCTCAAGCTGTGGCTGACGCTGCGCATCATGGGCGCGGACGCCGTGGGGGCCCTCTTCGACGAGGTGGTGGACCGGGCCGCCGAGGCATGGGCGCTGCTGGACACCGATCCGCGCTACGAGGTCGTCACCGAGCCCCAGTTGTCCACGCTCGTCTTCCGCTAT
Organism: Streptomyces niphimycinicus; assembly: GCF_018883605.1. Taxonomy (GTDB): domain Bacteria; phylum Actinomycetota; class Actinomycetes; order Streptomycetales; family Streptomycetaceae; genus Streptomyces; species Streptomyces niphimycinicus. The sequence goes on along the minus strand of NZ_JAHLEM010000067.1, from coordinate 4,033 downwards.
GTACCGCCGTCGGACGGGCCGGGCGACCCGGATCTCGTCGACCGGGCCAATCTGCACGCCCGCGAGGCGCTGGCCGCATCCGGTGCGGCGGTCGTCGCCGGAACCGTCGTCGACGGCCGTCACCACCTCAAGTTCACCCTGCTCAACCCGGAGACCTCGCTGAGCGACATCGCGTATGTCCTCGACCTCCTCGCCGAGCACGCCGGTCAGTATCTGGCCCTGCACATCGAGCCCGAACTCAGCGGCCCCCGCCACTCGCGCGCCAGTTGAGCCCCCTCACCCCGCCGGAGACCCTCGTGCCCACCCCGCACACCCATGACTTCATCGCGGTCGGGCTCGGCCCCTACAACCTGGGCCTTGCCTGCCTGACCGAGCCGATCGAGGAACTCGACGGGCTGTTCCTGGAGAGCAAGCCCGAGTTCGACTGGCATCCGGGCATGCTGCTGAACGGCGTCACCCTCCAGACCCCGTTCATGGCCGACCTGGTGACGCTGGCCGACCCCACCTCCCCGTACTCCTTCCTCAACTACCTCAAGGAATCCGGCCGGCTGTACTCCTTCTACATCCGCGAGATCTTCTATCCGCTGCGCGCCGAGTACAACGACTACTGCCGCTGGGCCGCCGCCAAGCTCTCGTCCGTCCGCTTCGGCCACGAGGTGACGAGCGTCGAGTACGACGAGGCCGACGGCCTCTACACGGTGCGCGCCCGGCGTCCCGCCACCGGCGGGACCACCACCCACCGCGCCCGCCATCTGGTGCTGGGCACCGGCACCCCGCCGTTCCTCCCCGAGGTGTGCCGCGGCCTGGACGGCGATCTGGTGCACAACACCCACTACCTGGGGAGCAAGGAGGCGCTTCAAGCCAAGGAGTCCATCACCATCGTCGGCAGCGGCCAGAGCGCGGCCGAGATCTACCAGGATCTGCTCGCCGACATCGACACCCACGGCTACCGGCTGAACTGGGTGACCCGCTCCCCGCGCTTCTTCCCGCTGGAGTACACCAAGCTCACCCTGGAGATGACCTCGCCCGAGTACGTGGACTACTTCCACGCGCTCCCCGAGGACACCCGCTACCGGCTGGAGAGTGAGCAGAAGGGCCTGTTCAAGGGGATCGACGCCGACCTCGTCAACGGCATCTACGACCTCCTCTACCAGAAGAGCGTGAGCGGCCCGGTGCCCACCCGGCTGCTCACCAACACCGCGCTCACCGGCGCGGAGTACGACGACCTGTCCGGCATGTACACCCTGGGGCTGCGCCATGCGGAGCAGCAGCGGGACTTCTCGCTCACCACCCACGGGCTCGTCCTGGCCACCGGCTACCGCTACCAGGTGCCCGCCTTCCTGGACCCGGTACGCGACCGCATCCGCTGGGACGGCCACGGCCGCTTCGACGTCGCCCGCAACTACAGCATCGACACCACCGGGCGCGGCATCTTCCTCCAGAACGGCGCCACCCACGCCCACAGCCTGACCTCCCCGGACCTGGGCATGGGCCCGTACCGCAACTCGTGGATCATCCGTGAGCTGCTGGGGCGGGAGCACTACCCGGTGGAGAAGTCCATCGCCTTCCAGGAGTTCGGCGCACCGGAAGGAGCCATCGCATGACACCGTCACCGGTTTTCGAGCATACGGACGCGCGCCTGGGCGCCTTCACCCTGCGCACCCTGGACCCGGCGGCCGACGCCGGGCTGCTGCACGGCTGGGTGACCCACCCCAAGGCGTCCTACTGGATGATGCAGGGGGCAAACGAGGCGGAGGTCGCCGCCGAGTACCGCGGGATCCACGAGCATCCGCACCATGACGCGTTCATCGGCCTGCACGAGGGACGCCCGGCGTTCCTGGCCGAGCGCTACGACCCCTCGCGGGTGGAACTCGAGGGGCTCTACCCCGCCCGGCCCGGCGACGTCGGCATGCACTTCCTCTGCGCGCCGACCGACACCCCGGTACACGGCTTCACGCTGGCCGTGATCACCGTCGTCATGGAGTTCTGCTTCGCCGATCCGCATGTCCGGCGCGTCGTCGTCGAGCCCGATGTGCGCAACGCGGCGGTGCACGCGCTCAACGCGGCCGTCGGCTTCGAGATCGTCGAGCGGATCGCCAAACCCGAGAAGGACGCCTACCTCAGCGTCTGCACCCGCGAGCGGTTCGAGGCCGCCCGCACCACCCTCGCCGCCCGCGCCGTCCAAGGAGTGACCCGATGAGCCCCCGCGACGCCGTCGCCCACCTCACCCCCGAGCTGTGGGACCGGGCGGGCCGCCTCCTCATCCGCAAGGCCCTCGCCGAGTTCACCCACGAACGCCTGCTCGCCCCCGAGCCGGGCCCCGCCGGCCGCTACGCCGTGACCAGCGACGACGGGGCGGTGACCTACCGCTTCGCCGCCCAGGTGCTCTCCCTGGACCACTGGCTGGTCGAGGCGGACAGCATCACCCGCCACGACCCGACCGGCGCCGAACTCCCCCTGGACGCCCTGGACTTCTTCATCGAGCTGCGCGGGCGGCTGGGCCTGAGCGAGGACGTCCTCCCCGTCTACCTCGAGGAGATCAGCTCCACCCTCTCCGGTACGGCGTACAAACTGGCCGCCGAGCCGGTGGGCGCCGCCCAGTTGGCCAAATCCGGCTTCCAGGAGATCGAGACGGGGATGACCGAGGGCCACCCCTGCTTCGTCGCCAACAACGGCCGGCTCGGCTTCGGCATCCATGAATACCTCTCGTACGCCCCCGAGACCGCGAGCCCCGTCCAGCTCATCTGGCTCGCCGCCCGCCGCGACCGCTCCACCTTCACGGCCTCCGCGGACCTGGACTACGACGCCCTGATCCACTCCGAACTGGGCGCGGAGACCCGCGCCCGCTTCGCGCGGACCCTCGCCGACCTCGGCCTGGACCCGGCCGACTATCACCTGCTGCCGGTGCACCCCTGGCAGTGGTGGAACAAGCTGTCGGTCAGCTTCGCCGCCGAGGTCGCCCGGCAGTATCTGGTGTACCTGGGCCCCGGCGACGACGAATACCTCGCCCAGCAGTCGATCCGCACCTTCTTCAACACCAGCGCCCCCTCCAAGCACTATGTGAAAACCGCGCTGTCGGTCCTCAACATGGGCTTCATGCGGGGCCTGTCGGCCGCCTATATGGAGGCGACCCCGGCCATCAACGACTGGCTGGCGTCCCTGATCGCCTCGGACGAGACCTTCCGTGCCGCGCGTTTCTCCATCATCCGAGAACGAGCGGCGATCGGCTACCACCACCGCCAGTACGAGGCCGCCACCGCGAAGGGCTCCCCGTACCGCAAAATGCTCGCCGCCCTGTGGCGCGAGAGCCCCGTCCCGACCCTGGAACCCGGCCAGCGCCTGGCCACCATGGCCGCCCTCCTCCACACCGACCCCGACGGCGCCTCCTTCGTCAGCGCCCTCATCGAGGAATCCGGCCTCACCCCCGCCACCTGGCTGCGCCGCTACCTGGACGCCTACCTCACCCCGGTGCTGCACAGCTTCTACGCCTACGACCTGGTCTTCATGCCGCACGGCGAGAACGTCATCCTGGTGATCGAGGACGGCGCCGTCCAGCGCGTGATCTTCAAGGACATCGCCGAGGAAATCGCCGTCATGGACCCCACCGCGGTCCTCCCCCCGACCGTCGAACGCATCCGCGTGGACGTCCCCGAGGACAAGAAACTGCTCTCGATCTTCACCGACGTCTTCGACTGCTTCCTCCGCTTCCTGGGCGGCATCCTGGTCACCGAGGGCCTCCTGGAGGAGGACACCTTCTGGCAGACGGTCGCCGACACCGTCCTGGCCTACCAGCGATCCGCTCCCCACCTCGCCGACAAATTCGCCCAGTACGACATGTTCACCGAAGACTTCGCCCTCTCCTGCCTCAACCGCCTCCAGCTCCGCGACAACCGGGAAATGGTCGACCTCCAGGACCCGGCGGGGGCCCTCCAGCTCATCGGCACACTGAAGAACCCGATCGCGGCCTTCGAACGGGAGGACTGAGACGGCCGGTGCCCTTCGGTCCGGGGCTTGAGGGGCGGGGCTTCGGGCG
>NZ_JAHLEM010000669.1 GCF_018883605.1 Streptomyces niphimycinicus | reverse complement strand
CGACCAGCGACGAGGAGCACGCGGTGTCCACCGTCACCGCCGGGCCCTCGAGCCCGAGCGTGTAGGCCACCCGTCCGGACACCACGCTGATGGCGCTGCCGGTCACCAGATGCCCCTCGACACCATCCGGTGCCTCATGCACCCGCGGCCCGTAGTCGGGGGCCACCGCTCCGAAAAAGACCCCGGACCGGCTGCCCCGCAGCGAGACCGGATCGATGCCCGCCCGCTCGATGGCCTCCCACGACGTCTCCAGCAGCAACCGCTGCTGGGGATCCATCGCCATCGCCTCACGCGGCGAGATCCCGAAGAA
>NZ_JAHLEM010000668.1 GCF_018883605.1 Streptomyces niphimycinicus | reverse complement strand
CCCGGACCGGCTGCCCCGCAGCGAGACCGGATCGATGCCCGCCCGCTCGATGGCCTCCCACGACGTCTCCAGCAGCAACCGCTGCTGGGGATCCATCGCCATCGCCTCACGCGGCGAGATCCCGAAGAAGTCGGCGTCGAAGTCGCCGATGTCGTACAGGAATCCCCCCTCACGCGTATAGGAGGTGCCCGACCGGTCAGGGTCCGCGTCGTAGAGCGAGTCGAGGTCCCAGCCGCGGTCCTCGGGGAACGGCGTGATGGCGTCCTCGGCCCCGCTCAGCAGCCGCCAGAACTCCTCGGGGGAGCGCACCCCG
>NZ_JAHLEM010000667.1 GCF_018883605.1 Streptomyces niphimycinicus | reverse complement strand
CAGGGTCCGCGTCGTAGAGCGAGTCGAGGTCCCAGCCGCGGTCCTCGGGGAACGGCGTGATGGCGTCCTCGGCCCCGCTCAGCAGCCGCCAGAACTCCTCGGGGGAGCGCACCCCGCCGGGGAAGCGGCAGCTCATCCCGACGATCGCGATGGGCTCACGGGCCGCGGACTCCACATCCTGTAGACGCTGCCGCGCCTGGTGCAGATCAGCCGTCACCCGCCGGAGGTAGCCGAGCAGCTTTTCTTGTTCCGACATCAGAACCTCTCGGGGTCGCGCTTCGGGAGCGGGGTGGTCGGCGGGCAGGTGGTGTGGGTTCGTGGGTGCGCCGTGGTGGCGGCCGCTGATCGGATCACGACGTCCCGAACTCCTGGTCGATGAAGGCGAAGAGCTCGTCGGCCTCCGCCGTCTCCAGATGTTCGGCGACATCCTGGGCATCGCCGGAATCGGTGGTCGGGCCATCCGGCGCCGGGCCGCCACGGCCGCCGTCCCAGTGGGACAGCAGACGCTTCAACCGGCCGGCCACCATGGCCCGGGTGTCGTCGTCGGCCGCCGTGCTGGTGCCGAGCAACGCCGCTTCCAGCCGGTCGAGTTCGGTGGCCACGTCCGTCGGTTCGTCCGCCGCCACGGGGGCGATCTCCGCGTTCAGATGTGCGGCCAGCGCGGCGGGGGTCGGGTAGTCGAAGATGAGGGTCGCGGGCAGCCGCAGCCCGCTGGCCGCGTTCAGCCGGTTGCGCAGCTCGACCGCGGTGAGCGAGTCGAAGCCCAGCTCCAGGAAGCCACGATCGGTGTCCACCGCCGACGCCGCCCCATGGCCGAGGACGGTGGCGGCGTGTTCCTGGACCAGCCGCAGCAGCGTCCGCTGCCGCTCCCCCTGGCCGAGCCCGGCGAGCCGCCGCACCAGCGGCGCCTCCTGCGAACCGGACTCGTCCTGAGCCGAGGCACGCCGGGACACCACGGGCCGCCGTACGAGCCCGCTGAGCAACGGCGGCACGGGGGTGGTGTCGGCGGTGGCCGCCAGGTGGCCGAGGTCGAGCCGCGCGGGCACCACCACGCCTTCGGCCAGCCGCCCGGCCGTGTCGAACAGCCGCAACCCCTCCTCGGAGGAGAACGGCACCAGTCCGCCCCGTGTCATACGGGAGAGGTCCGCCTCGGCGAGGTGTCCGGTCATCCCGCTGCGCTCGGCCCACATGCCCCAGGCCAGCGACACTCCGGGCAGGCCCATGGCCCGGCGCCGCTGGGCCAGTCCGTCCAGGAATGTGTTGGCGGCGGCGTAGTTGGCCTGGCCCGCGGACCCCAGGACACCGGCGGCCGAGGAGAACAGGGCGAACATGGCCACATCGAAACGGCGCGTCAGCTCATGCAGATGCCACGCCCCGTCGACCTTGGCCCGCAGCACCGCGTCCAGCCGCTCCGGTGTCAGCGAGGTCACCGTGCCGTCGTCCAGGAGGCCCGCGGCATGGACCACACCGGTCAGACCGTGTCCGTCATCGGGCAGCCCCGCCAGCAGACCGGCCAGCGCGTCGCGGTCGGCGACATCGCAGGCGGCGATGTCGACCGAGGCCCCCAGGGCCGTCAGCTCCGTCTCGAGCGCCGTCATGCTCTCGGCGGCGCGGCCACGGCGGCTGACCAGCAGCAGCCGGCGGATGCCGTGCTCCGTCACCAGATGCCGGGCGACCAGTCCGCCCAGGACGCCTCCGGCGCCGGTGATCAGTACGGTGCCCTCCGGGTCCAGCGTGGCCGGAACGCTCAGCACCAGCTTGCCCACGTGGCGGGCCTGGCTCATGAACCGGAACGCCTCGGGGGACCTGCGCACATCCCACACCCGGGTGGGCAGCGGACGCAGTTCACCTCGCTCGAAGAGGGCCACGATCTCGGCGAGCATCTCCCCGATGCGCTCAGAGCCCGCCTCCGCCAGGTCGAACGCCCGGTACAGCACGCCCGGATGGGCCGCCGCCACCTCGTCGGCCGACCGCACATCCGTCTTGCCCATTTCGATGAACCGGCCGCCCTCGCCCAGCAGCCGCAGCGACGCGTCCACGAACTCACCGGCCAGGGAGTCCAGGACCACATCCACACCACGACCGGCCGAGGAGTCCTTGAACCGCTCCTCGAACTCCAGCGTCCGCGACGAGGCGATATGCGCCTCATCCAGCCCGAGACCGCGCAGCACATCCCACTTGGCCTCGCTCGCGGTCGCGAACACCTCACAGTCCCAGGCCCGCGCCAACTGCACCGCCGCGATTCCCACACCACCGGCCGCGGCGTGGACCAGCAGCGACTCACCGCGCCGGAGGCCCGCCAGCTCGCGCAACGCGTACAAAGCCGTCACGAACACGACCGGGACGGAGGCGGCCTCGGTGAAGGACCAGCCGTCCGGGATCCGCACCAGGGTGCGGTGGTCGACCACGGCCAACGGCCCGAAACCGCCCTCCCACAGCCCCATCACGCGGTCGCCGACGGCGAGGGAGGCCACACCGGAACCGGTGGCCACGACCACACCGGCCCCCTCGCCACCCATCATGGCCTCGCCCGGATACATCCCCAGGGAGATCAGGACATCGCGGAAGTTCAGGCCCGTGGCGCGCACCGCGACCCGCACCTCGTGCTCGCCGAGCTCCCCGGTGGCGTCCGTGGCCGTGGCCAGCGCCAGGCCCTCCAGCGTGCCCGTTCCGGACGCCTCCAGCCGCCATGCCGCCGCATCAGCCGGCGGCGTCAGCACACCCCTCGCGGCACCGGAGGCCAGACGCGGCACCAGCATCTCGGCGCCGCGCACCGCGACCTGCGGTTCCCCGGTGGACACCGCCTGGTGCACCAGGGCCTGCGACTCCTCGCCGCCGTCCACGTCCAGCAGGACGAACCGGTCCGGATTCTCGGCCTGCGCCGACCGCACCAGCCCCCACACCGGGGCCGCCGCCAGGTCACGCGGGTCCACACCGTCCTCGGTCGCCATCGCGCCCCGGGTCACGAGCACCAGCCGCGCCTCGGCGAACCGGTCCTCCGCCAGCCATGCCCGCACCATGTCCAGGGTCTGGTGGGCCACCGCCCGCGTGGCCGGAACGACGTCCTCGCCGGGGGCGGAGGAGACGCTCACGAACACCAGGTTCGGCAGGGGAGCGCCGGACGCCACATGCGCCGCGAGAGCAGCCAGGTCGGCGTGTTCCTCCACCGACCCGTCGGCCGCCTTCAGCGCCCGGGCCAGGCCGAAGACATCGGGCCCTGCCACGGCACACCGGTCCGTCGCGGGGACGGGGGCGGCAGTGGACGCCGCGACCCACTCCACCCGGTAGAGCGACTCGCCGTCCTCGGTGGACGACGCCAGTTGCGCTTCCGAGACCGGCCGGGTGACCAGCGCGTCCGCCGACGCCACCGGCGTACCGGCGGCATCCGCCACCAGCACCGACATCCCATCGGCGCCCGTGCGGGTCAGTCGTACGCGCAGGGAGGTCGCGCCGGTGGCGTACAGCGACACACCGCTCCACAGGAACGGCAGCCGGATCCCGCCCGAGCTTCCCTCGCTCTCCGCGGCGGCGGACACCAGCCAGGCGTGCAGCGCCGTGTCGAGCAGCGCGGGGTGCAGCCCGAACCGGGCCGCCTCCGCCCGCGACTCCTCCGGCAGCGCCACCTCCGCGAAGACCTCATCACCCATGCGCCAGACGGCACGCAGCCCCTGGAACACCGGCCCGTACGCCAGCCCGGTGGCCGCCACGTCCTCGTAGAAGCCCGCGGTCTCGACCGCCTCCGCCCCCGCCGGCGGCCATGCGCTCAGGTCCACCGGACCCGTTGTCGCGTCGGCTGCGGATGCCAGGGTCAGCACGCCCTTCGCATGGCACGTCCAGGACGCCTCAGGGCCGCCATCACGACGGGAATAGACACTGACCTCACGCCGCCCGTCCGGCCCCGGCCCGCTCACCATGAGCTGGGTCTGGACCGCCCCCTCCTCGGGCAGCACCAGGGGCGCCTCCAGCGTCAGCTCCTCCAGCCGGTCACAACCGACCGCGTCACCGGCTCGCGAGGCCAACTCGACAAACGCCGTACCGGGCAGGATGACCCGGCCCAGCACCGCATGGTCGGCCAGCCAGGGATGCGTACGCAGCGACAGCCGGCCGGTCAGCAGGAACCCGTCGGAGTCGGGCAGCGGCACGGCAGCACCGAGCAACGGATGCCCGGCCGAGTCCAGCCCCGCCGAAGACACATCAGCGGCGTCGCCCGCTTCGGGGTCGAGCCAGAAGCGCGCGCGCTGGAAGGCATACGTCGGCAGATCAACGCGCCTGGCCGCCGTTCCGGCGAACACTCCCGCCCAGTCGACGGACAGACCGCCCACATACGCCTCGGCCAGAGACGCCATAAACCGGTCCAGGCCGCCTTCCTCGCGGCGCAGCGAACCCACGGCGGTGACGCGGGTGCCGTGGTCCTCGGCCGTCTGCTCCACCCCCATGGTGAGCACCGGATGGGCACTGGCCTCGATGAACACCTGGAAGCCGTCGGTCAGCAGAACACGGACGGTCTCGTCGAAGCGCACCGTCTGCCGCAGATTCCGGTACCAGTACCCGGCGTCCATCTCCGTGGTGTCCAGCACCCCGCCGGTCACCGTCGAATAGAACGGCACCGACGAGGAGCGCGGGGTGATTCCCGCGAGGATCTGCTGAAGCTCGTCCTCGATGGCCTCGACGTGAGCGCAGTGGGAGGCGTAGTCCACCGGGACGCGCCGCGCCCGGATCCCCTCGCCCTCGCATGCGCCGAGCAGTTCGTCCAGCGCGTCGGCGTCGCCGGAGACCACGACCGCCGAGGGCCCGTTCACCGCCGCCACCGACAGCCGCTCACCCCATGCCTCGAGCCGCTCCCGCACCGAGTCCACCGGCAGCGACACCGACACCATGCCACCGCGCCCGGACAGCGCCCGCAGCGCCTGGCTGCGCAGTGCCACCACCTTCGCGGCGTCCTCCAGCGACAGCGCACCCGCCACACACGCCGCCGCGATCTCACCCTGGGAGTGACCGATGACCGCCGCGGGCTCGACACCGTAGGAGCGCCACAGATCCGCCAGCGACACCATCACCGCCCACAGCACCGGCTGGACCACATCGACCCGCTCCAGCGCCTCCGCGCTGCCTTCGCCACCCCGCAGCACCTCCGCGAGCGGCCAGTCCACGAACGGCGCCAACGCCGCCGCGCACTCCCCGATCCGCTCCGCGAACGCCGGGGAGGACTCCAGCAGTTCTGCCGCCATCCCCACCCACTGCGACCCCTGACCGGGGAAGACAAGCACGGCCTGGTCGCGAGCGGTGGCCATCCCCCGTACCACACCGGGTGCCACATTCCCCTCGGCCAACGCGCCCAGGCCGTTCAGGAGGCCGTCGCCGTCGCCCGCCAGCACCACCGCGCGGTGTTCGAACACACTGCGCGTGGTCGCCAACGACAGCCCGACATCGGCGGGCGAGAACTCCCGGTGCTCACGCACATGCGTCAGCAGCCGCTCCGCCTGTGCCTCGACCGCGCTGTCCGACCGTCCGGAGATCACCCACGGCGTGCTCTCCGGCAGTTCCGCGGCCGGGACGTCGTCATCGGCGGCGGGGCCGGCAGCGTCGTCCAGCGGAGCCTGTTCCAGCACGGCGTGGGCATTGGTGCCACTCATCCCGAAGGATGAGACGCCCGCGCGCCGCGGCCGTCCCGTCTCCGGCCAGGGCATGTCGTCCGTCAGCAGGCTCACCCCGCCCGCGGACCAGTCCACATGCGGCGACGGCTCATCGATGTGCAGCGACTTCGGCAGCGCGCCGTGCCGCATCGCCATCACCATCTTGATGACACCGGCCACACCGGCCGCAGCCTGCGCATGGCCGATGTTCGACTTCACCGAGCCGAGCCACAGCGGCTGGTCCGCGGGCCGGTCCTGGCCGTAGGTGGCCAGCACGGCCTGGGCCTCGATGGGATCGCCCAGCTTGGTGCCGGTGCCATGTGCCTCGACCGCGTCCACCTCGGTGGCCGACAGCCGGGCGTTGGCCAGCGCGGCGCGGATCACCCGCTGCTGAGACGGGCCGTTCGGGGCGGTCAGGCCGTTGGACGCACCGTCCTGGTTGGTCGCCGTACCCCGGACGAGGGCCAGCACCTCATGCCCGTTGCGCTGGGCGTCCGACAGCCGCTCCACGAGCAGCAGGCCGACGCCCTCGGCGAATCCGAAGCCGTCGGCGGCATCGCTGAACGCCTTGCACTTGCCGTCCACGGACAGCGCGCGCTGACGGCTGAAGTCCACCAGCCCGAGCTGCGTGGACATCACGGTGGCACCACCGGCCAGCGCCATATCGCATTCGCCCTGGCGCAGCGCCTGGACCGCCAGATGCAGTGCGACCAGCGACGACGAGCACGCGGTGTCCACCGTCACGGCGGGACCCTCAAGGCCCAGGGTGTAGGAGATACGGCCCGAGGCCACGCTGCCCGCGCTGCCGATGCCGAGGTAGCCCTCGATGCCTTCGGGAGAGTGTCCTTGCAGTCGGGTGCCGTAGTCGTTGTAGACCACGCCGACGAAGACGCCGGTCCGGCTGCCCTTCGCCGTCTCGGGAGCGATACCGGCCCGCTCGAACGCCTCCCACGACGTCTCCAGCAGCAGTCGCTGCTGCGGGTCCATCGACAGCGCCTCGCGCGGCGAGATCCCGAAGAACTCCGGGTCGAACTGGTCGGCCTCGTAGAGGAAGCCACCGTTGCGGGCGTAGTACGTGCCCTCATGCGAGGGGTCGGGGTTGTATGCCGACTCGAGGTCCCAGCCACGGTTGGACGGGAGCGACGACGTGGCGTCGGTGCCCGCCATCACCAGTTGCCACAGCTCCTCGGGGGTCCGCACCCCGCCGGGGAAGCGGCAGCTCATGGCCACGATCGCGATCGGGTCGTCGTCCGTGCCCGACGGGGCGTCGAATGATCCGCCCGCCGTCGGTGCCGTGGTGGCCGTGCCCTGGGATCCGAGGATCTCCGAGCGCAGATAGCCCGCCAGTACGGTCGGGTTCGGGTAGTCGAAAACGAGTGTCGCCGGGAGGCGCAGCCCGGTTTCGGCGCTGAGGCGGTTCCGCAACTCCACGGCGGTGAGGGAGTCGAAGCCCAGTTCCTTGAAGGGCCGTCCCACCTCCACGGTGTCCGACTTCGCATGTCCCAGGGCGGCCGCCACCTGGATGCGGATCAGCCCCTCGAGCAGGAACTGCTCCTGTTCCGCCTCGGACATGCTGAGCAGTCGTCGCCGCAGGCGGGCGGCGATGTCGTCCACGTCGGTGTCTCCGGCGCCCGCGGCACGCCGGACGGTCATCCCCGGTACGACGTTGCGGAAGAGGGCGGGGAGTTCGGCGCCCTGCGCGCGCAGCGCCGGGATGTCCAGCCGGAAGAGAACCGGTACGACCGCGTCCGAGACCAGGGCCGCGTCGAACAGCTCAAGCCCCTCGTCCGTGGCCAGTGGCACCACGCCCGAGCGGGATATCCGCAGGATGTCTTCCTCGCCGAGGTGTCCGGTCATGCCGCTGGCCTCGGCCCACAGGCCCCACGCCATCGACACACCCGGCAGCCCCTGGGCCCGGCGCCAGGACGCCAGACCGTCCAGGAACACATTCGCCGCCGCGTAATTGCTCTGCCCCGCGCCACCCAGCACACCAGTGGCCGAGGAGAACAGCACGAACGCCGACAGGTCCATCCCCGCGGTCAGCTCATGCAGATTCCATGCCGCGTCCACCTTCGCCCGCAG
>NZ_JAHLEM010000666.1 GCF_018883605.1 Streptomyces niphimycinicus | reverse complement strand
TCGGCCTGTGGAGCCGGTGTAAGACCTCAACGGGAGTCCTCCCGGCGGGGCAGTCGGTGACGAAGCAGGAAGCCCCACGGCGCGAGCCGTAGGAATCCCCCTCGTTTACGAGGGGGAGGAAGTCAACGTCCCACTGCACCAGGAACTCCACCGGGACGGTGATCCGCGCGGCGTCCCCGGCCGAGGCCAGAGCCCCGCCCAGCCCCAGCACCGCCGCGCGGACGCGGGGTTCGGCGGCGACGAACGGAACACCGAGTCCGCACCCCAGCGAGACCCCCCAGTAGCCCACCGGCCCGGCGCCGACGTGCTCGAGCCGCTGAACCGCGGCCAGCACCGCCCGCCACTCCGGGACGGTCCGGCGGGCCACCAGCGCCTGGAAGTCGGCGATGAGCGGGGCCAGCTCCGCTCCGGCCGCCACCCGGGCCTGGTTCTCGGTGGCGATCCGGTCGTACTCCTCGACCACCGGACGGTCGCCATGCCCGGGCACATCGACCGCCACCACCGCGAAACCGCACTCGGCCACGGAGCGGCGTGCGCGAGTCAGGATGTCGGGGGCCTTCTTGTGCTGACCGCCACCGTGCCCCATCAGGATCAGGGGACGCGTACCGGCGGCACCTTCCGGTGTCCACAGCACACCGGGAATCCCACCAAGGGTGAAGAGTTGTTCGCGGACACCGTCGGACGATGTCTCAGAGGTGAAGCGCATGGCGTTGCAAGCCTTTCGGGGTGCCTTGCGCGGGCACTCCCTGGACCATGCGGGGGAGGAGGGAGGCCCGACCTGTCACAGCGTTGATCGGTCTCACCTCCTCGGTTCGCGGCAGCGCACGGCGGCACCGAAAGTATCACGCACCGAAGCCACCGCGTTCCCGGCCGGGGCGCTGGTGCGGTGCGGACAGGGCCGGGAGTTCGGGGTGGTCGCGCAGCGCCGCGACGACCGCGTGCACCGCCGCGCGCTGCGTTGTGCCGCGGCGCACCGCGATGGCGATGTTGCGGTGCACCGGTGTGCTCAGCTCCCGGGTGGCGACGGCGTGGTCCGGTGTGATGGCGAGGGCGGGCAGCAGGGCGATCGACCGGCCCGACTCGACATGGTGCAGCAGCATCAGATAGTTGCTGAACCGGCAGGCCACCCGGGGCTCGAAGCCCGACTCGCGGCACAGCCGTACGGTCAGATCCGCCATATACGACTGCGGTCGGTCACACGCCCAGGTCTCCTCCGCGCATGCCACGAGGTTCACCGTCGTGCGGCCGGTGAGCGGGTGGTCAGGCGGCAGGACCAGCACGATCGGGTCGGTTCCCAGGGGAATGATCTCGATATCCGCGCCCCAGGAGAGGCCGACGTAGTCGGTGGTGGTGATGATGACGTCCGCCTCCCCCGAGCGGAGGGCCGGTCCGCTCTCATGCGGCTCCAGCTCGATCAGTTCCAGGTGCAGCCGCGGATGGGTGGTGGCCAGGCGGGTCGCCGCCGGGACCGCGAGGGTGTAGATGGCGCTCTGGAACGCCCCGAGCCGTACGGTGCCGATGGGCTCGTCGTTCAGGGCGTGCAACTCGGCCTCGGCCTCGGCCATCTGGTCCAGGATCTCCCGGCCCCGGCGGGCCAGCAGCAGACCGGCCGGGGTCAGCCGCACCTTCCGCCCGGTCCGCTCCAGCAGCCGGCAGCGGGTTTCGGTCTCGAGGACCGCCAGTTGCTGGGACACCGTCGAAGCGCTCAGATGCAGCGTCTCGGCCACCGCGCGGACGGTACCCAGGGTTTCCAGCAGGCTGAGCAGCCGCAGCCGCCCCGAGTTGAGCATGCGCCCGATTGTAGATTCGGCCGTACGGCTCCGCTGTACGGTTCCGCCTGACAGAGCGGTCGGATCTGTGCGATGGACACGCGCAGCGACGCATCCCTACCGTCGTTCCCATGCCTTCCGAGACTGCCGGCGCCGCCCCGGAGCGCCACCTCATCCGCTACAGCGGCCACGCCCCCTTCAGCCCCGAGATCATCGCCCGCGCCGCGGGCACATCGGTGTTCACCGAGAGCGGTCGTGAGCTGCTCGATTTCACCTCCGGCCAGATGAGCGCGATCCTCGGCCACTCCCACCCGGCGATCGTCGCGACCGTTCGCGAGCAGGTCGCCCTCCTCGATCATCTGCACAGCGGCATGCTCAGCCGCCCGGTCGTCGACCTCACGCGCCGGCTCGCCGAAACCCTGCCCGAGCCGCTGGAGAAGGTGCTGCTCCTGACCACCGGGGCGGAGGCGAACGAGGCCGCGGTGCGGATGGCGAAACTCGTCACCGGCCGCCACGAGATCGTCTCGTTCGCCCGCTCCTGGCACGGGATGACCCAGGCCGCCGCGAACGCCACCTACAGCGCCGGGCGCAAGGGCTACGGACCCGCCGCACCCGGCAACTTCGCACTGCCGGTCCCGGACCGCTTCCACCCCGACTTCGTGGACGCCGAGGGCGAGCTCGACTGGCGCCGCCAGCTCGACCTGGGCTTCGACCTGATCGACGCCCAGTCGGTCGGCAGCCTCGCCGCCTGCCTGGTCGAACCGATCCTCAGCTCCGGCGGTGTCATCGAACTCCCGCCGGGCTATCTCGCCGCCCTTGCGCACAAGTGCCGGGAGCGGGACATGCTGTTGATCCTCGACGAGGCGCAGACCGGGCTCTGCCGCACCGGCGACTGGTACGCCTTCGAACACGAGGGCGTCGTCCCGGACATCCTCACGCTGTCCAAGACGCTCGGCGCGGGGCTGCCGCTGGCCGCCGTGGTGACCGGCCCGGAGATCGAGCAGCGGGCGCATGAGCGGGGGTTCCTGTTCTTCACCACCCATGCCAGCGACCCGCTGCCGGCCGCCGTCGGCAAC
Source organism: Streptomyces niphimycinicus (assembly GCF_018883605.1). GTDB lineage: Bacteria > Actinomycetota > Actinomycetes > Streptomycetales > Streptomycetaceae > Streptomyces > Streptomyces niphimycinicus. Next base: position 6,917 of record NZ_JAHLEM010000666.1, on the reverse strand, counting down.
ACCGTCCTCGAGGTGCTGGTCCGCGACCGCCTCGATGAGCGTGCGCGGGCGCTCGGCACCACACTGCGCGGCCATCTCGACGAGCTCGCCACCCGCCACGACGCCGTCGGCGATGTCCGCGGCCGTGGGCTGCTGCTGGGCATGGAACTGGCCGGGGACCAGATCCTGGGCGCCGGTGGCGCCGACCGGCTCGGCGCGGCCGTCACCCGGCGCTGCTTCGAACTCGGGCTGCATATGAACATCGTCCAGTTGCCCGGCATGGGCGGCACCTTCCGGATCGCGCCCCCGCTGACCGCGAGCGACACCGAGATCGCCCACGGTGCCGCCATCCTCGACCAGGCACTCACCGACGCCGTCAAAGACCTCTGAGGGTGTCTCCGGTGACGTATCTCCAGGGTTCGTATGACAGATGTCAGATGGACGCATGACAGACCGCACTGCCATCGGGCCCGCCGCGCCGGGAGTCTGGAATGCATGGACACTGTGATCGAAACCGCCGACCTACGGCGGCACTATCGGGGCTTCGAGGCCGTGCGTGGCATCGACCTCACGGTCGCCCGCGGTGAGCTCTTCGCGCTGCTGGGGACCAACGGGGCCGGTAAGACCTCCACCCTCGAGGTCTTGGAGGGGCAGGCCACCCCCACCGCCGGAACCGTCCGGGTGCTGGGCCGCGACCCGTACCGCGAACGCGCCGCTGTCCGCCCCCGTATCGGGGTGATGCTCCAGGAGGGCGGCTTCCCGACCGAGCTGACGGTCACGGAGACCGCGCGCATGTGGGCGGGCTGCACCAGCGGCGCCCGCCCCGTGGCCGAGGCCCTGGAGCTGACCAGGCTCGCCATGCGGGGGGCGGTGCGGGTCAAGCAGCTCTCCGGTGGCGAGCGCCGGCGCCTCGATCTGGCGCTGGCCCTGCTGGGACGGCCCGAGGTGCTGTTCCTGGACGAGCCGACGACCGGCCTGGACGCACAGTCCCGCCGCGAGACCTGGGAGCTGATCCGGGAGCTGAAGCAGCAGGGCACCACGGTGCTGCTCACCACCCACTATCTGGAAGAGGCCGAGCAGCTCGCCGACCGGCTGGCCATCATGCACGCGGGGCGGATCGCCACCTCGGGGCGGGTCGCCGACGTGGTCGCCGAGCGGCCCTCGCGGATGAGCTTCGAGCTGCCCCGGGACCACTTCCTGGGCGATGTGCCGCCGCTCGCGCCGCTGGGGGTGACCAGCTATGAGGAGACCGGGGGGACGGTCCGGCTGGAGACCGCCGATCTCCAGCGCACGGCCACGGCGCTGCTGTTGTGGGCCCGGGACAGGGACGTGGAGTTGCGTGGTCTCGACGCCCGGTCGGCCACGCTGGAGGAGGCGTTCATGGAGATCGCGAAGGGCCTGGACAGCGAGGAGGCACGATGACGACGTCAGCAGCCCGTACGGCACCCGCGCACCTGGCCACGGCCCCCCGGCGCACCGCCGCCGACCGCATGACCGCCCTCGGCCGCGCCGAGCTGACGCTGCTGCTGCGCAGCAAGGCGTCCCTGCTCACCGCGGTGGTCCTGCCCAGCGTGATGGCCTTCGCGATGCGTGGCACGGTCGAGGAGCTGGACCTGGGCGGCACCGGCCTGTCGGTGGCCACCGTCATGCTGCCCGCCGCGCTGGCCACGGCACTGCTCTTCTCCGTCTACACCTATCTGGTCGGCGTGTATGTGGTGCGCCGCGAGGGGCTGGTGCTCAAGCGGCTGCGCAGTGGCGAGGTACGCGACTGGGAGATCCTCGTCGGCAGCGCGCTCCCGGCGTTCGTGCTGGCGGTCGTGCAATCCCTGCTGCTGGCGGTCGGGATGACCGTCTTCCTCGACGCGGACGCACCGGCCGCCCCGCATCTGGCGGTGCTCGGTCTGCTCGGCGGCGTGGCGATGCTGGTCGCCGGGGCGGCGCTGACGGCGGCGTTCACCCGGACATCGGAGAGTGCCCAGATGACGTTCCTGCCGTTCTTGCTGGTGACCATGGCCGGCTCCGGGGTCTTCGCACCGCGTGAGGTGATGCCGGACACGATGGCCGACATCGCCGCCTGGCTGCCGTTCTCGCCGGTGATGGACCTGCTGCGGGGTGGCTGGACGGGTGACCTGGCCGCCATGGATCAGCTCCGGGCGGTGATCCTCGCGCTGGCATGGACGGGCCTGGCGGTGTTTGCTGTGCGTCGGCGGTTCCGCTGGGGACCGCGGAATTGAGAACGGCGGGAGCCTGAGGTGGCGGAGCCCGAGGTGATGGAGTCGGAAGTGGCGGAGCCGGAGGTGGCGGAGCCGGAGGTGGCGGAGCCGGAGGTGACCGGGCCCAAGGTGACAGGACCCAAGGCGACCGGGCCCAAGATGACATGGCCCGAGGTGATGGGGCCGGGGAGCATGAGCGTGGCGACCTGGGTGGAGCGGCTCGGGGGCCCGGACGGCCCCGAGCGCTACCGCCGCTACACCCTCGCCACCCTCGCCGCCCTCGCCGTCGCCGAGGCCGCGCTGTGGGCGTTCTGGATCAAGACATCGGACACCGGCCCGCTCGGGTCGGCCCTGGTGGCGGCCTTCAGCGCGGCACACGTCGGCGCCCATCTGTTGCTCTCCCGGGCGGCCCTGCGCGGCTACCTCGGTGCCGGCCCCCGCCCGGTCGGGCTGATCGCGCTGTACGTCGCCGCCACCGTGGCCATGGTCGCGCTGGGCTGCGCGCTGCTGGTCACCGGCCGCGTCGAGGCCGGGGACCTGGTGACCTATCTGATCTGGCTGATGATGTTCTACGCGGGCCCGTCGATGCTGGCGCTGCCGACCCGCACCGGAGTGGTGCTGGTCGCGGCGGTGCCGGTGGCGGCGCTCGGCGCGGCGGTGGCGAGCGGGCTGTCGGGGGAGCTGCTGGCGTTCGCCGTCGGCGGCATTCTGTTCATGGTTCCGTTCATGGCCACGGGGCTGCGGGTCACCGGCTGGAGCGTGCGGCTGATCGAGGAACTCGCCAGGGCGCGGGCGACACAGGCGCGGCTGGCCGTCGCGGAGGAGCGGCTGCGCTTCGGCCGCGATCTGCACGATGTGCTCGGCCGCAACCTCGCGGTGGTGGCGCTGAAGAGCGAGCTCGCGGTGCAGTTGGCGCGGCGGGGCCGGGACGAGGCGGTGGCGCAGATGGAGGAGGTGCAGCACATCGCGCAGGAGTCACAGCGGGAGATCCGCGCGGTGGTACGCGGCTACCGCACCGCCGACCTGCTCGCCGAGCTGGCCGGGGCCCGATCCGTACTGGAGGCGGCCGGGATCGACTGCCGGATCGAGAACGGCCCGGCGGCGCGGCTGCCCGCGGATACGCAGGCGGCGCTCGGCTGGGTGGTCCGGGAGGGCACGACGAACATGCTCCGCCATGCGCAGGGCGCTTCGCGCTGCGAGGTGACGGTGCGCGCGACGGTCTCGGGCCGGGTGGCGCTCGTGATGGAGAACGACGGGGCGGATACGTCCCCCCGGCCCGGCACCGGCAGCGGCCTGCCCGGGCTGCGCGAGCGCCTGGCCGAGGTGGACGGCACGCTGACCACCGAACGGCGCCCGGGCGGGATCTTCCGCCTGACCGCGAGGATTCCCTGGGAGACGGCCGAATGATCAGAGTTCTGCTCGCGGACGACGAACACCTCATCCGGGGCGCACTCGCCTCGCTCCTCGCGCTGGAGCACGACATCTTCGTGGTGGCGGAGGCCGGGACCGGCGACGAGGCGCTGGCCATGGCCCGGGCACACCGCCCCGACGTGGCCGTCCTGGATCTGCGGATGCCCGGAGGCGACGGGGTGTCGGTGGCGGCGACGCTGCGGGAGGTGGTGCCGGAGTGCGCAACGATGATCGTCACCAGCCACGCCCGGGGTGGGGCGCTGAAACAAGCGCTGGGCGCGGGCGTGCGCGGATTCGTGCCGAAGACGGTGTCCGCGCGGCGGCTGGCGGAGATCATCCGTACGGTGCACACGGACGGCCGCTACGTCGACCACGAGCTGGCGGCGGACGCCATCGCCGCGGGCGAGTCGCCACTCACTCCCCGCGAGGCGGAGATGCTGTCGCTGGCCGAGGACGGGGTACCGGTGGCGGAGATCGCGTCCCGCGCCGCACTGTCCCCGGGGACGGTGCGCAACTATCTGTCGGCCGCCGCGGCCAAACTCGGCGCGGAAAACCGCCATGTGGCGGCTCGCATCGCCCGCGAGCACGGCTGGCTGTAGCCGCCCTGCCCGGCCGCCCTACCTGAGCGAAGACCGCGACCGCCGACGCCGGCGGTGGCCGAGGACAAGGGCTCCACCGCCCAGCAGAAGGGCCGCCGCGCCCCCGGTCACCCACGCGACGGCCGTATCGGCGGGCCGGGACTCCGCCCGGGCGCGGGAGTCGGAAGGCTCGGCGGCGGGCGACGGCCGGGCCGAGCCGGTGGCCGTGGCGGCCTTGATGATGAGGTCGGTGACCTCCTGGGGGTGCGCGAGCATGGCCACGTGGGAGGAGTTGATCTCCACGGTGTGCGAGTGGGCGCGCTTGGCCTGGAAGCGCTCCTGCCGGGGGTTGATGGTCTTGTCCTGCTTGGCCACGAGGACCCAGGACGGGATCTGCCGCCACGCGGCCGCCTTGGCCTTCTCCGAGAGCGTGGCCGTACTGGCGGGCCGCTGGGTCGCCGCCAGCAGCCTCGCCGTACCGGCCGGGAGGTCCGCGGCGAAGATCCGGTGGAGCTTGTCCCGCTTGAGGTACAGATCCTTGCCCCGCATGCCGTCACCGGCCCGGTAGGGGACCGTCCTGAGGGCGGTGGGGAGTTCGGTGGGGAACTTGGCGGCCAGCGACTGGCCGCTCTCGCCCTTGTCGGGCATCAGGGAGGACACGTACACCAGCGACTTCACCCGGGGGTGGCCCACCGCGGCCGAGCTGATGACCGCGCCGCCGTAGGAGTGGCCCACCAGCACGATCGGGCCCTTGACGCTGTCCAGGACGGAGGCGATGTAGGTGGAGTCGGTGTACAGACCGCGCAGCGGGTTGGCGGGGGCGATGACGGGGTAGCCGCGGCGCTCCAGGCGCTGGATGACACCGTTCCAGCTCGAGCCGTCCGCGAACGCGCCATGGATCAGCACCACCGTGGGCTTTCCGCCGGACGTGTCGTCCTGCGCGGCGGCCGGGGCCGCCACGGTCGCGCACACCGCCACGGCGCACCCGGCCGCCGCGACACGTGCGCGGGCCGGTCCGCGTCCGGAGCCGAGAGCCGGAGACGCCATCATGGTGTTCTCGCTTCCCTCGAGGGCAATGCCTCCTCAACGTTCGCGGGACCCGCGGCGCCCGGCCGCGCGGCGGGGTCCGACCGGGTGAGAGGGGGCTCATTCCACCGGGCTGGCGCAGCTCTGACAACGATGCCCACGACCTGCGCGCGTCGTCCTCGTACTGCCGTTGCCTCCAGTTCGCCGAGCATTGGCCTGAGCTTGTTTGCATACGGCAATGGACCACATCACCTTCTTGGTGGCGGTCGTCATCGTCACGGCCCTCGCCTTCGACTTCACCAACGGCTTCCATGACACGGCCAACGCGATGGCCACCTCCATCGCCACTGGCGCGCTCACCCCCAGAACCGCGGTTCTGGTGAGCGGGATCCTCAATGTCGTTCGCCCTGGTCGGTGTGGCCATCGCCGGGGGCATCGTGCTCCTCTCGCGCCGGAACCCGGTGGACGCGAAGAACGTCAACGACACCCACGAGGTCACCATCCGCACCGGGCCGCCGACCGGCTGAGCATCGGTGTCACCGTCGCCGTGGTCGTCGTCTTCGCCCTCGGCGTCCTGGGCCTCGCCCGTGCGGAGGCGGCCCGTGAGGAGAACGGCACCGGCTCCACCGTCGGCCTCACCCAGGCCGGTCTGTGCTTCGTGGCGTGCGCCGCGGTGGTGGCGTACGGAATTTATCTGATCGTGCCGCAGTTCCACTGAGAGCGGAAAGGAAGGACTGGATGACAACACCGCCCTTGCTGTCCGAGCTGGCCGACCTGCGGGTCGACTACAGCGACCACGACGACCCCGTGCTCATCCGGCCGGACGGAAGCCCGGTCGACACCTGGCGGGAGAACTACCCGTACCCGCACCGCATGGAGCGCAAGGAGTACGAGTGGCACAAGCGGCTCCAGCAGATCGAGCTGCTGAAGCTTCAGAGCTGGATCAAGGAGACCGGACGCCGGCTCGTCATCGTCTTCGAGGGTCGGGACGCGGCCGGCAAGGGCGGCACGATCAAGCGCTTCACCGAGCACCTCAACCCGCGCGGCGCACGGGTCGTCGCGCTGGAGAAGCCCACCGAGCGCGAACGTGGCCAGTGGTATTTCCAGCGCTATGTGGAGCATCTGCCGACCGCGGGTGAGATTGTGCTCTTCGACCGGTCCTGGTACAACCGGGCCGGTGTCGAGCGGGTCATGGGTTTCTGCTCGCAGGACGAGTACCAGCGCTTCACCCGGCAGGCGCCACTGTTCGAGCGGATGCTCGTGGACGACGGCGTCGACCTGGTGAAGTTCTGGTTCTCGGTGTCCCAGAGCGAGCAGCGCACCCGCTTCACCATCCGCCAGGTGGACCCCGTACGGCAGTGGAAGCTCAGCCCGATGGATCTGGCCTCGCTGGACCTCTGGGACGACTACACCGCCGCGAAGGTCGCCATGTTCCGGGAGACGGACACGGAGTACGCGCCCTGGACGGTGGTCAAGAGCAACGACAAGAAGCGGGCCCGCGTCGAGGCCATGCGCAGCGTGCTCGCCCGCTTCGACTACACCGGCAAGGACGAGGAGGTCGTCGGTGCCGCCGACCCACGCATCGTGGGCGCGGCGGCGGGCCTGCTGGAGGCGGGCGAGGACGACACCAACGACACCACCAGCGCCACCAACGCCACCAACGACGACAGCGGCGACGTCGACCGGCGCTGACGCGCACAGAGCGAAACCA
>NZ_JAHLEM010000665.1 GCF_018883605.1 Streptomyces niphimycinicus | reverse complement strand
ACCCACGCATCGTGGGCGCGGCGGCGGGCCTGCTGGAGGCGGGCGAGGACGACACCAACGACACCACCAGCGCCACCAACGCCACCAACGACGACAGCGGCGACGTCGACCGGCGCTGACGCGCACAGAGCGAAACCAGGCAACCCGGGGGTCCGGCACGAGCGTGCCGGACCCCCGGGTTGTCCGGTCAAGCCACCCGTTGTCTCCCGCATCGTTCAGACAGCCGTAACCGACGGCGAGGGGTGTGCACACCTGTTCTCCGCAAGGTGGGCGCTATCGCCGGTGCCCTCACTTCCCCGAGAGGCCCGGATCGCCCCACCGCTCGAAGGACGACCCATGCCTCGCCACCTCCGCCTTCCCCTCGCCGCCGCGCTGCTGCCCCTCGTGCTCACCGCCTGCGGCGCCAGTGCCTCGGACAACGGCTCCACGTCGGAGGGACGGGATCCCGACTCTCTGGTGGTCGCGGCCATTCCGTCCGAGAACTCCACCTCCCTCGCCCAGCAGTACGCCCCGCTCGTCAAGCTGCTGGAGGCAGAGACCGGCAAGAAGGTCCAGATGCAGAAGGCGACCAGCTACGCCGCCGTCATCGAGGCGCAGCGGGCGCACAAGGCGGATGTCGCGCTCTACGGGCCGCTCTCCTACGTCGTCGCCAAGGACAGCGGAGTGGGTGTGAAGCTGGCGGGCGCGCTGGTCACCGCGAAGGGTGCGAAGCCCGGCTACAAGTCGTACGGCATCACGCGCGGCGACTCCAAGGACATCAACAGCCTCGCCGATTTCAAGGGCCACAAGGTGTGCTTCGTGGACCCGACCTCGACGTCCGGCTATCTCTATCCGCAGGCTGGTCTGCTGAAGGCGGGCGTCAAGCCCGCCGACTACACCAAGGTCATGGCGGGCGGTCACGACGCCTCGGCGCTGTCGGTCGCCTCCGGCGACTGCGAGGCCGGGTTCGCCTTCGACACCATGGTGGACAGCGATCTGATCAAGCAGGGCAAGCTCAAGAAGGGCCGGCTCAAGACCGTCTGGAAGTCCTCCGAGATCCCCGGCTCGCCCGCCGCGGTCTCGACCGATCTCACCGCGAGCCTCCAGAAGAAGATCATCGACGCGTTTCTGACCAAGGGCAACGCCGACTACATGGAGTCCAAGGGCTACTGCTCCGGCGACGGCTGCAAGATCGACGACAACTGGGGCTTCGCCGAGGTCAAGGACTCCGACTACGACAGTGTCCGCGCGGTCTGTGACGCGACCAAGGACGCGCAGTGCAAGGACGGCTCGTGACGGCCCCGGCCCCCACCGCCCCCACCGCCACCGCGGCCACTGCCGCCACCGCCACCGCCTCCCCGGCCACCGCCGGGGAGCCGGTGATCCGGCTGGACGGTCTGACGAAGCGGTTCGGCACCGGCGCCGACTCCCTGCTCGCCGTGGACGATGTGTCCTTCGAGGTGCGCCCCGGCGAGGTCGTGGCGCTGCTGGGGCTCTCCGGCTCCGGCAAGTCGACGTTGCTCTCGCTGCTCGACGGCCTCCAGCCGCCGACCTCCGGCGACGGCACCGTCCTCGGCACCGCGCTGGCCCGGGCCGACCGGTCCGAGCTGCGCGCGCTGCGCCGCCGTATCGGCTTTGTCTTCCAGCAGTTCCACCTGGTCGGGCGGCTCAGTGTGCTGGAGAACGTGTGCACCGGCGCCCTCGGATCGCTGCGCGGGCCCCGGCTGGGGCTGCTCAGCTACCCGCGTGCGGTGCGCGAACGCGCACTGGACGGACTGGAGCAGGTGGGCCTTGCCGCACATGCCTTCCAGCGGGCGGACACCCTGTCCGGCGGCCAGCAGCAGCGCGTCGCCGTGGCTCGCGCCCTGATGCAGGAACCGGGTCTGCTGCTCGCCGACGAGCCGGTCGCCTCCCTCGACCCCGAGTCCTCGGCGCAGGTCATGCGGCTGCTGGCACGCGTCGCCCAGGAGCGGGAACTGACCGTGCTGTGCAGCCTGCACCAGGTCGATCTGGCCCTGTCCTGGGCGCACCGGATCATCGGCCTGCGGTCGGGCCGGGTCGTCATGGACGTGGCCACCGAGGGCATCGACCGTGCGACGGTGATGCGGCTGTACGAGGAGGTGGCCGCCGGGAGCGCCGAGGGCGTGGCCGCGGCAGTCGCGGCCGGTGCCGCCGTCGCGGCTGGTCCCGCCGTCGCCCCCGGGCCCG
>NZ_JAHLEM010000664.1 GCF_018883605.1 Streptomyces niphimycinicus | reverse complement strand
CGCCGCGGCGGCCGCGCCCTCCGCGCCGCCGCCCTCCGCGGGCGTCCCGGTCTGCGGCACGGTCCAGCACCACGACGGCACCTCGGTCCCACGGGCGGCCCTGACCCTCATCGACATCGGCGGACGCCAGATCGGGCGCGGTGCCACCGGGGAGGACGGGCGGTACGCGCTGAGCACGCCAGGCGCCGGGTCGTACGTCCTGATCGCGGCGGCCGGCGGCCACCAGCCGCGGGCGGTCAGCGTCACCGTCGGGGACCGGCCGGTCGACCTGGACGTGGTCCTCGGCGGGGCGGGGCGGCTCGCCGGTGCCGTCCTTACGGCGGACGGCACGCCCGTAAGGGAGGCCACCGTCACCCTGACCGATGTGCGCGGCGAGGTCGTCGCGGCCACCCGTAGCGGACGCGAAGGGGGCTATGTGATGGACGAGTTGGTGGCGGGTGAATACACCCTCGCCGCCAGCGCCCCCGCGTTCCGCCCCGCCGCCCTCCCCGTCTCCGTCCAGGCCGCCCGCGAGACCCGGCAGGACATCGAACTGGCCGGTGGCGCGGTCCTGCGCGGGGTCGTCCGGGCCACCGGCGGCCGGGTGGTGGAGGACGCCCGGGTCACGCTGCTGGACGCGGCGGGCAATGTGGTCGACACGGCGACGACGGGCCCGGACGGCGCGTTCCGCTTCATCGACCTGTCGGCGGGCGAGTACACGGTCATCGCGGCCGGCTACCCGCCGGTGGCGACGGTCCTCCAGGTCGCGGGCGGCGGCCGTACCGAGCGCGATCTCCAACTGGGCTACGAGGACTAGTACCGCGAGCACCGTTGCAGTACTAGCCAGCGCCCCGCCGGGAGGCGCGCCGCGGCGCCTCCCGGCGGCAGCTCCTTCGCACCTGCACACACATGACACCTATTCGGGTATTGCCTCCCACGGACGCCCGCAACAGCCGTACCGTGGGTAGCGCTGTCGCAGATCTTGCGTGCGAAGGAGTCTTCCGCCTATGGAGTACGGCACGTCGCGCTGCGACGACGGCCAGGGCGAGCCGCCCGCGGTGCCGGAGCAGCGCAGGGGTGTCCACGGAAGGATGCCGCTCGCGGTCGTCGTCATCGATGCCGAAGGGCGCGTCACCCATTGGAGTTCAGGGGCCCGCAGGCTCTTCGGACCCACGCGCGAACAGGCCGTCGGCTGCCCCGCCGTCGACCTGATGCCGGTCTCGGGGGCGTTACGCGGCGCGGAGGTGCGCACCGACGCGACGGGCCACCCGGAGCTCGACGACTCGCGGCTCGGCGCCATGTACTACCCCACCGCGGGGCGGGCCCGTATGGCGGATCCGGCGCATGGCCGGGCGGACGTCCTGTGGTGGGCGTATCCGCTGGTGGGCCCCGGGCCGGAGCGGCTGCTGGTACTGGCGGCGGACGCGGGCGCAGTGGGCGGGGACGCGCTGGGGCCGGACGAGCGGATCGCCCCCGGTTTCGCACTGCACACCGAGTTCCCCGGCGCCGAGCGGCTGGCCGGCCGGCTGCCGGACATCCTGCCCAACATGGGCCCGGCCACGGCCGGCCGGATCGTCGCCCAGGTGCTGGAACTGGGCTATCCGGTACTGGAGATCAGCCACCATGAGCGCGTCCCGGTGACACCGGACTGGGGGATGCCGCGCTACCGCGAGCGCCGGGCGCGCCAGGAGGCCGTAGGACAGCGCGCGGTCGCGGCGGACGGCGCACCGGACCGGGCGCACGCCTCCGAGCGGTCGCTGGACCCCGATGAGGTGGACCTGGAGTACGCGGCGGTCCGTGAGCGGCTGGAGTTCCTCAACGAGGTCAGCGGCCGCATCGGCACCTCCCTGGACCTCGCGCGCACCATCCGCGAGGTGACCAGCGCCGCCGTCCCGCGCTTCGCGGACTTCGCCGGTACCCATCTGCGCGCCCAGGTCCTGGCGGGCGAGGGATTTCCCGACGGCCCGCCCGACGTCACCACCGTCTGGCACCGCGTCTGGGTCGAGCACAACGACGAACCGGGCCGCTGGGACGACACCGTGCCGGTCGGGGAGAGCATCGCGTTTCCCGAGCACACCCCGTTCTTCCAGTGCATGGTCACCGGCGAGCCGGTGCTGATCCCTTGCATCAGCGACGAGGTGGGCGACCGGATCGCCGGGCAGTTCGAGAAGCGCGACCTCAGACCGCTGATCAACGGCCGGTCGATCCTGATCGTGCCGCTCAAGGCGCGCGATGTGGTGCTGGGCTTCATGGTGCTGCTGCGGCGCCCAGGACGTGAGCCGTTCGACGACATGGACCGCACGACCGGCGCCGAACTGGCTGCCCGCGCGGGGCTCGTCCTCGACAACGCCCGGATGTACACCTACCAGGAGAACGTCGCCGAGACGCTCCAGGACAGCATGCTGCCCCAGGTGACCCCGCGCATGGCGGGCTGCGACACCGCGACCCGCTATCTGCCCGGGACCCGGCTCGGCCGGGTCGGCGGAGACTGGTTCGACACCATCAAGCTGCCCGGGTCGCGCACCGCGCTGGTGGTCGGCGATGTGATGGGACACGGGCTCACCTCGGCGGCGATGATGGGGCAGTTGCGCACCGCCGTACAGACCATGGCCGCGCTCGATCTGCCGCCCGCCCAACTGCTGCGCACCCTCGACGACCTGGCCCAGCGGCTCGGCGAGCACTATCTGGCCACCTGTCTGTACGCCGTCTACGACCCCGTCAGCTCCGAGCTGGTGCTTTCCAACGCGGGCCATATCCCGCCCGTGCTGGTGCGGGCCCAGGACGGCCGCAGCGAGCTGCTGGACCTGCCCACCGGGGCGCCGATCGGCGTGGGCGGGGTGCCCTTCGAGACGGTGACGGTGCGGGTGGAGCCCGGGGACCGGCTGGTGCTGTGCACCGACGGCCTGGTCGAGGTGCGCGGCCAGGACATCGGCGCCGGGATCGCCGCGCTGTGCGAGTCCGCGGCCCATCCGGCGGCGTCCATGGACGACGCGTGCGACACCATCATCCGGGCGCTGGCCGCGGCCTCCCGCGGCAAGGACGGCCGTGACGGCCGTAAGGACGACGTGGCGCTGCTGATGGCCCGGCTGGGCGGCATACCGGCCGAGCAGGTCGCCCAGTGGCGGCTCGCGCTGGACCCCAGCGAGGTCGGGCGGGCCCGCCGGCTCGTCCGCGAGCGGCTGCTGCGGTGGGGGCTGCCGGAGTCCGTGGAGACCGCCGAGCTTCTGGTGAGCGAGGCGGTGACCAACGCGATACGGCATGCCCACACCCACCATGTGCGGCTGCGCCTGGTCCGTGCCGACGCCCTGCTGTGCGAGGTCACCGACGACGACCACGAACTGCCGGCACTGCTGAGCGCGGACCGTGACGACGAGAGCGGGCGCGGGCTGCGGGTGATCAGCGAACTGGCGCGCGAGTGGGGTACGAGCCGTACGGGGCGCGGTAAAACGGTCTGGTTCGAGCAGGCGTTGGCACACCCAGGGGAGCGGCGATGAGCGTCTCGGAGCGCTACCGGCAGGCGTGGGAGAGCTACTGGCAGCAGACCTCGGACGCCCCGGGGGACGCGATCTGGGACGCGGACCCCTCGCTGAGCGCCGCCCCGCATCTGGCGCTGCTGGCGCCGTACGCCGACCCCTCGCTGCCGATCGTCGACCTGGGCTGCGGCAATGGCACCCAGACCCGCTATCTGGCCTCCCGCTTCGGACGGGCGGTGGGCGTCGACCTGTCCCGCGCCGCGGTGGAGCGCGCGCGGGGCGCCGATCCGGCGGGCGCGGCGGAGTACCGGCAGCTCGGCCTGACGGACGCGGCCGGGGTGGCGGAGCTGGCCCGGCGGCTCGGCGACGCCAATGTGTATATGCGTGCCGTCATCCACCAGAGCGACGCCGCCGACCGGCGTCCGGTCGCGGAGGCGGTGACCACGCTGCTGGGGCGGCGCGGGCGGGGGTTCGTGGTGGAGCTGACGGCGGAGTCCAAGGCCGTGCTGGCGGAGCTGGCGGCGAGCCCGGGCGGTCCGCCGCTGAAGCTGCGCCGGGTCTTCGACCACGGGCTGCGGCCGGCCGACGCGGCGGACAAGGAGGTGCCGGAGGTGCTGGCGGAGGCCGGGCTGGAGATCCTCGCCGAGGGCCCGACGGCGCTGGCCCAGACGGAGCAGTGGCCGGACGGCTCACGGGTCGAACTGCCGGCCCGCTGGTTCGTGGTCTCGCGGGTGTAGGGGCGCGTGCCCGCGGGCGGTCGTGGCGCGTGCCCGCGAGGGATCGGGGCGTGTGCCCGCGGGGGTCGGGGCCCTTGCCCGCGGGCGGTCGGGGCGCGGCGGGCAGATGCCGGACGAGGCGGGCACGGGCCGGGCGGGACAGTGGACTGGACCAGTTATCCACAGGGGTGGTTCGGGTCGGGCGCGACGCGTAACGTGACGAGGCATGAAGATCCTCATCAGCGCCGACATGGAGGGCGCCACCGGCGTCACCTGGCCGGCTGATGTGCTGCCCGGCACCCCCCAGTGGGAGCGCTGCCGCCGTCTGTTCACCTCCGATGTGAGCGCGGCCGTCGCCGGATTCCTCGACGGCGGTGCGGACGAGGTGCTCATCAACGAGGCGCACTGGACCATGCGCAATCTGCTGCTGGAGGAGCTGGACGCTCGCGCGCAGATGCTCACCGGCCGGCACAAGAGCCTGAGCATGGTCGAGGGCGTGCAGCACGGTGATGTGGACGGAGTGGCGTTCGTCGGCTATCACACCGGCGCGGGCACCGAGGGCGTCCTCGCCCACACCTATCTGGCCAACTCGATCACCGGAGTGTGGGTGAACGGCGCGCGGGCGAGCGAAGGCCGGCTCAATGCCCTGGTTGCCGCCGAGTACGGGGTGCCGGTGGTGCTGGTCACCGGGGACGACAAGACCTGCGAGGACGCCGTGGACTATGCGCCGGACGCCCGTTCGGTCGCGGTCAAGGACTATGTCTCGCGCTATGCGGCGGTCTGCCGCACCCCCGCCCGCACGGCCGCGGACATCCGGGCGGCGGCGCGGGAGGCGGCGGTGCTGGCGGTGCGCCACGAGCCCGCCCGCGGCGGGCCGTTCACGGTGGAGCTGGAATTCGACGCCGAGCATCTGGTGGGGGCGGCGAGCGTCGTCCCGGGCGTGGAGCCCGCCGGCGAGCGGCGCGTCGCGTACACCTCACCGACCATGTACGAGGGGATCCGCTGCTTCAAGGCCGTCACGACGGTCGTCTCGGCCGCGGTGGAGGAGCAATATGGCTGACACGGACCGTCCGGAGACCATCGACGCCCAGGCGCTCGACGAGGTGGTGCGGTTCACCTCCGAGCTGATCAGGATCGACACCACCAACCGCGGCGGCGGTGACTGCTCGGAGCGCCCGGCCGCCGAGTATGTGGCGGAGATGCTCGGCGATGTGGAGATCGAGCCCACCTTGCTGGAGCGCTCGCCCGGGCGCACCAATGTCGTGGCCCGGATCGAGGGCACCGATCCGTCCGCGCCCGCGCTGCTGGTCCACGGCCATCTGGACGTGGTGCCCGCCGAGCCCGCCGACTGGACCGTGCACCCCTTCTCCGGGGAGGTGCGCGACGGCGTCGTCTGGGGCCGGGGCGCCATCGACATGAAGAACATGGACGCGATGGTGCTCGCGGTCGTCCGGGCCTGGGCGCGGACGGGCGTGCGGCCGCGCCGGGACATCGTGCTGGCCTTCACCGCCGATGAGGAGGACAGCGCCGCCTGGGGCTCCGGCTTCCTCGCCGAGCGCCACGCCGACCTCTTCGAGGGCTGCACCGAGGGCATCAGCGAGTCCGGAGCCTTCACCTTCCACACCGGGCCCGGGGCGCGGATCTACCCCATCGCGGCGGGCGAGCGCGGCACGGCCTGGCTGAAGCTCACCGCGCACGGCCGCGCCGGACACGGCTCCAAGGTCAACCGGGACAACGCGGTCAGCCGGCTGGCCGCCGCCGTCGCCCGGATCGGCGAGCACCGCTGGCCGGTCCGGCTGACGCCCACGGTCAGGGCCGCGCTCACCGAACTGGCCGCGCTCCAGGGCATCCCGGCCGATGTGGACGCCGCGGACTTCGACGTCGACGCCCTGCTGGCCAAGCTCGGGCCCGCCGCCGCCCTGATCGAGCCGACCGTGCGCAACAGCGCCAACCCCACGGTGCTGGAGGCCGGTTACAAGGTCAATGTGATCCCCGGCAGCGCCACCGCCTATGTGGACGGGCGGATGCTGCCCGGCGGCGAGGACGAATTCCACGCCACCCTGGACCGGCTCACCGGGCCGGACGTGGAGTGGGAGTTCCACCACCGCGAGCGCCCGCTGGAGGCGCCGATCGACACCCCCACCTACCGGGCGATGCGCGCCGCCGTCGAGCACTTCGACCCCGGCGCCCACGCCGTGCCGTACTGCATGTCGGGCGGCACCGACGCCAAGCAGTTCTCCCGGCTCGGCATCGCCGGATACGGCTTCTCGCCGCTGCGCCTGCCCGAGGGCTTCGACTATCAGGCGCTCTACCACGCCGTGGACGAGCGGGTCCCGGTGGAAGCCCTGCACTTCGGCGTCCGGGTGCTCGACCACTTCCTGCGGAGGGCGTGAGGACCGGTGCGAACGGTACAGCAGCAGACGGCCGTCACGGCCCCCTACGGAGCCTGGAGTTCCCCGGTCGACGCCGCGCTCGTCGCCTCGTACGACGGCCATCCGGAGTATGTGGGCACGGTCGGCGAGGAGGTGTGGTGGACCGCGCCGCGCCCCGGTGAGGGCGGCCGCCGCGCCCTGATCCGGCGGCGCACCGACGGCGCGGAGATCCCGGTGCTGGCCCCGCCGTGGAATGTGCGCAGCAAGGTGATGGGGTACGGCGGAATGCCCTGGGCCGCGGTGGACCGCGCGGACGGCGGCCCGCTGGTGGTGTTCGTCCACTTCGCCGACCAGCGGTTGTACCTCCACGAGCCGGATGCCCCGGGCGGGGGCGCGCCGCGCCCGCTGACCCCGCTGTCGGCGGTGGGGGAGGGGCTGCGCTGGGCGGATCCGGTGCTGCGCCCGGAGCGCGGCGAGGTGTGGTGTGTGCTGGAGGAGTTCACCGGCGAGGGGCCGACGGATGTCCGGCGGGTGATCGCCGCCGTACCGCTGGACGGTTCGGCCGCCGAGGACCGCGCGGCGGTGCGCGAGCTGACCGACGACCGGCGTCGCTTCCTCACCGGACCCCGGCTCTCGCCCGATGGCCGGCGGGCCGCCTGGATCGTCTGGGACCACCCCCGGATGCCCTGGGAGGGCACCCAGGTGATGGTGGCCGATGTCGCGGCGGACGGCTCCTTCACCGGCGCCCGGGCGGTGCTGGGCGGGCCTGATGAGTCGGTCGCCCAGATCGAGTGGGCCGAGGACGGCGCGCTGCTCGCGGCCACCGACCGCACCGGCTGGTGGAATCTGCACCGTCTGGAGCCGCCGGCGGAGGCGCCCGGTGCGCGGGAATGGGCCCCGGCCGGTCGGCCGGTGGCGCTGTGCCCCCGCGAGGAGGAGTTCGGCGGGCCGCTGTGGAAGCTGGGCCACCGCTGGTTCGCCCCGCTGGCCGGCGGTCTGATCGCGGTGCTGCACGGCCGGGGCGCGGCGGCCCTCGGCATCCTCGATCCACGGACCGGCGGGACGGCCGATGTGCCGGGCCCCTGGACCGAATGGGAGCCCACGCTGGCCGTGAACGGCACGCGCGTGGTCGGCGTCGCGGCGAGCCCGCACAGCGGCCATGAGGTGATGGAGCTGGATGTCTGCACCGGCCGCTCCCGGGTCATCGGCAACGCCTACACCGACCCCGTGGACCCCGCGTACTACCCCCGGCCCCTGGCCCGCACCTTCACCGGACCGGACGGCCGGGAGATCCACGCCCAGCTCCATCCACCGCACCACCCCGGCCACACCGCACCGGACGGAGAGCTTCCGCCGTATGTGATCTGGGCCCACGGCGGGCCCACCGGCCGCGCCCCGCTCGTGCTCGACCTGGAGATCGCCTATTTCACCTCACGCGGCATCGGCGTCGCCCAGGTCAACTACGGGGGCTCCACGGGCTACGGCCGCGCCTACCGCGAGCGGCTGCGCGAGCAGTGGGGCGTGGTCGATGTCGAGGACTGCGCCGCCGTCGCCGGGGCGCTCGCCGACGAGGGCATCGCCGACCGCGCCCGGCTCGCGATCCGCGGCGGCAGCGCGGGCGGCTGGACGGCGGCGGCCTCCCTCACCACCACGGATCTCTACGCCTGCGCCACCGTCACCTACCCCGTCCTCGACCTGGTCTCCTGGGCCGCCGGCGGCACCCATGACTTCGAGTCGCGCTACACCGAATCGCTGGTCGGCCCGCTCGCCGAGGTGGCGGACCGCTACCGCGAGCGCTCCCCGCTGTACCGGGCCGACCGCATCGGCTCGCCCTTCGTACTGCTCCAGGGGCTGGACGACACCATCTGCCCGCCCGAGCAGTGCGAGCGGTTCCTGGCGGCGGTCTCCGGGCGCGGCATCCCGCATGCGTACCTCACCTTCGAGGGCGAGGGCCATGGCTTCCGCCGCGCCGATACGATGATCCGCGCCCTGGAGGCCGAATTGTCGCTGTACATCCAGACCTTCGGGCTGATCAGATCCGATGTGCCCACCCTGGAGCTGCTGACCTCGGCGGCCCCGAACTCCACTGGAGGAGCGAGTTGACACCCCCAACGGCCCCGCGCATCGTCGGCTCCGAGCCGCTGCCCACCGCCGTCGCCGGTGCCTGGCCGCAGGGCGGCGAGCCCGAGACCTGGCTGCTCAGCGTCTCCCGGTACACCGCGGCCATGGACGCGGGCGCGCCCGGCACGATCCTGGACGCCGAGGAGCGGGAGCGGGCCGCGAAGTTCCTGCGGGCGGCGGACCGCGAGCGCTATACGGCGGCCCATCTGGGACTGCGCGAGCTGCTCGGCGCCTATCTGGGCAGGCCGGCGGCCGACATTCCGTTCACCCGCGAGACCTGCCCCGGCTGCGGCGGTCCGCACGGCCGCCCCGCCGTGTCCGGCACTCCGCTGCACTTCAATATGTCGCACGCCGGTGATCTGGTGCTCTTCGCCTTCGCGGGCTCCCCGGTCGGCGTGGACGTGGAGAAGCTACAGCCCGCCTCGGTGGTCGACCAGGTCGCCGAGAGCCTGCATCCCAAGGAGCGCGCCGAGCTGGACGCGCTGGCGCCGGCCGACCGGTCCGCCGCCTTCGCCCGCTGCTGGACCCGTAAGGAGGCATATCTCAAGGGCCTGGGCACCGGCCTGTCCCGGGACCCGGCGGTCAACTACGTCGGCACCGGGCTCTCCCCCGTCTCCGTCGGCCCATGGGCGATGACCGACATCCCCGTGGACCAGGCCATATCCGGCGGCTCCGGCTATGCGGCGGCCATGGCGTTGCTGTCATCATTGCCGCATGTCTGACGTCCGGTATGTCACCGAGGGAGCCCGGGCGGCCATCCGCCGCATCACCCGCGCGGACGGTGCGGAGTTCGTCAGGCGCGCCCGGGAGAGCATGGAGTTCCACCGCCCCTGGCTCACCCTCCCCACCACCGAGCGGGCCTATGTGCACTACATCGCCCAACTGGAGCGCGAGGACCGCGAGGGCTTCCTCGTCTGCGCCCGGGAAACCGGGGACATGGTCGGCTTCATCAACATCAACAACATTGTGCGCGGCGCCTTCCAATGCGGCTCGATCGGCTACGGGGCCTTTCCGCCCGCCGCCGGACAGGGCTATATGTCCGAGGCGCTGGGGCTCGTGCTGCGCCATGCCTTCGGGCCCCTGGGGCTGCACCGCGTCGAGGTCAATATCCAGCCGGGCAACAAGGCGTCGTTGGGGCTGGTGAAGCGCCATGGCTTCCGGCTGGAAGGGTTTTCCCCAGACTTCCTCCATATCGAGGGCGCGTGGCGCGACCATGAGCGCTGGGCCATGACCAGCGACATGCTCGACCAGCCGACCGGTCCTGGCTGACGGGGCACCATGATCGGTCCGAAGCGGCTCTGTTCAGCGGGCCCCACGACGTTGTTCCATGGTCATCGGACGGTCGCCGCACCGAGGTGACCCAAGGCAGTCGGAGCGAGGCAGCCCGTGGCCACGAGCGTGCGACGTACCACCCTGACCCTTCCCACCGCCCCCCTCGGGCCCGACAACCCCCTGCCCGCGCTGCGCCCCCTCGACGAGGTGCACCGCGTGGACGACCGCGTCCGGGCCACCCTCCCCTCCGATATGGCCCGTCAGGTCGCCCATGCCCCCCTGCGGTCGGTGCTGCCGGTGCGGCTGCGCGACGGCTACGGCCGCGACCGCGCCCCCGCCACGCTCGACGCCATCGTCCTGGAGAACGACCGGCTGCGGGCCACGGTGCTGCCCGGGCTCGGCGGCCGGGTCCACTCGCTGGTCCACAAGCCGACAGGGCGCGAGCTGCTGTACCGCAACCCGGTGCTCCAGCCCGCCGACTTCGCCCTCAACGGCGCCTGGTTCTCCGGCGGGATCGAGTGGAACATCGGCGCCACCGGCCACACCACCCTGTCCTGCGCGCCCCTGCACGCCGCCCGCGTCCCCGCCCCCGACGCCGCCGAGGGGGGCGCGATGGTGCGGCTGTGGGAGTGGGAGCGGCTGCGCGATCTGCCCTTCCAGGTGGATCTGTGGCTGCCCGCCGACTCCGCGTTCCTCTACGTGGGCGTCAGGATCCGCAACCCCCACCACCTCCCCGCCCCCGTCTACTGGTGGTCCAACATCGCCGTCCCCGAGGACGAGCACACCCGCGTCCTGGCCCCCGCCGACGACGCCTGGCACTTCGGCTACGCCCGCGCCCTCAGCCGGGTTCCGGTCCCGGAGTGGGACGGCGCCGACCGCACCTATCCGCTGCGCGGCGCCTACCCCGCCGACTACTTCTACGAGGTGCCCGACGGCGCCCGCCGCTGGATCGCCTCCCTCGACGCCGACGGCAGCGGTCTCGTCCAGACCTCGACCGATCTGCTGCGCGGCCGCAAGCTCTTCGTCTGGGGCGCGGGCCCCGGGGGACGGCGCTGGCAGCAGTGGCTGACCGAGCCCGGCACCGGCGGCTACGCCGAGATCCAGGCCGGGCTCGCCCGCACCCAGCTCGAGCACATCCCGCTGGAGGCGGGCGAGGAGTTCGCCTGGCTGGAGGCGTACGGTCCGCTGACCGCCGACCCGGCCGCCGTCCACAGCACGGACTGGACGGCCGCCCGCCGCGAGACCGAGACCCGGCTGGAGGCGGCGCTGCCACGCGCCGAGGTCGACGCGGCCTACGCCGCGTGGCGCCCGTACGCCGATGCGGAACCGGCGGAGCGCCTCGCGACCGGCTCCGGCTGGGGCGCGCTGGAGGCCGAGCGCGGCGGGTTTCAGTTGCCCGGTATGCCGTTCGACCCGGGCACGCTGGGGGCGGAGCAGGAGCCGTGGCGCCGCCTGCTGCGCACCGGCGCCCTCCCCGACTGGGAGCCGGGCCCCTCCCAGGCCGACCCCGGCGCATCCCTGGTCGCGCCCGCCTGGCGCGACCTCCTCGAAGCGGCCCCCTCGACCGCGGGCGCCGAATACCACCTGGGCGTCGCCCAGTGGCATGCGGGCGACCGCGCACAGGCCGAGCGGAGCTGGGAGCGGTCGCTGCGGTGCGCCGAAACGCCCTGGGCACTGCGCTGTCTGGCCGTCGCCGACACCGCCTCCGGCCATCCGGCGCGCGCGGCGGACCGGCTGCTGCGCGCCGTACAGCTCCTCCTCGCCTCAGGCACCGTCCCGCCGCAGAAGGGGGACCCGGCGCTCGCAGCGGACCAGATGCTGGAAACGGACCAGATGCTGGAAACGGACCCGGTGCTCGCAGCGGACCCGGTGCTCGAAGCGGCGGGAGTGGGGCAAGGGCCCGGCGTAGGAGCGGGAACGGGACAGGGGACGGAGGGGGCCGGAGCGCCGACCGCCGTCTCGCCGGCCGCGCCGCCCGTCGCTGCCGCCGCCGACCCGGTCGCCCTGGAGGCGGCGGAG
>NZ_JAHLEM010000663.1 GCF_018883605.1 Streptomyces niphimycinicus | reverse complement strand
CACGCCGCCCCCAGCTCCGGCCGCCCACGCCGCCCCCGACCCCGGCCGCCCAAGCGGCTCGCGACGTGGTGTTCCCCACCCCGCGCCGGTGATCCGGCGCGGCCGGGCGAGCTCCAGTACCGTGTGGCGCGTGCGCCTGTCCGTCTTCTCCCACCGCGCCCGGCTGCTGCGGGCGGGGGTCGCCTGTGCCGTGCTGCTGGCGCTGGCCGGATACCTGACGGCGCAACTGCTGACGGGTGGTGTGGGACCGCCGCGCTGTGTCATACGGGCGAACGGCGAGGATGTGCGGCTCTCCCCCGAGCAGACCGTGAACGCCGCCACGATCGAGGCCGTGGCCGCCTCCCGCGGACTGCCGGAGCGGGCCGTCACCATCGCGCTGGCCACCGCCCTGCAAGAGTCGGGGCTGCGCACCATCCGCCACGGGGACCGGGATTCGCAGGGGCTGTTCCAGCAACGCCCCTCCCAGGGCTGGGGCAGCGTGCGGCAGATCCGCGATCCCGTCTACGCCGCCGGGAAGTTCTACGACGACCTGGTGCGGTTGCCCGGCTATTCGCGGCTGCCGCTGACGGTGGCGGCGCAGCGGGTGCAGCGCAGCGGTTTCCCGCAGGCGTACGCCAAGCATGAGACCGAGGCGGTGGTGCTGACCGGCGCCCTCACCGGGCACTCCGGGGCGGCCCTCAGTTGCCCGGGGCCGCCGGACGACGGTCAGGCGGGCGATCCGCTGCGCGTACGGGCGTCGCTGAAGCGGGAGTTCGGCGCCGAGACGGAGGCGCGGCCGGCCTCGACCGGGCACGGCGGCGGCAAGCAGGTCGCCCCCTCGCCGCACACGGTGGTGGTTCCGGTGCCGAAGGCGGCGGCTCCGGGGCGCGCCGGGCAGCGCGGCTGGGAGATCGCGCACTGGGCGGTGGCCCACTCGGACGAGTTGCGCATCGAACGTGTCTCTTACGGCGAGCGCGAATGGAACGCGCGGAATTCCGCGGCGGGTTGGCGTCCGGCCAAGGGGATTTCCGGGGCGGAAGTGCGGATCATCACCATGCGATAGCGCATGGAATCACCGCAGTTCAGGGCGGTTGACGGCGCATTGTGCTGCGCATACGGCGAAATGACCCGGGCGTATTACACGCAGAACCGGATAATGCGACGCATTGCCAACTCTTTGCCTTGTCTCACCGCAACCTTCGCGGGGTTCACGCGGTATTCACAGCGTCCGAATCGCCGGGCACCGCACGAAAATTGTCCCTCCGCCAAAGGAGAACCATGTCCCTCCCTCTCACCCGTCGGATCGCCCGCGCCGCACTGCTGGTCGCGGCGAGCGCGGCACCCGTCGTCGGCGCCGCCGGGGTCGCGAGTGCGGCGGAGCCGGCCCAGCCGCAGTCCTCCAAGCTGGGGCTGTCCTCGCTGGACCCCGCCTCGGTCGGTGAGGTCGCCGACGTCGCCTCGCAGCAGGTCGGGAGCACGGCGGGTGACGTCAGCAGCAAGGCCGGCGGGACCGTCAAGGAGATCCTGCCGGGCAGGACCGCCCCGGCGAACGTGGCCCCGGCCAAGCCCGCCCAGCCTGCCAAACCCGCCAAGCCCGCCAAGCCCGCCAAGGGCGCGAAGGCCACCAAGGCCGCCAAGGCCGCCAAGGCCGGTCCGGCCAGGGCCGCGCACGCCAAGGTAGGCGGTAAGGGCGAGGGCAGGGCCCTCGGACACGGGAAGGGCAAGGGCGGCGCCCACGCCAAGGGCAAGGCGGCCAAGGCGGCGCAGCCCGCTGAGGCCGCCGCCCCGCAGGCCCCCGCGCCCAGCGCCCCGCAGGGCTCGGACCTCCCAGTCAAGGATCTGCCGATCAAGGGCCTGCCGCTGCTCGGCTGATTTCGCCGGACCAACACGGGAGCCCGGGGAGTCTCGTACTCCCCGGGCCCCTTCAGGTCGTTCAGTCCGCCAGTCGCCGGACCGCCGCCGCCACGCGCTCGTCCGTCGCCGTGAACGCAACCCGCACGTGCCGCTCCCCCGCCGCGCCGTAGAACTCGCCCGGGGCCACCAGGATGCCCTGCTCGGCGAGGGCGCCCACGGTGTCCCAGCAGGGCTCGTCCCGCGTCGCCCACAGATACAGCGACGCCTCGCTGTGCTCGATGCGGAAGCCCTGGCCCTCCAGCGCCGACCGCAGCGCGGCCCGGCGCCGCTCATAGCGCTCGCGCTGCTCGGTCACATGCTTGTCGTCGCCGAGCGCCGCGACCGTGGCCGCCTGCACCGGTGCGGGCACCATCATCCCGCCGTGCTTGCGGATCTTCAGCAGTTCGCCGAGCACCGCCTCGTCACCGGCGAGGAAGGCCGCCCGGTAGCCCGCCAGATTGGACCGCTTGGACAGCGAGTGGACCGCCACCAGCCCCTCGAAGGACCCGCCGGAGATATCCGGGTGGAGCACGGAGACCGGGTCGGCCTCCCAGCCCAGCTCCAGATAGCACTCGTCGCTGACCACCAGCACCCCGTGCGCACGGGCCCAGGCGACCGCGGTGCGCAGCTCGTCCTTGGACAGCACCCGGCCGGTGGGGTTGGACGGGGAGTTGAGCCACAGCAGCTTCAGCCCGGCCGGGTCGAGGTCGGTGCCCGCGGCGCCGGCCGCGAATGTCCGCTCGTCGTACGGCACCGGCTCGGCGCCCGCCAGCCGCGCGCCCACCTCGTACGTCGGATAGGCGAGCCGCGGGAAGGCGACCCGGTCGCCGGGGCCGAGGCCCAGTTGCGCGGGCAGCGAGGCCACCAGTTCCTTCGAGCCGACCACCGGCAGCACCTGGGTATGGGTCACCCGGGCCGCGCCCAGCCGCCGCTCCACCCAGCCGGTGAGGGCGTCGCGCAGCGCGGCCGTGCCCCAGACGGTGGGATAGCCGGGGCTGTCCGAGGCGTCGGCGAGGGCCGCGCGGATCAGCTCGGGGACCGGGTCGACGGGGGTGCCCACCGAGAGGTCGACAATGCCGTCGCGGTGGGCCGCGGCGATCGCCTTGTACGGTTCGAGCCGGTCCCAGGGGAAGACCGGGAGGCGGGCGGATACGGGTGGCACGGGGTGGCTCGCTTTCTTCGGAACTGCCCGGGTCCTTCGGCACTGCCGGGCCGAGGGCCCGGGAACCCGGTGGATTCCGGCCGTACCGGTGGACCCCGGGAAGACCCGGGACCCACGGGAGGGCCGGGAGCGCCGGGAGCGCCCGGGAAACAGCCCGGTCCCGCAGGCCACAGGCCATACGGGACCGCCGGCTGCTTCCGGGCGCTGACGCCGGGGCAGGGTTACTCGTCGTGCTCCTGCGGCGGAAGCGCGGCGATGAAGGGGTGGTCCCGCTCGATCAGGCCGAGCTTGCTCGCCCCACCGGGCGAACCGAGCTCGTCGAAGAACTCGACGTTCGCCTTGTAGTAGTCCTTCCACTCCTCGGGAGTGTCGTCCTCGTAGAAGATCGCCTCGACCGGGCAGACCGGCTCACAAGCCCCGCAGTCGACGCATTCGTCCGGGTGGATGTACAAGGACCGCTGGCCCTCGTAGATACAGTCGACGGGGCACTCCTCGATGCACGCCTTGTCTTTCAGGTCGACACAAGGCTGCGCGATGACGTAGGTCACGCTGTCGTTCCTCCTCGTTAGGGCTGCTATCGCGCGGGAGCGCGGCGTCGTCGATGCCCGCACCTAGTATCTCCGTTCTTGGGCACCAGACGCACATGAGGGGCTGACTGAGCTGTGGATTTCACCACTGGCGGACGTCTTGAAGTCCGGATCACCCCGGATGACGTGGGAAAACGCGTCTCGGTCAGGTTGATCACCAGAGATCGTGAGCCCGCCCCCACCTTCACCGACGTGGTCGGCGTTCTCACATCGTGGACCGAGGGCTCGCTCTCCATCACGCGGCGCACCGGTGAGGCGGTGCGGATCGCCGAGTCGTCCCTGGTGGCGGGCAAGGTGGTACCCGCCGCTCCGGCCCGCCGCCGCGGCCCCGCCGCGACCGCGCCCGAGCTGGACCGGGTCGCCGCCCGGGCCTGGCCGCCCATGGTCAGCGAGCCGCTGGGCGAGTGGACGCTGCGCGCCTCGGGCGGATTCACCCGGCGCGCCAATTCGGTACTGCCCCTCGGCGACCCCGGGACGGGCCTCGACGAGGCGCTGCGCCGGGTGACCGACTGGTACGCGGCGCACGGGCTGCCCGCGTACATCCAGGTCAGTACGGGCGCCGAGGGCACCCAGGAGCTGCTCGCGGCGGAGCTGGAGAGCCGCGGCTGGACGCGGGAGGTCTCGTCCCTGATACGCATCGCGGCGCTGGCCCCCATCGGGGATCTGGACGCCGACGCCTCGGCGGTGACGCTCTCCCGCCGGCTCGACGACGCCTGGCTGGCCCGCTATCAGCGGTCGTCCGGCGAGCCCTCCCCCGAGGCGCGGACGGTGCTGTCGGGCGGCCCGTCCGTGTGGTTCGCCACCGTGCCGGGGCGGGAGGGAGCCGCCCCGGACGCGATCGGGCGCTGTGTGGTGGACGGCCGCTGGGCCGGGTTCACCGCCGTGGAGGTCGCCCCGGAGCGGCGGCGCCAGGGCCTGGCCAAGGCCGTGATGACGGCGCTGGCCCGCAAGGCGCTCGACGAGGGCGCCTCGGCCGCGTATCTCCAGGTGGAGACGGACAATGACGGTGCGCAGGCCCTCTACGAGGGCATGGGCTTCACCGTCCACCACAGCTACCACCACTGGCGCGCATCTGGACAGGATGTGCGCTGAGCAGGGTACGAGTCGGCTATGCCACGGATGAACGACACGTCCCGCCGCCGGCGGTTCGCCGACGCGGCCCGCGAAGAGCGCCCCGACCTGGCGCTGCTGTGCCTGCTGGTCGGCATGGAGGCCGATACCGGACTGGACGAGACCGGACTCGACGAAGCACAGATCGAGCTGGACCGGCTGGCCGGTCAGCTCCCCTTCTCCCCCGGCGGCCCCGAGGACTGGGCCGCCGCGCTGGCCCGCCTCCTCGGCGAACGCCATGACTTCCGGGGCGGCCCGGCCGACTACCGGCGGCTGGGATCCTCGCTCCTCCACACGGTGCTGCGGCGCCGCCGTGGACTGCCGATCCTGCTGTCCGTGGTGTGGATGGAGGTGGCGCGCCGGGCGGGCGCGCCGGTGTACGGGGTGGCGCTGCCGGGGCACTTCGTGGTCGGCTTCGGCGATCCTTACGGAAGCCATGTGCTGGCCGATCCGTTCGACGGCGGGCGGCCACTGTCCAGTGAGGACGCGGCGACACTGGTGTCGGGGGCCACCGGCGCCCCGCTCTCCCCGTCGATGCTGAGCCCGGCCGGGCCGCTGGACATCGTGCTGCGCATCCTCAACAACATCCGCGCCTGGGCGTCCGCCCGCCCCGAGCGCACCGACGTCCGGCTGTGGGCGGTCGAACTGTCCCTGCTGCTGCCCAGCCACCCGGCCGAACTGCGCTACGAGCGGGCACAACTCCTGGTGGAGCGGGGCGACTTCATGACCGGCGCCAAGGAGCTGGAGGACTACGCGGAGGTGGTGGAGCCGGTGCAGCCCGACACCGCCAAAACCGCACGCCACGAGGCCCGCGCCGCCCGCGCGATGCTGAACTAGCGTCTGCCGCTGCCTGGTGGGTCTCCGCACCCGTGCCCTCGGCGGCGGCCCAGGCCGGGGCTCCGCCCTCTGGGCCCGGAGCGGCTGGTGTGCGTGTGTGTGGGGGGGGATGTCCCGGTGGCGGCCGGGG
>NZ_JAHLEM010000662.1 GCF_018883605.1 Streptomyces niphimycinicus | reverse complement strand
GAGGCCCGCGCCGCCCGCGCGATGCTGAACTAGCGTCTGCCGCTGCCTGGTGGGTCTCCGCACCCGTGCCCTCGGCGGCGGCCCAGGCCGGGGCTCCGCCCTCTGGGCCCGGAGCGGCTGGTGTGCGTGTGTGTGGGGGGGGATGTCCCGGTGGCGGCCGGGGGCACAGTGGCGGGGCTGGGGACGCCGTGGCGGACGTCATAGGCCCGGGGCGCCCGGAGGCAGGGGGCACCTCCCGGTGATGGCCAGGGGCACCTCCCGGTGATGGCCAGGGGCACAGCGGCGGGGGCTGGGGCACGCCGTGGCGGACGTCGTGAGCCCGGGGCCGTCCGGTGCAGGGAACACCCCCGGTGCCGGCCAGGAGCACAGTGGCGGGGCTGGGGACGCCGTGGCGGACGTCATAGGCCCGGGGCGCCCGGAGGCAGGGGGCACCTCCCGGTGATGGCCAGGGGCACCTCCCGGTGATGGCCAGGGGCACAGCGGCGGGGGCTGGGGCACGCCGTGGCGGACGTCGTGAGCCCGGGGCCGTCCGGTGCAGGGAACACCCCCGGTGCCGGCCAGGAGCACAGTGGCGGGGCTGGGGACGCCGTGGCGGACGTCATAGGCCCGGGGCGCCCGGAGGCAGGGGACACCCCCCGGTGGCGGCCAGGAGCACAGCGGCAGGCACTGGGCACGCCGCACCGGACTTCGTGGGCTCCCCCGGTGCAGGGGACACCCCCCGGTGGTGGCCGGGGGGCCGTGCGGGTGCCGGGGGCACGGGGACATCCCGCCGGGCTGGGTCTGGCGGGTGCGGTGGGCCGACCGTCGGGGGGCGGCGGTCCGGCCTTCCAGCCCCTCCGGCGTTTGAGGAGCGGGGCCCAGGGGCGGAGCCCCGGCGGGGGCCGGGGGCCGGGCCCCGGTTGAGGGAAGGGGCGGGGAGGGGAAAGCCCCCGCCGCTACAACCACCCCTTCTCGCGGGCGATACGGACGGCCTCGGCCCGGTTGCGTGCGGCGGTCTTCTGGATCGCCGTGGAGAGGTAGTTGCGGACCGTGCCCGGCGACAAGTGCAGGGCGCGCGCCAGCTCGGCATTGGTCGAGCCGTCCGCCGAGGCGTGCAGCACCTCGCGCTCGCGCGCGGTCAGCGGGCTGGCCCCGTCCACGAGCGCGGCGGCGGCCAGCGTGGGGTCGATGACCCGCTCCCCGCGCAGCACCCGCCGTATGGCGTCGGCGAGCTGGGCCGCCGGGGCGTCCTTGACCAGGAAGGCGTCGGCGCCGGACTCCATGGCGCGGCGCAGATAGCCGGGGCGGCCGAAGGTGGTCAGGATCACGATCCGGATCCCGGGCGCGGCCCGGTGCAGTGCGGCGGCGGCCTCGATCCCGCTCATGCCGGGCATCTCGATGTCCAGCAACGCCACATCGGGGCGATGGGCCCGGGCGGCGTCCACGACCTCGTCGCCGCGGGCCACCTGCGCGACGACCTCGATCTCGTCCTCGAGCCCGAGGAGCGCGGCCAGCGCCTCCCGCACCATGGACTGGTCCTCGGCCAGCAGTACCCGGATCACGCCCCGCAGCGTATCCGCTCTCCGTATCCGCTCTTCCGCACGCTCCCTGCACGCGCTCCCTGCACGCGTTCCCTCCGCGCGGTCCTTACGGCGCGGACCCCGGCCGACGCGGACCCCCGCCAAATGGCCCCACCCGGCGCGGACCCCCGCCAAGTGGCCCCACCCGGCGCGGACCCCCGCCAAGTGATCCCGCCGACGCGGACCCCCGCCAAAAGGCCCCACCGGTGCGGACCCCGGCGCTCGGCCCGCCGCCTACGGCGCGGCCTGTGAGGGCAACTCCACGGGGGCGCCGCGGGAGAGCGGGACCTGGGCGCGGAGGGTGAAGCCGCCGCGTTCGCCGGGGCCGGTCTCCAGGCGGCCGTCGGCCAACTGGAGCCGCTCGGCCAGCCCGGTGAGCCCGTTGCCGTGCGGGCCGGTCGCGCCGCGGCCGTCGTCGGTGACGGTCAGGCACAGCTCGTCGTCCGTCTCGTCGAGCGTGACCGCGCAGCGGCGCGCCCCGCTGTGCCGCACCACATTGGTGACCGCCTCGCGCAGCGCCCAGGCCAGCGCCCCCTCCTGGTCGGGCGGCAGGTCGGGGTGGTGGGTGGCGGCCCGGCTGAGGTCGGCGGCGATGCCCGCGGCGGCGAGGGCGGTACGGGCCCCGGCGACCTCGGCCTCCAGGGTGGGGCGGCGGAAGCCGCTGACCGCCTCCCGGACGTCCACCAGCGCCTGCCTGCTGACCCGTTCGATATCGGCGACCTGCCGCGCCGCCTGCTCGGGCTTGTCGGGCAGCATCCGGCCCGCCAGCTCGCTCTTGAGCGTGATCAGGGAGAGCGAGTGGCCCAGCAGATCGTGGAGATCGCGGGCGAGCCGCAGCCGCTCCTCGTTGGCGGCGAGCTGGGCCACGGTGGCGCGGGCGGCGCGCAGCGCCCGGGTGGTACGGACCATCTGCCGCACCCCGCTCATCGCGAACCCGCCGAGCAGCGAGGGGATGACCAGGGCGGACAGCAGCCCGTGCGAACCGCGCACCAGCAACCCGACGGCCACCATGAACGCGGTGTTCAGCGGAATCGCCCACCGCGAGAGCCGCAGCGGCAGCACCGCCCCGTAGGCGACGGACACATAGACGCACAGCACCAGCCAGGCGTCGCCCATGGTGAGCGTGAGAACGGCGGCGAGCACGCAGATCGTGCCCAGCGCCCCGAAGACGGCGGCCCGGCTCAGCGCCCGCCCGGTATGCCGGAAGACCAGCATCAGATAGATGGCGGCGAAGGCCAGCAGACCGAGCGCACCGCACATGGTGGCGGGAACGGAATGGTGGCCATCGGTGAGATCGCTCACCGGGGCGCCCAGATAGGCCATCCAGATCCCGATCCACATCAGCTTGATCAGGACCTGTCGGCGGTTCTCGGGGCTCTGGCCGATGGTGGCCAGCCGGTCGTGCTCGTCGTCGTACGCCATCGCGTCGGCCCACCAGGTCAGCCGTTGGCGCACGCCGGTGCGGCGCTCCGGATCGCCGTCGGTCCACTCGGCCCGGTCAGCCATGGTTCTTCTCTCCTCCGATCACGCCTCGGGTCACGCCTCGGGTCACACCTCGGATCACGCCCTCGGTCATGCCTTACGGCTGTCCCGCACGCCTTACGAGTGTCCTGCACGCCTTACGGACGTCCCTCACGCCTTACGGGTGTCCTTGCGGTACAGCCACGCCGCGCCGCCCGCGAAGAGCGCGAGATAGCCGATGAGCAGCGCGATGTCCTTGGCGTGCGGGGCGCCGCCCAGCTCGATCGCCTGGCCGAGGGCGGTGTAGGCGTGGGTGGGCAGATAGTCGCCGATGTTCCGCAGCCACTGCGGATACGACGTGGTCGGCATCCACAGCCCGCCGAGGATCGACAGACCGAAGTAGATGATCATGGTCAGCGGGCGGACCGCGTCCCCGGTCGCCAGATAGCCGATGGCCACCCCCAGCGCGGCGAAGACCAGGGAGCCCGCCCAGATGGCGCCGGTCAGCGCCGCCCACTCCCAGGCGGCGTCCAGCCGTACGCCCTTGACGGCGGCGGCCACCACGAAGACGATCACGATCGACGGCAGGGTGGCCACCGCACCCACCGCGATCTTGGCCGCCACATAGCCGCGCCCGGGCAGTGGGGTGAGCCGCAGTTGCCGGGTCCAGCCGCCCTCGCGCTCCTTGGCGATCCGCTCGCCGTTGCCCATCAGCCCGGCGGTCAGCGCCCCGAAGGAGGCCATCGCGACCATGTAGTAGAGCGGCATCGACAGCCCGGTGCCGGGCACCCGCTCGTCGGCGTCGGTGCTGCCCGCGATCAGCAGGAAGAGCACGGACGGATAGACGACCGTGAAGAACATGAACTTGCGATTGCGCAGGGTCCGCGCGATCTCCAGCTTGACCAGCGCCTTCATCGTGCGGACTCCTCAACTGTGGGCGCGGTGTCACCGGCCATATCGGTGGCGGGGCCGGTGGACACATCGGTGGCGGCGTCGGTGATGGCCAGGAACGCCTGCTCCAGGCCGAGGCCGGTGACCTCCAGGCCGCGCGGATACAGCCCGAGGCGGTAGACCGCGTGTACGGTCGCGTCCGCGTCGGTGGACCGGATGCGTACGGTACGCCCCGAGATCTCGATTCCGGTCAGCGCGGGCAGGGCACGCAGCGCCGTCCCGTCGATCGGCCCGTCCAGCTCGAAGTTGATCCGCCGGGCCCCGGCCATCGCCTTGATCGCGGCGGACGAACCGTCCGCCAGCACCCGGCCGCCGTGCAGCACGATCACCCGGTCGGCGATGGCGTCGGCCTCTTCGAGGTAGTGGGTGGCGAACAGAATGGTGCGGCCCTGCTTCGTCTGCTCCCGCATCGCGCCCCAGAAGGTCTGCCGGGACGATACGTCCATACCGGTCGTGGGCTCGTCCAGCACGATCAGATCGGAGGCACCGGCGGTGGCGAACGCGAAGCGCACCCGCTGCTCCTGACCGCCGGAGAGCTTGTTCACCTTGCGGGAGGCGATCTCGGCGATCCCGGCCCGCTCCAGCACCTCGTCCACCGGATGGCCCTTGGGGTGCAGCTCGCAGGCCAGCCCCACCAGTTCGCGGACCGTCACGTCCTCCATCAGAGCGCCGCTCTGGAGCATCGCGCCGACCCGGCCGCGGACGATCGCCTGGCGCGGGGTGGTGCCGAAGACCTCCACCCGGCCGGAGTCGGGGTGGCGCAGGCCGAGCAGCAGATCGAGGCTGGAGGACTTGCCGGCGCCGTTGGGGCCCAGCAGGGCGACGGTCTCCCCCGGGTACAGCGTGAGATCGAGATCGGCCACGGCGCGCACATTGCCGTAGCTCTTGTTCACCTTCTCGAAGCGGACCACGGGCGGGGCGCCCGTGGTGGCGGCCCCGGTGCCGGGGGCGGAAACAGCGGTCGTTGCGGTCATGGCCATAAGCCTGGCCGAGGGCGGGCGGCGCCCGGCAGTGTCAGCGGTCGTGACCTGGGGATGACAGATGTCATGGGTCGGGGCATGACGCGCCGGGGAGACGTGCCGCGGGCCGGGAGACACGACGGGGCCCGGGGGGACATGACGCGGCCCGGGAGACACGGCGCGGCCCCCGCCCGGTGCCGGGCGGGGGCCGCGTGGTGAACGAGCGGGGCTCGCTCAGTTGTCCTTGCCGATGACGCCGATGCGGTCGCTGGGCGTCTTGCCGAGCAGCGCCTGCCGCAGCGCGGACTCCACGTCCTCCGGGGTGACGGGCTTCTTGCTGCCGTCGCCCCGTTCGAGCAGAACGCCGTCGAAGGTGCCGCCGTACAACTGCTTGAGGACGGGCAGGTCGTAGTGCTCCACCAGCTTGCCGCCGATCACCTTCATGGAAAGGATCTTCGGCAGCGACTTGTCCGGGCCGAACTGAATCGAGTGCTGGGCGTCCGTCCGCACCGTGGCCAGCCCCGACATCGCGGGCTTGGCGAAGCTCTTCATCTTCCGGTCGACCTCGGCGTTGCTGACCGTGGGGCGCCGCACGGCGACCGGCAGGGTGATGGCCTTGTTCCGGCCGGTCTCGGCGCGCAGGCGGAACCCTTCCGATACGGCCTTGACCGCCGTGTCCACGTCCAGCCCCTTGCCCTCCTTGCCGTACACCGCGACGGGCTTGCCGGAGGTGAAGTCGATGCCGCCCTCGCGGGCCGTGCCGGAGTCGCCCGCGAGCCGCTCCAGGGCGTCCCGCAGCTTCTCCTCGTCGACCGTGACCGCGGGGTCGGCCTCATGGGTGCCGCCGAAGAGCGAGCCGATCACGGTGACCGGGTTGTAGTCCCGGCCCGCGACGTCCCGGACCGTGGCGTCGGTGTCGAGCGCCAGGCCCGCGACGGAGGGCTTGATCTCCTTCCGCTGGCCGTCGACCGACACCGTCAGCGGGGCGGTGGTGCGCTTGCCCAGCGCGGCGTCCAGCTTGTCGACGGCGACCTCCTTGGAGCTGCCGCCGATGTCGACGCCGAGGACGGTGGTGCCGTTGGGCACATCGGCGTGGTTCATCACCAGACCGGCGGCGTAGGCCCCGCCCGCGATCACGAACAGCAGGCCCGCGACCATGACGACCTTGGAACGGCCCTTCTTCTTGGGCTTACCGGCCTTCGGGGCGGACGGCGCCGGGGCGCTGTTACCGCCGGGCGCGGGGGCCCCGAGGCCGCCCGGGGCGGGTGGCGCGGGCGGCCTGGACCGGCCCTCGCCCGACGGCACCACGGGCACCCCGCTGACCAGCGTGTCGCTGGAGATCTGGTCCGACGGCACCCCGCCGCCCGGCGTGGGCTCGGGGTCGCGGAACAGCGAGGGGGACGGATCGCTCCCGAGGCCGTCCCGGAACCCCTCCCCGGGGCCGGTCAGCGGGCCCGCGCCGGTGGTGGCGCCGAGGCTGCCGGACATCGGCGAGCCGCCCGGCGGGGTCGG
>NZ_JAHLEM010000661.1 GCF_018883605.1 Streptomyces niphimycinicus | reverse complement strand
AGCACATCAGCTAGTGACTGCCTGACGGATTGTCAGTGGCGGACGCCGCATCGCCCCAGCGGCGATTCGGCTCCCCCTGCCCTGCTCCGCAGGAGCCCGATCCCTCCCCCGCCTGAAAGCGGGGGTTTCCTCGGAGGTTCCCGATGAACGACACCCCGACCGGTACGAGCGACACTCCGACACGACGGGACACGCGGATGGCCCGACGGAACACCTGGCCGTCCGGCGCGCCGCGCCGCGCCGTCCTCGGCGGTGCGGCCGCCGCGGCGGCCGGGTTCGCGCTCACGGGCTGCGGCTCGGACGACGACGGGGGCGGGGAACCCAAGGGCCGTAAGAAGGGCGAGAAGATCACCCTGACCTTCTGGTCCTGGGTGCCGGGCATCGACAAACCCGTCGCCCTGTGGAACAGCGAGAACCCCGAGGTGCGGGTCAAGGTCGAGAAGGTCTCGGCCGTCGACGGCGCCCAGTACGCCAAGATGCACGCCGCCATCAAGGCGGGCAATCCGCCGGACCTCGGCCAGATCGAATACCCGGTCGTGCCCAGCTTCCTGGTCGACAACGGGCTGCTGGACCTGACCAAGTACGGGGTCGCCGAGCACAAGGACATGTTCATCGGCTGGCAGTGGCAGCAGTCCGTGTTCGGCAAGGCCGTCTACGCCGTACCGCAGGCGTCCGGTCCGATGGGCCTGTTCATCCGTCAGGACCTGTTCGACAAGTGGGGCATAGAGCCGCCCGCCACCTGGGACGAGTACGAGGCGGTGGCCACGGCGATCCGTAAGAAGGGCGCCTGGATCGAGACCTTCTCGGCCACCAACGGCAACCGCTTCGCGGGGCTGGCCTGGCAGGCCGGGGCGCGCTGGTTCGGCACCGAGGGCGACACCTGGACCGTCTCCATCGACGACGAGCCCACCCGTAAGGTCGCCGACTACTGGTACGAGCTGGCCCGGCGCAAGCTCATCAAGACCATTCCGGACCGGCAGAACGCCTGGTACAAGGATGTCCAGACCGGCTCCATCGCCTCCTGGCTCGGCGCCAGTTGGGGCGACGCCCTGCTGGTCGGCAACGCGCCGGGGACCGCGGGCAAGTGGCGCGTGGTGCCCATGCCGCAGTGGAAGAAGGGCGACGCCTCCTACGCCAACTGGGGCGGCTCCACCACCGCGGTCTTCGCCAAGACCAAGTACCCCAAGGACGCGCTGGCCTTCGCGATCTGGCTCAACACCGACCCCGAGTCGATCAAGCTCCTGATCGAGAACGGCTATGGCACCCCGGGCGCCAAGCAGGGGTACACCACCTCCCAGCTCGATGTGCACAAGGACTTCTTCGGCGGCCAGGCGTACAGCAAGGTCTTCGACGAGGCGAGCAAGGGCGTGGACACGAGCTGGAAGTGGGGCCCCGCCACGGACACCCTCTACCAGCGGCTCGGCGACGCCTTCACCGCCGCCATCGGCGACGGGTCCGACTTCCGTTCGGTGCTGAAGAAGGTGCAGGGCCAGACGATCGCCGACCTCAAGGAAAAGGGCCTCAAGGTGAAGGCCGGGTGAGGCGGGTGAGCAGGGCCCCCCGCCGCCTCACCCGGACCGAGGCACGCGGGGCCCGGGCGGCGTCCGGGTTTCTGCTGCCCTTCCTCGCGCTCTTCCTGCTGTGCTTCATCGCCCCCATCGGCTACGCCCTCTACGAGAGCCTGCTGAAGGTCGAGCGCACCGGGCCGCTCGGCCTCGGCGGGGAGACCAAGCAGGTGTGGGCGGGCCTGTCCAACTACGCCCACGCCCTGGAGGACGACCGGTTCACCGCGGGCTTCGGCCGGGTGCTGCTGTTCGGCGCCGTCCAGATCCCGTTGATGATCGCCTTCGCCACCGCGCTCGCGCTGCTGCTGGACGCGGCCTCCGCGCGCTGGGTCGGCTTCTTCCGGACCGCCTTCTTCCTGCCGTACGGCGTGCCCGGGGTGATCGCGTCGATCCTGTGGGGCTTCCTCTACGTCCCCGGGATCAGCCCGCTGGTCGAGATGGCCGATTCGATGGGCCGGCATGTGGACTTCCTGGGCCGCGGGGCGGTCCTGTGGTCCATCGCCAACATCGTCACCTGGCAGTTCACCGGCTACAACATGCTGGTGCTGATCGCCCAGCTCAAGGCCGTACCCGGAGAGCTGTACGAGGCGGCGCGGATCGACGGGGCCAATGCCTGGCAGGTCGCCCGGCACATCAAACTCCCCCTGATCCGGCCCGCGCTCGTGCTCACCACCGTCTTCAGCCTCATCGGCACCCTCCAGCTCTTCGCCGAACCCAAGGTGCTCAAACCGCTGAGCAACTCCATCGACTCCGGCTACACCCCCAATCTGGCCGCCTACAACGAGGCGTTCACCAGCAACAACCAGCACATCGCGGCGGCCGAGGCGGTTCTGCTCGCCCTCGTCGCCTGCGTGCTGTCCTTCGGATTCCTCAGACTCGTGGGCCGGCGGGGGAAGGACGGCGACAACGGATGAACGAGGCGAACGACCTGGCGGGCGCGGTCGCGAGCGAGCCCGCGGACGAGGCCGCATCCGGGAAGGGGCGGCCCGAGGCGGTCCCGCCCGACGACCGGCCCGGGGCGGGCCGCCGCGCGGCGAGGCGCCGGGAGGGGACACAACCCCCCTTGCGGCACCGGATCATCACCGTCTCGCTGCTCACCGTCGCCGCCATCTACTTCCTGACCCCCGTCTACTGGCTCGTCGTCTCCTCCACCAAGTCCAGCAGCGATCTCTTCGGCACCTTCGGCTTCTGGTTCCACGACCCGCACCCGCTCGACTATCTGCACCGGGTGCTCACCTACGACGACGGCATCTACGTCCGGTGGTTCGCCAACAGCCTGATGTACGCGGGCGTCGGCGCGCTCGCCGCCACCCTGCTTGCGGCCGCCGCCGGCTACGCCCTGGCCAAGTTCCGCTTCCCCGGCCGGGAGGGCATCTTCAACGTCATCCTGGCCGGGGTGCTGATCCCGGGCACGGCGCTCGCCCTCCCGCTCTATCTCCTCTTCAGCGAGATCGGCCTGGCCAACACCTACTGGGCCGTGCTGATCCCCAGCATCGTCAGCCCCTTCGGGGTCTATCTGTGCCGGATCTACGCGGCCGCCGCCGTCCCGGACTCCCTCCTGGAGGCGGCGCGGATCGACGGCGCGGGGGAGGCCCGGATCTTCTCCACGCTGGGGCTGCGGCTGATGACCCCCGCGCTGGTCACCGTCTTCCTGTTCCAGTTCGTGCACATCTGGAACAACTTCTTTCTGCCGCTGGTCATGCTCTCCGACTCCGATCTCTACCCGATCCAGCTCGGCCTGACGTCCTGGCAGGGATACGCGGACCGGCAGCCGGAGCTGTACCAGTACACGGTCGGCGGGGCGTTCCTGTCCGTCCTGCCGCTGATGGTGCTGATGGGCGTACTCCAGCGGTACTGGCGCACAGGGCTGACGGAGGGGAGTGTCAAAGCGTAAGAGACGTCACCATGAAGGTGGCCGCGGTGCGTGACAGGATCACTGTCATGACTACTCCTGATGCCCCGAACTCCGCGTCCGACGCCCCCGCGAAGAAGGCCCCGGCCAAGGACCCCTGGGACCTCCCCGATGTGTCCGGCCTGACCGTCGGCGTCCTGGGCGGCACCGGCGACCAGGGCCGCGGCCTCGCCTACCGGCTGGCCAGGGCCGGCCAGAAGGTGATCATCGGCTCGCGCGCCGCCGAGCGCGCGCAGACCGCGGCGCGGGAGCTGGGCGGCGCGGAACTCGGCATCGAGGGCGCGGACAACGCCGAATGCTCGCGCCGCAGCGATATCGTCATCATCGCGGTCCCGTGGGACGGCCACGCCAAGACGCTGGACTCGCTGCGCGAGGAGCTGAGCGGCAAGCTGGTCATCGACTGCGTCAACCCGCTGGGCTTCGACAAGAAGGGCGCGTACGCCCTGAAGCCGGAGGAGGGCAGCGCCGCCGAGCAGGCCGCCGCCCTGCTGCCGGACTCCCGGGTCACCGCGGCCTTCCACCACCTGTCGGCCGTAACTCTCCAGGACCCCGAGGTCGAGCAGATCGACACCGATGTGATGGTGCTGGGCGAGTCGCGCGCCGACACCGACCTGGTCCAGGCGCTCGCGGCCCGCATCCCCGGTATGCGTGGCGTCTTCGCGGGCCGGCTGCGCAACGCCCACCAGGTGGAGTCCCTGGTGGCCAATCTGATCTCGGTCAACCGCCGCTACAAGGCCCATGCGGGCCTGCGCGTCACCGACGTCTGAGGGCGCCGCCGCCCGGGCGGCACATCCGGGGCGCCCCGCCCCCGCGGCGGTGCATGGGGGACAATGTCGGGGAGTGCCGCATCCCCCGACAGGAGCCGACCCCATGCCCCGCCTCGCCCTCTACACCCTGGCCGTCTGTGTCCTCGCGATCGCCGCGGCCGTCGTGTCCTTCGCGCGGGGGAGCTGGCTCGGGGTCATCTGGATCCTGATCGCCGGTATCTCGTCCAATATGGCCTGGTACTACGTCCGCAAGGCCCGGGCCGACCGCGCGGCCGAGCGGGAGAGCAGCACGGGCGCGGCGGGCTGAGCTCGCGGCCGCGGGCTTGGGGCCACGAGGGGAGCCGCATGGCGATGCTTTCCCCTCCTCGCCCCTTCCCGTAACCATGGGCTCCGCCCCTGGGGTCTGGGGGCGGAGCCCGTACGCGGTGGAGCCGCATATCGAGGCATTCCCCTTCCCGTAGCCTGGCCCTGGGGAGTATCCGAACGGAAATTAGCGGTAGCGGAGCGATCTTGATTCCGGTTCGGTGACGTACCCGTTTTGCCTGGTCAGCGGGCTCTACGTTCCTGGTCATGCCTGTTGAATACCTGTCTGCTGAGCAAGAGGCCCGCTACGGCCGGTTCGCCACGGAACCCTCACCCGGGGAGCTGGAACAGTTCTTCCGCCTGGACACCAGGGCCCTGGAGCTCGCTCGGGCGAAGCGCCGTTCGGCTACGAGGTTGGGGTGGGCGGTGCAGTGGGGCACGGTGCGGATGCTCGGCACTTTCCTGACCGAGGACCCCACGGCGGTACCGGCCTCCGTGGTGCGGTTCGTCGCCGAGCAGCTCGGTCTCGATGTGACCGCGCGGTGGATGCCGGACGGGTTCCGGCCGCGCGGATGACCGGGCTGGCTCGGTACGGGCTGACCTCGAAGGCGCCGACGCTGAAGCGGCTGGAGGTCACACGGCAGACGCCGACGCTGCTGGCGACCGTGCGGCACCTGGAGACCGCGACGGTGGATGACGCGCTCAATCTGCTGCACGCGCTGATGGCCACCAAGCTGCTGGCGAAGGCCGAGCGGATGAACAGCGCGTAGTCGATGCCGACGGCGATGCCCAGCATCATGGCCAGCATCGAGGTGTTGCCGTTCATGTCGAACACGGAGCCCAGCGCCGTGATGGCGGCCAGGCTCACGCCGACCCCAAGCAGCGCGGTGACCAGCGGCAGGCCCGCGGCGGCCAGTGAGCCGAAGGTGATGACCAGGATGAGCCCGGCCAGCGCGAAGCCGATGATCTCCGGGGTGCTGCTCTCGCCGGCCACGGGGAGGGTGTCGCCGGTGCCCTCGTGACGTCCGTGATACGGGAGGAGGAGTCCCGTATCTCCTTCAGGGTGGCGGTCACGGCCTTCTTGGGACCGGCGTCACCGATGTCCTGCCCGTCCGGGGCCCGCAGGACGATCGTGGCAGAGGCGCCGTCCGCGTTGACCGCGGGGAACTTCTCGTCCAGCAGGTCGATGGCGCGCTGGGACTCCGTGCCGGGCAGGGTGAGACCCGTGGTGCTCGTGCTCGTGGTGCTGACGGCGGCGGCGCCGACGGCACCCAGGACGACAACCCACAGCAGGACCGCGAGTCCGCGTCGCCGGAAGGCGAGGCGGCCGATCCTGTGGAGCAGAGTGGCCATGAGGTGTGCAACTTTCGTGTTCGGTCGGTCGTAGGGGATTGCTTCGTGTCTCGTGCGGGACGCGCGTGACGGCAGCCGTCACGTACAGGTCGTCAGCGAGGCGGTCGCCGGCGAAGGCGGAGGCGGCGCGTCGGCTGGTGTCCGCGGCCGTCATCCGGCCGGGCTGTCCGAGGGCTGGGGCTTGCCGAGCATCTGGCAGGTGGCCGCTTCGACGAGGGCCTTGTTCGCGGTCGCGGCGACCTTGTCCTTGATGCCGAAGTTCGTGCTGCTGAAGACGGCGACGCTACGGGTGCCGGTGGCGTCGGTGTAGATCTCGCTGGAGTAGCCGGGCAGTCCGCCGGTGTGCCCCCAGACGGTGCCGCAGGCCGTGTCCACCTTCATCAGGCCGAGCCCATAGCCGCCGCCCTCCTCGGGCGCGTCCACGGTGGTCCGCATCTGCTTCATCTGGGCCTTCGGCAGCAGCTCGCCGGAGTTCAGCGCGGTGAGGAAGGTCTGCCAGTCCGCCGCGGTGGAGACCATGCCGCCCGCCGCCCAGGACCAGCTCGGGTCGATGGCGGAGGTGTCGACGTTGTTGTCGGGACGTTCGGGACCGGCGAACCCGACGCCGTCGGGCAGGTCCACGGTCCCGGAGAGGATCTTCTTCAGCCGCTCGGCGTTCGGCTCGTAGCCGGTCACGTGCTGCCGGCCGGTGTCCCAGTCGGCGTCCGTGGCGAGATACGAGTCCTTCATCTTGAGAGGCCCGGTGATCTTCTCCTTGATCAGCTCGGCCAGGCTGCTCCCGGTGGCCTTCTCCAGGATCAGGCCGAGGGCTTCATAATTGGCGTTGCTGTAGGAGTACGTCTCGCCGGGCTCGGCCGGCGGGTCCTGCTCGGGCGTGATGGCGAGCAGTTCCTCCGGCGCCCAGGTGCGCTTCTCCTGGCCCGTGAGAGAGGACAGGAACTCCGGGGTCAGCAGGAAGTCGCCCAGACCGCTGGTGTGGTTCAGCAGCATCCGTACGGTGATGTCCTTGCCGCCCTCGACCACTCCGGGCAGCCACTTCTCAACCGTGTCGTCGAGGCTGATCTTGTTCTCGGCGACCTGTTGCAGGACGAGGGTCGCGGTGACCGTCTTGGTGTTGGAGCCGACACGGAACTGGTCGCCGACGGCGAGGGTGCGGTCGTCCTTGGTCCAGGCGGCCTGCTTGGCGATCTCGACGGGCTTCCCGTCGCCGGAGTCGACCCGGACGATGACGCCGAGGGAGCCGGTGACCGCCGCCTGCTGCGCGAGGCGGGCCAGCCGCGCATCGGCCGCCGGGCTCGCCGCGCTCTGTCCGGCCGCCGGTTCGACCTCGTCCGAGCAGCTCACGAGCGCCGCGCCCACGCAGGTCGCCAGGGCCATGGTCAGTGCTCCCCGGCGGATCCGGTGACGGCGGGACAGGGTGTGTGCGGACATAGCGAGTTCCCTTCGGCGCGTGACAGGTGCTGTGTGCGTCGAGGGACCGGGCACTCACCTGATGAGCGGCCGTTCGGCGGGTCCCGCGCACAACATCCATTCAGTCAGTGGCGCGCACCCGGTACATCGCTCGATGGCGGGCTTCCCACCGGCGCGGGGTCACTCCAAGGAATGACCACACGGGGGTATGGCGCCCCGTCGGCCCGGTGGCCAACCGGAGGCGGGTCAGGACAGGGTGTTCCTGGCCAGTACCGCCGCCTGCGCCCTGCTCTGGCAGCCGGTCTTCGTGAGCACGCGGCTGACGTGCGTCTTGACCGTGTGCAGGCTCACCACGAGCCGGTCGGCGATCTCGGCGTTGCTCAGCCCGTCCCGGATCAGACGCAGTACGTCGACCTCCCGCTCGGTGAGGTCCCGCAGCCGGGCCAGCTCCTGGTCGCTGGGCTGTCGCCGGCCGCTGAGATGGCCCTCGATGATCCGCTGGGTCACCGCGGGGCTCAGCGCGCTGTGCCCGGCCGCCGCGGCACGCACGGCCCCGGTCAGCTCTTCGTACGAACTGTTCTTCAGCAGGAAGCCGGACGCCCCGGCCGCCAGCGCGTCGTCGACATATTCGTCCAGGTCGAACGTGGTCAGCATGAGTACTCGGCTGCGCCCCGGCCCGAGCAGTCCCCGGCGGCCCAGCTCGGCCAGCGCCCACAGGCCGTTGCGGCGCGGCATCCGGATGTCCATCAGCAGCACGTCCGGCCGCAGCCGCGCGCACACCTCGACGGCTTCCTCACCGTCGTTCGCGGTGCCCGCCACGGTGATGTCCGCCTGG
>NZ_JAHLEM010000660.1 GCF_018883605.1 Streptomyces niphimycinicus | reverse complement strand
CGGCCAGCGCCCACAGGCCGTTGCGGCGCGGCATCCGGATGTCCATCAGCAGCACGTCCGGCCGCAGCCGCGCGCACACCTCGACGGCTTCCTCACCGTCGTTCGCGGTGCCCGCCACGGTGATGTCCGCCTGGCTGTCCAGGATCGCGCTCAGACCGGCGCGGATGATCGGCTCGTCGTCCACGACGAGCACGCTGAGCTGCTCAGACATCCGCACGCTCCCACGGCATCGTGGCCGTGACGCGGAAGCCGCCGTCACGGGTCGGGCCCGCGGTGAGCTCGCCGTCCAGCGCGCTCACCCGTTCCTCCATGCTGACCAGGCCGAGCCCGATGCCCGCGCCGGCCGTGGCCTGCCGTACCGCGCGGCCGTTCACGACCTCGCACCGCAGCTCTCCGCCATCTCCGCCATCTCCGCCATCGACGGTCACTTGGACGAGCGCCCCGGGCGCGTGCCGACGGGCGTTGACCAGTGCCTCCTGCACGACGCGGTACACCGCAAGCTGCACCGGTTCCGGCACGGACTCCGGCGCGACGTCCATCGTCAGCTCGACCATTCCTCCCGCGGCACGGTGGCTGTCCAGCAACGCGTCCAGCTCGCCGAGGTCCGGTACGGGTTGGAGCGGGACGGCGTCCGTGGGGTCGCGCAGCATCCGCAGCAGGTCACGCAGCTCGCCGCTGCTCTGCCGGCCCGCCGCGGCCAGCCCGTCGACCTGGGCACGGGCCCAGTCGGGCAGCTCGCCGCCGCGGGCGCGCAGGGTCTCCGCGTGCACGACGAGCAGGGTCAGCGAGTGCGCGACCACGTCGTGCATCTCTCCGGCGATCCGTGTCCGCTCGCGTTGCGTGGCCTGCGCCGCTTCCAGGGCCTGTGCCCGGCGCGCGTCGGCCGCCCGTCGCTCGGCCGCGGCCAGCAGTTCCTGCCGGGTCCGCGCGGCGAACCCCATCGCCCACGCCAGCGGCATCGGGGCCAGCGCGGCGAGGACGTCCAGGCCGCCCTGGAAGTCGCCGGAGTCGGTCGTCATCCGGTTCAGCCACAGACCGGCCACGCTCAGCACGGTGACGCCGAGGACCGCCGACACGGTCCGTCGCCAGCTCGTGCCGTGGTTGCCCAGGTTGTAGAGCAGCACCGCCAGCGGCAGGAAGACCAGCGGCGACAGCTTGGCTCCCGCGCCCGCACTGCCC
Source organism: Streptomyces niphimycinicus (assembly GCF_018883605.1). Taxonomy (GTDB): domain Bacteria; phylum Actinomycetota; class Actinomycetes; order Streptomycetales; family Streptomycetaceae; genus Streptomyces; species Streptomyces niphimycinicus. The sequence continues at coordinate 2,826 of NZ_JAHLEM010000660.1, read as the reverse complement.
ACCAGCGCCGCCAGAAGGGCCGCGAAAACCACGACGAAGGCGGTGGCCGGCAGCCTTCGCCGCAGCAGCAGGGCCACCACGCCCACCGCCTCGTACACCGTGAGCGACGCCCAGGCCGGCCCGGAGGTGTCCACGTACGGCTGCGACAGCAGCGCCGGCAGAAACGTCAGTACGACCAGCCCGGCGTCGGCGCCCCACCGGGGCCACCTGCCGTCCATCACTCTCATCCGTCCGACACTATGATCTCGCACGCCGGTCTTCGTCACTCCAAAGAGCCACTCGCACGCCGGCCGGCCCAGCGGGGGCGGTCTCAGGGCGGTGTCAGTCCGCCTCGGTGACGACGCTTCGCATCAGCAGGTCGAAGTGCTCGCGAACGTGCTCGACCAGGTCGAACGTGGGGTCCATGAACCACTGGGTCGTCAGACCGTCCGCGCAGGCAACCAGCGCGCGGCCCAGTGCGTCGGGGTCGACGTCGGCCCTGACCAGTCCCGCGTCGCGGGAGGCGTCCTCACCGCCCGCCTCCAGCATCTGCTGACTGGTCCCGACGGGCACATCCCAGCACCGCTACAGCCGTTGCGGGACGCTCTCGCCCTGGCCGAGCGTCCCCGCGGCATCCTGCACTGGCTCACGCACAGCCCCGCCTGGCTGGACACGGTCTTGGCCGACCGTCCCGCCGGCCACGTCCACCAGATTCGTCCCTACGCGCACTGGCATCTGCTGCGACGGGCCCGTCGACGCGCCGCCCAGCGCCGCCACCCGGCGGAGCCGGGCTCGTTCCTCCGCACCCGAGTCCTGGTGGCTTTGGAGTTCCTCGCCTGGCTGGACGGACATGGCCTCGACCTGGGCGGACTTCGGCAAGACCACCTCGACCGATGGCTGGATGCGGGCAACACCCGCACCTATGCGATCCGCTACTTCCGCGCCACCGAGCTGGAGCCCGACGAGCGAGCCGTGCTCGACCAGGGCGTCACCGTACGGCGAGGCCAGGGCTACGCCCTGCGCGTCACCGCCGCCCCCGCCGTCCACCGCCAGCTCCTCACCCGCTGCCAGCCACTCGACGGCGGCCAGGGCACCCCGACTGTCCCGGCGCAGCGTAAGGCCCGCCGCGAGTACGAGAACCGCGTCAGCGCCCTCATCTCGACCGGACCATGACCGGGTCAGCGGCTACCGCTGATTACCGTTCGGATACTCCCCGAGTGCCAGCCTTCTCCACGCGGCTCCGCCGCATGGCAGGGGCTTCGCCCCTGGGCCCCGGGGTCTGGGGCGGAGCCCCCCCGCGCGGCGGAGCCGCATATCGTCAGGTGTCGGGAAGGGGCGGGGAGGGGAACAGCCCGCCGCAGGTACCCCTAGGGGCGGAATCCGGCGATATTGGGTTCACCTTGCCAGAAGCGGAAGAATTCCTGGCCCCAGTAGGTGTCCCATTCCGATACGCCCAGGGCCCGCAGCACCGCGTCGATGGCGCCGAAGAACGCCTGGTTGACCTCGGGTATCCACAGGATCCCGAAGACCGCGAGCAGCCCGAACGGCGCGTACGGCTCGACCTGGCGCCGGATGCGGTACGACAGCCACGGCTCGATCACCCCGTACCCGTCCAGCCCCGGGACCGGCAGGAAGTTCAGGATCGCCGCCGTGACCTGGAGCAACGCCAGGAAGGCGAGGGCGAAGCGGAAGAGCTCCGGCACCCGGTCCGTGGCGTCGAGCCAGAACGGGGCGGTCAGCGCGACCGCGAACAGCACATTCGTCAGCGGGCCCGCGGCCGAGATCAGACTGTGCTTCCAGCGGCCCTGGATCCGGTGCCGCTCGATGAACACCGCCCCGCCCGGCAGCCCGATCCCGCCCATGATCACGAAGACCACGGGCAGCACGATGCTCAGCGCCACATGCGTGTACTTCAGCGGGTTGAGGGTCAGATAGCCCTTCGCGCCGATCGACAGATCCCCGCCGTGCAGCGCGGTGCGCGCATGGGCGTACTCATGCAGGCACAGCGAGACGACCCAGCCGGAGACGACGAACAGGAAGACGGCGAAACCGGGGCTCGCCGAGTAGTCCGTCCACACCGCCCACGCGGACACGACCATGATCGCGAACAGTCCGAGGAAGACGGGGCTGATGCGCCGCTCGCGGCGGCTGATGGCGGTGGTCATCGAGTGGGGTCTCCATACGGGCTGGTGAGCGCTGAGGGGAAACGTCGCACAGGGAGCGCGGAGTTCCGGGCCAGGGTAAACGGGAGAACCGCCGGGCCGGCGAAAACGGGGGAACGGCCGGGCTCCGGGAAACGGGCGAATGGCCGGGCCGGGATGACCGGGAGAACAGCCGGGGCAGGCGCGGTCGGCCAGGAGACCGGCATCCCTCAGAATGGGGCCGTGCGCTACGGCATCCTCGGCACCACCCAGGCCCGCCACGACGACGGCACCCCCGTGGACGTCGGCGGGGCGCGGCTGCGTGCGCTGCTGGCGGCGCTCGCGCTGGCGCCCGGGCGGGCGCGGACCACCGGGGCGCTCATCGGTGAGATCTGGGTCACCGATCCGCCCGTCGACGGGCATGGCGCGCTGCAAGCGCTGGTCGGGCGGCTGCGGCGGGCGCTCGGCAAGGACGCCGTGGAGTCCGTTCCGGGCGGGTACCGGCTGAGCGCCGACCCCGACGACGTCGATCTGCACCGCTTCGAACGGCTCGCGGAGGAGGGCGGCCACGCCCTCGCCGACGGCGATCCGGCCAAGGCCGTCGATCTGCTCGACGCCGCCCTCGCACTGTGGCGCGGGCCCGCGCTCAGTGATCTGCCCGACGCCACCGCGCCCGCCGCCCGCGCCGAGGCCCGCCGGCTGGACG